>CP133187.1:600000-900000 GCA_030913685.1 Oscillospiraceae bacterium MB24-C1 | reverse complement strand
TTGAGTTAATTAATAAAATCTCGCAGGCTTCGCACGAGCAAGCCACTGCGATTGTACAGATTGATCAAGGCGTGGAACAAATTTCTTCAGTGATTCAGAATAATGCTGCTACTGCCGAAGAAAACGCCGCAGCAAGCGAAGAATTGTCAAGTCAGTCAAATGTGTTGAAAGACCTCATTTATAGATTTAAACTAAGATCGACTGAGAATTCCATATATTCAGCACCGGTGCATACATCTTCTGTTAAACTGGAAAAATACAATTCTTTTACCGAAAGCGATAGTAAATATTAGTCTTTCAGCGACTACTTCAAGGTAATAAAAATGATCCGCAGATATTTTTCTGCGGATCATTTTGTCGTAGAACGAGTTAAGATTTAGTTTGTAAATAGGCTTGCCTGATATTTGACCAGCTCACGCTTCAGGATGGCTTCGGCCTCCTCAAACAGCTGCTTCTGATACATGCCTGCACCTAAAATTAGCTGGGAAGCCGGGATTTTTAAAATCACTACCGGCATACCATTGCCAATTTCCGCGCTGGATACTGCAAGACCGGTGGAGGCGTTTAGTGTCACCAGCAGATCGGGGAAAGTGCCGAGACGTACACCATTTTTCTCCAAGCTCATGTATTCGTTCCAAAAGGATAGTTCGTAGTCGCCCGAGTCGCCTTTAACATGTAAAGAACCGATATCATAGCCGCCGTCCATATTCAAGCTGTAATCAAAAACTGTTCCATGGCAGATTACTTCGGCACTGTATTCCGTTTCTAAAAAACTTAAAAGTGCCGGTATATTGCCCAGACGGGCTAGATAACCCTTGCCGAGTGTTAACGCTTGCGTAATAGCCCCCACTGCGGCGTGGTCTTTTGCGTAGGCCACCGAGACAGGGTTGCGCAACACGCAACACAATCCGCCGCTTGCAACCGCTGTCTGACGTACAAGGTGAGATGTTGCTATCAGGCTGCCCTTGGCTACTGTCTCGACATAACGTTCTCCCTTGCCTCCGGTAGCGGACTGTACCGTCGTATAATCCGGGGCGCAGTTCAGGCCGATGCTACCCATCACGCCTGAGGGGTGTGCGCGGCCATTGCTAGGTGCATCCACCAGCGGAATACCAGTTATGGCGGAAATGATCCAGCCGTTGGAGGTGGAGACACCGCCGTTTTCACAGGTCGTAAAGCCTGCAATTTTCATGCCACTGTTACTCTCAAAATTTTCGAGTACCGTCCGCCAATGGGCAAGGGTTATACAGGTGTCCTTGGCGGAGGGCGCTCCGACCAGCGAGACATTTACAAGGGTATCCTGTGGTTGTAACTCCGATATATCCAGAAGCGTCAGCGTGTCGGTGTGACGAAAAGCTTCTTCCAAAGCTTCTACGCCAAGATTAAGGCTGCCGCCACCACCGCCACCAAGCAGCAGGCCACCATAAAGCGCTTGCAAACATTGTTCTTTTGTTAATTTAATCATCGTTAGTTCTCCCCAAATCTTTAATTCTACTTAAAGCATAGAGTTTCGAACAGCCTCGAAATAGGCAAAGGTACCCTCCGCTAAAACCGGATCAATTACAGGGATGCCGATTTCGCGCTCAATTTCTCCCGCGATACCAATAGTGGTCAGGCCGGTACAGGCCAGCGCAATGACCTCGGCACCCATATCTTTAAGTTCTTTAGCCTTTTTTAAGCAGCTTTCCCGGCCCTTGGGGGTCATCAAATCCAGTGTACTGTCGACCCCATCCGGCTTGCCGACGGCGATAATTTTATCGGGAATCATACGCAGATATGCTTTGGGGGCATAGTCGACGATGCCGAGAATCGCAATTTTCTGCCCATACTTCATTGCCAGTGCCGCTGTGGTTTCGCCGCCACCTGTCACTGGTATGCCGGGCAGCGCTTTGCGGACTTCCACTACCCCGGGGTCATCCGCACAGCTGACAATAATCATATCGACGTCCTTAAATGATTTGGCTACCTCTACAATCTTGGGTACCGCAATTTTCTCCAGCTCATGGCTGTGAATGCCCTCCCATTGATCAGGAATACATTTGGAAATGCATCGGATGCCCGAAAAATTCGCCTCAATAATTTGTCCATGCATATCGACAAAGTTCTGATCATCGGAAGTTAGAACGCGGATTACGCCTACCTGAAACATTTTCTTCATCTCCTTTGAGCTGTGGGGATTAAATAACAAAAAGCCCTTGATCGATAATGAGTTGGTCGTCAAAGTAAAGCGTCGGCTTGAGAATAATGCCATCCATATGGCAGTCGGCCTTGTTGACGCCGCCAAAAGATGTGTTGGTACCAAAGGCGATATGCACTGTGCCATATACCTTTTCATCCTCAAGGATGATACCGTTTAAAATAGCGGCGCGGTTGGTGCCGATACCTAACTCGCCCACCGTGGCATTGCGTTCGTTTGCTAGCAGTACCTGTAGCAGTTCGCTCTTGTCGCCGGTAATCTCTTGCAGCTTCCCATTCCGAATGACCACATGCAGGGGGGATGCTAGTTTACCGATTCCTACCATTGACCCATCTATAATCATTTCGCCGTTGACGCCATTTTCCAGCGGTGCGATATAGGCCTCTCCCGACGGCAGGTTACCACACTGACCGGGCTGCTTATAAACCCCAGGGCTGGGGACACCTTGACGTCCCTCAAGATTCAGCGTCAATACACAGCCTTCTTTTTCGATGCGGGCATTTTTGCATTTGGTCAGCAGCTGCGTGATTTTATCGGTTAGTCGTGCAACCTCGGCATAATTGGCAGTCATAGCACCGCACCCAAACATCTCATCGGTGATGCCTGGCATGGTGGCAACGCGGGTGCCCGCTTTAGCGGCGTTGATGCGGGCATTGGTGTGAGTTAGCGATTTCGCTGTGGGGCAGACCACAACGTCGGCTGCTTTCATGGCCTCGGCAATGACCGGCGGGGGCTCCTCGCCGTTGAGTGTCCGCTCCTGCATCACCGACAAGATGGTCTCGCATCCCAAAGAGCGGGCACCGTCATAAAGCGCGCGCGCAATATTAATCCGGGTGTCATCGGTGACAATCAAAACCTGTTCCTCCGGTTTGACACCCATGCAAGCGGTTAGAATATTCCGGGAAATTTCCACTAAATCCATGAAAACCTCCTATTCTACGTCAGTCAGCTCAGAAATGACCCTCGCCAGCAACGTTCTGGGCAACACAACCAGCTTCCCTGTTTTTTTGGCAAACATATTTTTCATTTGCTGGGTATAGCCGATGCAGTCTAAAATGACAAGATCGGCGTCGAGTTTTTTGATTTCTTCGGCCGCCTCTTCCAATGCTTCAAAAGATTCGTAGGGTGAAGCGGGAATGGCCTTGACCGTTTTTACAAATTTGACCCATTTTTGTTCGCACTGCGCCACCTGAAGGGGAGAGGGGGTGACAGCGACCAGATTGGATTGCTTGCTCAAAAGCGGTGCAACCTGATTTAAAATGTCGCAGGGATAGATGAGCGGAACATGAGAAGTTAAGCTGTCAGGAAAATCGCCAGTGCAGAAAAACATGATCAGGCGCACGCCTTCAGCTTCCAGCTCGTCAATGCACTCCTGCAGCCTGGGGAGAATAAAACGTTCGGCAAAGGTCACCGAACTTCCGTCGGTTAGGCGCGAGACCAGCACATAATCATCGGGGCCGGGCTTAAACTTTGCAATCTGCTCGGCGGTCAGACCATCAAGGCCACCCCTTTGCAATAGCTCAATTTTTTCGCCGAAAATATGCATAATGTCGTCTGTGACATCGGTTCTGGGCGCTTGCCCTATGGTAATTGCGCCTATTTTCATGAATATCCCTCCTGACTTTGCATTTATTCTTTATTGCCAAGGGTCATCAGATGGTTCATCGACCCGTAAAGCTTCTGTATCAGGGCAAACTCCTCTTCATTATAAAATTTTAAATCACCTTTACCGAAATATTTGGCGACCTCCAGCATGAATCTGGATGCTTCCTCCACATCGGCAAAATGGCTGGCGCCGGTGGCGCAGCCGGGCACCATCACTTCGGTGGTGATGGCAACGCCGACCACGGGGGCATTGGTTGCCGTCGCCGGCTGAAGGATGCTGTTTAGATGGTGCAGGTCGTTGCCATAGGGGGTGATATCCTGCGTCGCAAGCGGAAAGACATAGGGTAGACGACCGGTTGAAATCTGCATCTGCTCCAGTAAATCCTCAGAGGTGCTCAGAATATAGCCTTCCTTAACGGTGGGCGAAATAGCGAATCCTCGTGTATTAATAACGCGGTTACCCTTGGTGGTATCCACCGACAGGATGGCATCAAGCTCGGGCGAAACCTCTTCTTTGTTTACCTGTGACATTTCGACCGGCGAGCCCATGAAGGGCACCGGCTTATGCGGTGCTGTTGGCGCGTGGGGGCAAATCTGTGTGGAGATGAAGACGTCACCCTCTAGATAGTCTCCCTTTTTTTGCATATCTAAAAGTTTTGAGGCAACGGAGATAGCGGCCAGCGCACCGTCACCATCCGATACAAACCCAATGACCTCGGGTCGTGCACCGATGCCGCCTAAGCGCCCTAAAATTCCGAGGGTGGGTGCTGTGCCACCCGAGGCCTTGCCTTTTGTGCCCGGAATTCTGACCTTAACCATGTCGGTGCTGCCCTTAGGCCCCTTGAGCTCATAAACTTCCACCTGTGCTTCGGGGTTAACGCTTTTTAAATAACGCGCCACATCTGCACCGCTAACGGTGCTGCTATCCAGAATATCAAAGGTTTCTATAACCTGTTTAATTAACATTACTTTTCCTCCATTTTTTTAATTACTGTAAGTCATTCTCGGATGACCGAAAATGAACATCACATTAAATCCACAAGTTTGATGACTGCATCTTGTAGCATCGCATAAAAACCGGCTTCGTCGGACATAGACTTATGCTTACCGTCCTCAATGATGGCGACCAGCTCTCTTAGTGAGCGGTTTCCCGGGTCGCAATTTAACATAATTTGTCCAAGACGACGTGAAGCTTCGGCAAGTCTGAGGGGGCCGTAAATTTTTGGTTCATCTCCCAGTGCGGCCGCACTGATCAGCATATAGACCAATAGTTCTAAACAAGCCTGATGTTCCTGTTCGCTCATGTTGTTTCCTCCCAGGCGTTCCAGTGCATAATTTCCTCTAACGGACGCAGACGTCGGGGTTTTAAATCGCTCTCAGGGTAGCCGACCGAAATTAAAAGCTCCATACGAAAGTGGTCGGGAAGCTTTAGCAGTTTTGTAACCGCAGTAACGTTGTAAGATTTGATGGCGCAGGTGCCAAGTCCAAATTCCAGCGCTTTTAACATGATGTTTTCGGCAGCCATCGACGCATCCATCATACAGCCATATATCTCGGAGTTTTTTGAACCATGCATGCTGGCGTGCTCCATATCCGAACAGATGGCAATGATAACAGGTGGTTTTCCGCTGAGGCCGGGGCTAAATAAATTGACCTTGCGTACCAATTCAGGTTCGTTAATCACAACAAACTGCCACGCCTGAAGATTGCTGGCGCTGGGTGCAATAGCACCAGCGTGAACAAGCTCAAGCAGCAGCGCATCCGATACGGGGCGATCACTGAATTTTCGGATGCTTCTTCGCTGTTTTATGGCGTCTGATATTTCCATGGGATTTTCTCCTTATCTGCAAATAATTTGGGGATGAGAAGAAGCGCACTACTCGGCCATATAAAGCGTTTTTAGACATTCTTTATACGCGTATCCCTCTAAACAGGGATACGCGTATAGGCCAAGCGGCAGAGTTTTAAATATTTTGTACAAACGTTATTTGCGCTTTGCCAAACCCAACGTGGCTGTGAAGAAGCTGTAAACTGCAGCACCTGCCAACGCGCCTGCGCCCAGAATGTTGAGTACCTGCTCGTTTTCTTTATTTTGCTTGACGGCAATCAGACGAATCATCAGGCCGACAATGATAGTCAGGCCGTTCATGATGCTGCCTACCAGCAGACCGGTGGCAAATAGAATGCCGATTTGCCGCTTGCCGCCGATAAACTGGATGATAGCGCCCGGAAGTGCCCAGATCAAAAGCCATTTTGCCACCTCGGGGCTGGTGCCCGCATCAATGGTGGTGGCAAAGGTTTTGCTGACAGGAGCCAACAGGCCTTGATCAAAATACTTATTAGCTAATAATGCCACCATAACAAACGCGATGGTGAAAGAGAACATTTCGCAGTAGAACTGTTGCTTGCGGCCTTCCTTTTCTAATGCTGGATCGCTACCAGAGCCTCTAAGGATGTAACCGCACTTGAGATCATACGCCATGTCGGAAAATGCGGGGCCGGTGGCCGCAGTGAATCCAACCAACACCGCCAGCGCCATGGGTGGGAACCCGATCAGCATACCGACGAGCAAAAAGATCAGCGCGGTTGCAAAGCCTGGAAACCAGCCGGAATGCATGGCGGAAATGCCAACAATCAGCTCGGAGGCAATAGCGGCAAAAGCGGCAAAAATCAGCCAAAAGACCATTGTCATGAAATTCATGCTGCTGACGATGCCAGTGATGAGCGCCAGTAGCATTGCGACTACAAAATAAGCAACATAGCCCAAGCCCAGCGTCTTTTTCAGCGTTTTCATGCTGCTGGTGAATTTTCCAGCGGCGGTCGCGTTACCGTTGCCCTTTTTAAACAGCATAAAAGCGCACTGGAGCAGAGAGACAGCGCCCGCGCCAATCATGATGCCATGTGGCATATAGTTGATCATGGCGTGCTTGCTATAGACAAAATCTACGCCGAAAAGGCCTGATACAAGCGTTGCGCTGTGGCCAAACAACGAGACGACAAATCCGTTTGTCTTAATAATGCCAATGATGATAGAACCGACGCCCAGTGCTAACATGGCATAAAAATCGCCGAACCACGAGACGCCGAGAAGATCGGTGGGAATGCCCGCGATCTTGCCGACCCAGCCGATAACAATGCCGACAACCAACAGAAAAGCCTTACGCCCTTTTTCAACGACGGCCAAAATCGATTGCGCAGCTGCAACACCGGGAGGCCATGCGCCCTCAGCGGGGTACATTTCAGAATCAAAGGTTTTATACAAAATGATCGCGTCGATGCAGGTTGCCAGAAATACACCGATCAACATAGGGAAGATCAGATCAGGGCGCCCCATGACAACAGGAATACCGATGGGCAGCAGCAGACAGTTTGCCGCCGAGAAGGTGGCGCCAGATATAGCAGTCTGAATGAGATTCTGCCTGTGTACGCTGCGATACTTTTTAAGGAATGCAAGTGGAATACGAGAAATCAAGATAGCAAACAAGGCGCCGACAATGGACGTATTAGGCGTCACACCTGTTCTAACAATAAGTTCCAATCCGATAATTGCACCCAGACAGCACATTACAGTATTAAGCATCAACACCGCTGGCTCAAAGGCTTTTGGATGTTCTGACGCGGTGAGCTTTGGCTGTGATATTTTTTCTTTCTCCATCAATGTCATCTCCTTTGTTCTTACAGGTGTGCCCGATTACCAATTAGACATCGGCAACTCGGTCTGGCCCGCTGTAAAATAAGCGGAAGGGGATATTATTCTTGATTTTTCCTCCTTTCATGACGGTGGCTTTTTGCAAGAAAAGCTGCAAAAATCGCGACGCTTTTGTGCAGCGCCAATTACCGGATATGCCGAAAACTTGCCGATTTGGTAAATGGCAGCCGATTTTTCTTGATTTTAAGTATAACTCGTTCATAATCGGCTGTCGATATTCAAGCTGAAACGAAAAAAGGCCCCGAAATGTGCAGGATGCACATTTCGGGGTTGCAAGGTCAAACATAATACCGGATTCTGAGTGCGAACCCAAGGCGGTAGAGATTTTCGTTTTTAGAAAGATCAAGCCCAGTGATCTTTTCAATTTTATTGAGCCGATTTGCAAGTGTATTGCGATGAATATACAATTTTTTAGCAGTTATCTGTCGGGCACCCATGTTTTCAATCAAAATATCCAGCGTTTTGGTCAGGTCGGTTTCGTGATGCCGGTCATACTGCTCAAGTTTACCAATCGTATTTTCGACATACTTGCGGAAATATTCAGTGGAGCAGCATTTTAGTAGTGCTTGTTCAAAACGAATATTTGAAATTATCTGTACTGGACTGTTGGAGCTCGCTACCCGAGCGATGGCGATAGCGTCACAAGCTTCCTCATAAGAGGTCGGGAGCTCGGCGTAGCTGTCGCGGGAATCAGAAATACCAATCGTGACAGAAATGTTATACCGGTTTTTTATTAGGCCAAATATGACGCTGAACGCGCGGGACAGCTCTTGTGCGGGAAAAGTTTCAGCTAAAAGAATAACAAAGCTGTTGCCGTAAATTAAAACAATGTAGGGATAACGATAAGAGGCCAGGCATTCACAAATCAATTGATGAAGGCTTTCTTTGAGATTCTGTATCTTCTCCTCGCTGAAATTGCGGATGACCGTGCCGAATCGGTCAACATCTACAAGGGCTAGCCGGGCAGGTAGCGCAGGCCAACGCAGCAGCTTAGCGCGGCTTTCAGCTTCAGTGGCGGATTTGACATTCCCGGCTAGCAGATCAATAAACAAACTGTTTTGCATAAACCGTATATGCTCATCGAGCTTTTGAAGCTTAGAAATTTCAAGTGCAACGCTGGTAGCAGCATGATGCAATACAATGAGCTGCATATCGTCAAGTGCTTGACCTTGGCCAATAATGCAGATGTAGCCACAGATTTGCTTGCGTATGACGACGCGGCGCATTGTCAGGTGTGCAAATTCAGGGATATCAGCAGTAAGCAAAATATCGCTGTCAAGGGCATCAACCAAATAGGTGCATACACGCTCACTCAGTTTTAGGCTACCGTCAATATCGGAAGCAAGCAAAGTCGGCGGTATCGGAAGATCAGTTTCCTCGCTGAAGGCCAGCACCGAAAAGGATCGGGACACAATGACCACGGAAAGGCCGATCAAATTGGCGAGCGCTTTAGCGATGCTTTCAAAGCCGCCGTTATTGAGCTCTAACTCCAGAAATTTCTGATTCATCTGCTCGGAAAATTCAAGGTTGCGGCTATGCTCCCCGACAATCGCTTTCATTAGTGGCATGGTCAGTTCGATAAACGGAATTTCGTGCGGAATTTCAATAAGTGGTACCGCCAGTTGGTCTGCCAGTTGAATCGTTTCGCACGGGATATCCCCGAGAAACCGCGTCTTAATTGCAAGGCCAGCTGAACCGGCTTTTTCCAAGTCACGGATCAGGCGCGGTAACGCTGAGACATCATCGCGAATAGAATATCCCGTCGTAATTACCAGTACATTCTTTTTGAGCCAAGGTTGGATATTCGGTATTTCCATGGTGTCGATATAGCTGATATTGCGGTTTAATCCGTTGCTTCCGGCCAGAAGCTTGCAGCGGGACAGATCTCCTATTTGCAAGGCATCAGCAACTGTAATAGACATGTTTCTCCCACCCTCCCGGCTCATAAGATAGCTTGCATGGGCTGCTATTGATGCGGACCATTTTGGGTATCATATGACCGTTTGCAAGCGCATTGTTATTCATTGAGTATACGATAAAATATTATTTTCAGCAATAGGGGTTTTATTTGGCAACAACTGTGTGTCATCGCTGGCGGTGAAGTGGTGGATAGAGAACCTATAAGACAGGGCGCCTGTTTGAAACCAATTGATTTCAAACAGGCGCCCTGTCTTAATAATTACCCCTGAATTTTGAGGAGATTGGTATTTATATATGCTGGGCATCAAGCAAAGTTGCAATCAACTTATGCAAAACGCCTAGAGAGGTATGCAGCATTAATTTATAATCGGCTTTACTCGAGCTGAAAAATGGCTAAAGATACATGGTTAGACCATGGGTGCGACAGAGACGTTTTTCTGACACTATCG
Organism: Oscillospiraceae bacterium MB24-C1; assembly: GCA_030913685.1. Classification (NCBI taxonomy): domain Bacteria; kingdom Bacillati; phylum Bacillota; class Clostridia; order Eubacteriales; family Oscillospiraceae; species Oscillospiraceae bacterium MB24-C1. The sequence continues at coordinate 890,120 of CP133187.1, read as the reverse complement.
CAAAATGATTTGGCTGTTATGCCACATTATTCTGATGCAAAATCCGATGTGCTTGAACAGCAATTTCCGGCAGTAGATCATATAAGATCATTAAATCGCCATTTTTGGCCGCAAGCGTTTTTTCGTTGATGGGGATATAGGTCAGATCGGCGTCAGCTGACTTTTTTGGGGCATTTTCCAGCATCACTTCCCAAGCGGAGAACGCCAGGGCCTGCTCAGTATCCAGCCCGGCAAAAAGCTGCTGATGTTTTCGCGTAGACTGGGCGGAGGAGATCAGGCCGAGCACACCGCAGATAATGGCGGCGAATCCCATAAGACGTAACGCGCTGTTAGCATGTTGGAAAACCACCGTCATAATCAGTCCAAGCGCCAGAATCGCACCAAAGGCGACAATGCGTTTAAATGCTGTGGCAATTGGGTTTTTAACTTTTTCGAGATGCGTGGCAGCACAACTTTTACAGACAGCGTAACTTTTAAGTTCTCCAAGGGCCTGAACACGCTTTTCTCCGGTTATATCCCGAACATGGAGTGTCCGAATCTCAAGAACCCGAAAAGGATAGGCTGCGGCATTTGCACATTTGAGACAGTCGGCCATAAAAATCCTCCTTAGATCCTTAGTGTGGTGAATGAAGTCTCGTGACAGCAGCCCCCACGCATATTGAAACAAGCTGGTAAAGTGCAGTAATACTAGGAATGATGTAAAAAGAGTCGTAAACCCCGCCTTCTCGTTTGGGGAAAGAGAATAATCTCGCCCGATGGCGGCAGACGCAGTAAACGCGATTTTTGTAGGGTAACTGGGGCGATGCCGAGTGACAGCAACGCCCCAACTTAAAAGAGGAAGATTTAGAGTAAGCTGCCCATGAGGGACAACATTAAACTACCGACAATAAGGATGATTGCACCGCCGAGACGGGAAGAAATCTGCGCAAACGGCATCAGCTCCATGCGGTTGGCTGCGGACAAAACGGCGACGTCGCCGGTGCCGCCCATGTTAGCCATGCATAGTCCTGCGGTCACGCCGGCCTCAACGGGATAGAAGCCGACCATTTTGCCGACGACACCTGCGCCGACAAAAGCGCCGATGCAAGTCACTAGGCACAAAATCAAGTAGGTTATGCTAAAGCTTTCAACAACGGTGTTGATGTTCAGATAACACAGACCAATACCGACTAGCAATGTTGCAGTCAAATTCTTCATGATAAACTGGAACCACTGATAGCACGCAATCTCAATGTTTTCGGGAATTAGATTAAAAATTTTGCAGATGGCCACACTGATAATCATCCAGGCGTAAGCGTGGACGTTAAATGCAGGAACTGCCTTTAGCCACAGTGCTGCAACAATGTAGCCCCAAGCGAAGAAGGAGCAGGATGCAAAGAGGCCGATACCCAGATTGGTGACATTAATGTGATCACGCTTGGCCTGTACCTCAGGGCTGATTTCAATTTCAGCAGCCTCGGCACCACCAGATATCATCAGTTGCCCCTGACCATTCCAGTTTTTGCTCGAGATAACCTTGACAATAATGCCGCCGAGCACGATGGAAATAGCGTTGCCAATCGCCACGGCCGGGGTCATGATCGAAATGGCTTCCGCCGCGGTCATGGTGCCGCTGCTTTCAAAAATCTTGGAGAGGGGAGTAGCACCGGCGCCCATGCCGCCGCCCATGATCGGAAGTGCAATCAGCAGCAGAGATTTGACAACGCCATAGCCCATGGCGGCACCGACAAGTGCGCATAGGCTGAAAGCAAGCACAATGCCACCAAAGATGGCAGGGAAATAACGCGCGGCTGCTTTTTTAAGCAGATTGCGATTCATGCCCAGAATTGAGCCGGTAATCAGCGCAGCAATATAGAAATCGAGAAACGCGCCAGAAGGCTTAAAGAACGCGCTGATGTTACCGACCAGATCAAGGTTTTTCATCAGCGTCATATTATAAACCTTGGTGCCATCCTCAAGCGTCTTGACCAACGCAGGTAGCAGGTTAAAGTAGTTCATGAGCGCTGAACCGAAAATAACAACAATAGCGCCGCCGCCCAGATAGGAACGGATAATGGGCGTGCGCTCGCCTATTTCATTTAGAATAGTGCCCAGAACGATCATAAATGCGAAGCATCCGGCCATGCCGGTTGGCAAAACGCCCAGATATGTTGCACACAGAACAATAGCTGAAAAGCCGGCGAAATACGGCCAAGGGAGGTTAAACAGCTTATAAGTAGATTCTTTTTTCTGCGTGTTGAGATTTGACATCATAATTCCTCCTTATAATGATTCTATACCATCGGTGGTCGGCCTTCTGTGGGGGAAGGTGCGAGTTAAAAAGGGAATATCCGTATTAGATACGGGAGACGCCGCTATCTCGAGCAACCTGTGCGACGGCGTTAGCAACGGCTGGGCCAACGCGCGGGTCAAAGGCTTTAGGAATGATATACTCCTCGTTAAGAACGTCATCGGTAATCAACTCTGCCAGCGCGTGCGCGGCTGCCACCTTCATTTCCTCGTTGATGTCGCTGGCGCGGACGTCAAAAACGCCCCTGAAAATGCCAGGGAAGGCCAAAACGTTATTTATTTGGTTAGGGAAGTCGCTGCGACCAGTCGAAACGATGCGGGCGCCGGCGGCCTTGGCCTCATCAGGAAAAATTTCGGGTGTGGGGTTCGCACAGGCAAAAATGATTGCATCCTTATTCATGCTGCGCACCATATCCTGTGTCACCGAGCCCGGGGCTGAAACGCCGATGAACACATCGGCACCCTTCATGGCGTCAGCCAAAGTACCGGTGATGCGCGCGGGATTTGTAATCTTTGCCATCTCTTGCTTGATCCAGTTCATACCCTTTTCGCGTCCTTCATAGATGATGCCAGAGCGGTCACACAGCGTGACATTTTTGGCACCCGCAGAAAACAGCAGCTTGGTGATGGCGATAGCGGCTGCACCGGCGCCGTTGACGGCGATCTTGACGTCGGGGAGGCGTTTGCCAACTACCTTCAGTGCGTTGGTCAGACCCGCTAGCGTAATAACGGCCGTACCATGCTGGTCATCGTGAAAAATTGGAATATCGCACTTTTCTTTGAGCTTGCGCTCGATTTCAAAGCAGCGCGGCGCCGCGATATCCTCCAGATTGATACCACCGAAAGAACCCGACATCAGATAGACGGTGTTGACAAATTCGTCCACATTCTGTGTTTTGATGCACAGAGGAAAGGCGTCTACATCGCCAAAGCTTTTGAAGAGTACACATTTGCCTTCCATGACCGGCATGCCGGCTTCTGGTCCGATATCGCCCAGACCAAGGACAGCGCTACCGTCAGTGATGACGGCGCAAAGGTTGTGCCGCCGGGTTAGATCGTAGGACAGATCAGGGTCCTTTTGAATTTCCAGACAGGGTTGGGCAACCCCCGGCGTGTAAGCTAGGGAAAGATCCTCTTTTGTCTGAACCGGTACAGTTGCAACGATTTCAATTTTTCCTTTCCACTCGCGGTGGAGACGTAGCGATTCCTTTGCATAGTCCATGAACATTCCTCCTTGCATCGAATTGACACTTCATACAAAAGACAAAAAATGGTGACAATTTGTTTTTGTATTTTTACTATAAGATGTTTAGGCGGCATATCATACTCTTTTGAAAACATATTTAAAGTTTTGAAAGTAAAGAAAGCAAATTATCTATAATTATAGGCAAAATGGGTGGGGTGATATAGTTGAAATTCACAAAATTGAATGGTAGAATAATTGGAAACAGAATTGATTGTGGCGTGATGCGGAACTAGACGGCATCATGACCGGGGAAGGAGCAAACATTGATGGCATGGTTGCGCAAGCTTAAAAAACGCGGAATCGCGCCCATGTTTTTTAAGTTTCTCTTTTTCTCGACCCTGATGTGGATGGTAATTTTAATTATAACACTGACCATGACGCTGCAATTTTCACTTTCTTCGCTACAGACAAAGATTGAAAACGGCCTGACTTCTACCGCTCGTACGCTGGCGGAGAGCCAAATGATTCGCCAATCTCTTAAGGATGGCAGCTGCCCCGAGGAGCTGATTACCTATTTGGATAATATGGTGGCTCAGACTCAGGATCTGGATGTTGTCACTGTCGCCAATACTTCGTCCATTCGCCTTTATCACGTGGTGCACAGCCGTATTGGGCAGCGATTTGTAGGCGGAGATGAAGGCCCTGCATTGGCAGGGGAAGCTTATATTGTGGATGGTGTCGGGACACTGGGGCATCAGCGCCGGGCCTTTTACCCCGTTTTTGACGAAGAGGGCCATGGAATGGGTTTTGTTATGGCCAGCACGACTATGTCACGAATTAATGAGCTGCGAAACCACATCATCTCGACCTATATGCAGTTGGCCTGGCTGGTGATGCTGGCGACATTATTGGTGGCCGGGCTGTTGTCGCTTTTGATCCGGCGAATTTTACTGGGGTACGGCCCGGAGGAATTCGTACATAGCTACCTGACTCAGAATGAGGTCATCAACAACTTGAATGAGGGCATCATCTCGGTGGATGAGCGGGGTATGATACAGCTGGTCAATCGTGCGGCCGTACAGATGTTGGGCCTGCGGCCGGAGCTTCTCGAGGGTAAGATGATCGATGCCCTTATTCGAGATGAAACCGGCGAAAGCCTGGTTTTATCCCGACGAAAGAACGTGCCGACCACGCGCCCCAATATTCTTTGTTGCAATATCCCCAAAAATGAAGAGGACAAAAACATTGGAACCACTTTGATTCTGACTGATAAGACTGAAGCCATGCAGACGGCGGAGCAATTAAATGGTACACGGCACATCGTCTCCGCGTTGCGGGCAAATACGCATGAATTCATGAATAAGCTTCAGGTCATATCTGGGCTGCTCCAGATGGGGCGCCAAAAGGACGCGTTAGTCTACATCAGCAATATTTCCGCCGTTCACGCCGAATCGATGGGGCCGGTGCTACAATATATCCATAACCCAAACGTTGCTGCGCTGATATTGGCCAAGCTGACCAATATGCGAGAGCTCGACATCCGCATGACGCTTCTGGCTAATAGTCGGCTTCCGACACACAGTGATTATCTTTCAACAAATGAAATAGTCAGTATCGTTGGCAACCTGCTTGAAAATGCTATCGAAGCGGTAAATGCCCGGCAGGAAGATGGTCCGCGCAGCATTGTCCTACAGATCACCGAGGATGAAACCGGCCTGCTGATTACAGTGTCGGACACCGGTACTGGCATCGCGCCGGAAAATCTGCCCCGTATCTATCAGATGGGTTTTAGCACAAAGGCCAAAGAGGGTCGCGGCGTGGGTATGGGCTTGGTTAAGGAGATTGTCAGCCGAGCCGGCGGCAGTATTGAGGTGGATTCAGACCCCAATGCGGGAACATCGTTTACGATTATTTGCAGTGAAAAACGGCAAAGGAAGTGATCAACATGTTTCGTACGGTCATTGTTGAGGATGACCCCATGGTTGCGCAGATCAACCAACAATATCTTGAGCATTTCGGCGAATTTACCGTCGATGGTGTGTTCTCCAATGGACGAATCGCCTGGGAGTATCTTTCAACCCACCCGGTCGACCTGGTTATTCTTGATGTTTATATGCCGGGGATCAGCGGCAATGAACTATTAAGAATGCTCAGGGCGGAGAACATCAAAAGCGCAGTCATTATGGTGACAGCTGCCACCGAAATGAGTGTGGTGGATGAGGCGCTGCGGTTGGGTATTGTCGACTATCTTATCAAACCGTTTTCGTTTTATCGCTTTCAGGAGGCCATTCAAAAATACTTAAGTAAAACTAACTTACTTAACAGCAATCAGCAGGTGAACCAAGCGGTGGTCGATCGTTTGCTCAACAACAAGCTGTCGCTGGATATTGAACATGGTGAGCTGCAAAAGGGACTTAACCAAAAAACGCTCACCTACATTTATGACCATCTGCACGAACAAGCCGGAGAAAAACACACCTGTGAGAGCATTTCACAAGCCTCGGGTCTCTCGCGCGTAACAATTCGGCGGTATTTAAATTACCTAATTGAGATTGGCGGCGTTTTAAGTAGCATCGATTATGAAACGGGTGGCCGCCCTCGGGTGCTGTACCGATTACGATGACAGAAAACTGCTGTCAAAGGGCGGTGGCGTGGCAAATCGAGCCGGTGATTCAGTCATCGGCTTTTATCCAAGATATTGATAGAGGCAATGCCTCTGATACCAGAAAGGAGATTGCTATGCGAATTAAACGGGTATCCGTTGCCGGCACGTTGGAATCCAGCGACATTATGGTGACGGTGTCGCCGGACACCACTGGAATCCAAATTGAGCTGATGTCTTCGGTCGAAAAATACTATGGAGATTCGATTCAGGAGACCATCCGAACGGTGCTGCACGAGATGGGTGTAAAAACTGCGGCGGTTAAAGCAACCGATCGCGGCGCGCTGGATTGTACCATCCGCGCCCGCGTGACGACGGCGGTGCGCCGTGCAAGCGCCGAAGAGGAGACCGCAAAATGAGACGTACAATGTTGTTTTTGCCGGGCAATAACCCGAATATGATTGGCAACGGTGGGCTGCTGGGTGCCGATAGCTTGATCTTTGACCTGGAAGATGCTGTTTCTCCTGACGAAAAAGACGCGGCCAGAGAACTACTGAAAAATGCCCTGATGTCACTGAATTTTGGAAAATGCGAGCGAATCATCCGCATCAATGGTCTGGACACTCCCTATTGGGAGGAGGATCTGCGGGCGCTTTTGCCACTTGGACCGGAGGTCATCCTGCCGCCCAAGGTTAGCGGTGCGGATTACATCCAAAAGCTTGATGAGAAACTGACAGCGCTGGAGCAGGAGTTTGGACTCCAAGGTGGACGGACGAAAATTATCGCACTGTTGGAGACTGCGATGGGCATTGAGAATGCCTATGACATAGCTGTCGCCAGTCCGAGGGTGATCGCGCTGTTCTTGGGTGCGGAGGATCTTTCGGCCGATTTCCGGTGTGCGCGTACTGTCGAGGGTGAAGAAATCCGTTATGCGCGCGGTCGGATTGTCTGCGCCGCACGAGCCGCCGGAATAGAGGCGTACGATACGCCTTTTACTGATGTGCGGGATTTGGAAGCGTTGGAAAGGGACGCAGCCTTTGCCAAGGGTTTGGGTTTTACCGGCAAAGCCTGCATCAGCCCGGCGCATGTTGCAACGGTGAACCGAATCTTTTCACCCACTTTAAAAGAGATTGACTACGCCCGAGAAGTCTTTGATGCCATTGCACAGGCCAAGCGTCAGGGTAAGGGCGCTATATCATTGCACGGAAAAATGATCGATGCGCCCATTGTTCAGCGCGCCCGACTGGTGCTGGAAGCGGCATCTGAAATTAAGGGGGTGGATTATTTTGGCTAAACTGTGTGACGATCTGCATCAGGCCTTCGTGCATTCCGGTTTAGAAGACGGCATGACCATTTCGTTTCATCACCACTTGCGCAACGGCGATTATGTGGTGAATATGGTACTGGAGGAGGCTGCCCGGCTGGGACTAAAAAACCTGACGGTTAACGCCAGCTCGTTGTTTGACTGCCATCTGCCGTTGATTGACCATATCCGCAACGGCGTTGTAACCGGTATTGAAACCAATTATCTTTCCGCCGGTGTGGGCAGGGTAATTTCAGAAGGTGTGCTCAAAAAACCGGTTGTTTTCCGCTCGCACGGCACCCGCCCGGCCGATATTCTGTCGGGGAAAAGCCATATAGACGTCGCATTCATCGCCGCGCCCACCTCGGACGAGATGGGTAACTGCTCGGGCAAGTACGGCCCGTCGGCTTGCGGCTCATTGGGGTATGCGTTCGCCGACGCAATGTGTGCAGACAAGGTTGTCATTGTCACCGACAATCTGGTGCCCTATCCGCTGGCCGACGCCTCCATTACCGAGAACGACGTCGATTTTGTGGTTAGGGTAGAGGCTATCGGCAATCCCGCGGGCATTGTATCAGGGACTACGCGCATGCCAAAGGACCCCATCGCGCTGATAATTGCAGATTATGCCGCGCAAGCGATTGAAGCTTCGGGCTTGTTGAAGGACGGCTTTTCATTCCAGACGGGTGCTGGTGGCGCTTCGCTTGCAGTGGCCGGTTATCTCAAGCGCATTATGTTGGAAAAGAACATTCATGGCAGCTTTGCGCTGGGCGGCATCACCGGCTATATGGTTGATATGCTGGAAAGCGGCTGTTTTCAGGCTATTCAGGATGTGCAGTGCTTTGATCTTAAGGCGGTTCAATCGCTGCGCGAGAACCCTCGGCACTTTGAAATAACAGCAGCTCGGTATGCCAGCCCGGCCGCCAAGAGCACAGCGGCCTCGTCGCTGGATGTGGTGGTGCTGGGTGCGACACAGATTGACACCGAATTTAACGTCAACGTTCATACCGATTCAAACGGCTATATCATCGGTGGCTCCGGCGGGCATACTGATGTGGCGGCAGGGGCCAAGCTGACAATTATTGTGGCACCGCTGAGCCGTGCGAGAATGGCCATTGTAGTAGATAAAGTGCTGACCGTTTCAACACCCGGTCGTTTTATCGACCTATTGGTGACGCAGTATGGCATCGCAGTCAACCCAGCACGACCTGAATTGAAGATGCGGCTAAAGGCGGCGCGCCTTCCCGTTGTCGATATTCATGAGCTGCGTCGCACGGTGATTGAAATTAATGGTCCGGCTGCATCTTTTGAGCCCAAAAAGGAGCGGGTTGTGGGGCAGGTTTTGGGATTGGATAGCCAAATTGCCGACCTGATTTATGAGGTTTAAAGGGCGACCAGAGATTCAGTTATTTATGTTTTTAATAAAATAACAGCCGCCCCGGAGCTTCCCGGGGCGGCTCTGTTTAAGCGATCTATTCTGTGGGCAGTATCTTCTGAATATTTTCGTCTAGCTTTTCTTGGGTCAGCTCGCCAAGGCTTCTTTCCACAATTTTCCCATCCTTGTCGATGAACATTGTGGCTGGGAATCCGCGAATGTTATATAAGGGTATTGCCTTGCCGTCCATGTCGTAAAATACAGGGAAGGTAAACTCGGAATTTTGAATATAGTTTTTTCCATCCTCCTCTTTTTTTTCAGACTTGACGGCATTTAACATAATAAACTGTACCTGATCACCGTATTGCTTATAAGCCTCTTCAAAACGAGGCATCTCCGCTTTGCAGTGGCTGCACCAGGAGGTCCAAAAGTTTAAAACCACCGGCTTTCCCTCAAAGCTTGAGAGTAGAATGTCGTTTCCTTCCGCGTCCTTCATGGTGAAGTCCGACGCTTTTGACGCTAAAGCGTCAAGCGTCTCGGGGGCGGTTGAAGTTACCGGCACCTGATTTTTCAGCTGTGATGCGCGGGTCAGCTTACCTGTAGATGGGTCAATGCGATCTTTATAAGCGTTATAAATCGCAGCGGAAACAACCATCATTATGAGAAGCACGGAAATGGTGACTGCCAGTCTTCTTTTGTCGGTCATAAAAATCTTCCCTTTCAAGTATTAAACATATTCAGAAACCGGCCAAGCTGCCCTGTCATCATTAAAACACCGATGATGACCAGAAAAAGGCCGCACACAAAATTGATGGTTTTAAATTTCTTTTAATAAAATCAAAGGCTGTTTTCAGCTCGTCAATCTCAGTAGGGCGGATAGAATAAAGGGTATTCCAAGACCGGCGGAGAAGCAAAGCAGCATCAATGTTCCTTGAAGGGCTGAACCACTGACTGAAGCCATCGCCAGAGCAGAACCTAAAAACGCACCAACACAGGGTGTCCAGCTGATTGAAAATATCATGCCGAAAGTGACGGCTTTTAAAAAGCTCAGGTTTTCAATACCGGCACGGTTAGAACTGTGTAAGTTGAAAATAGGCCTAATAACGCCCATAAACCCCAACCCAAACAAAACAACTAATGCGCCTAAAACGATGTTAATAATTGCGGTGTAATTTAATAAAAAAGTACCCAGAATACTGAAGAAGAGCCCAAGCGCAACAAAGGCTAGGGTAAAGCCTATGACAAAACCGAGTGCATTTTTCAGTGTTGTGATGCGGCTGGCATCCTCTTTGCCCGCTGCAAAATAGGATACATAAATTGGAAGCATCGGCAAAAGGCAAGGCGATATAAAGGAAATGACACCTTCTAAAAAAGAAATTACATACTGCATGCTGCGCCTCATTTGCAATAATCTTATTCTATTAATATCCGTTTTAAGGGATTTTATACAAATCGCTTGTCTCATTACCAATCAGTAAAACAAAATGTACCAGTTTAAAATAAACTTTGGAAGATTCTTAAAATGCAAATAAAACAGGCGCGCCATTTTGTTGGCACGCCCGTTTTGTAGGGATAGAAAAGCGGAGTGAATTTTAGGTTTGTTAAAATTGAAGGTTAGCTTAAATTAAAGCGGCTATATCAAAACACAGATTAAGCCAGTCGTTGATACAATTGCTGGCCTCCAGAGTGCAGTGGAACAGATTGCCGACCTTAATACCGGCCAGTGTCCGCGCGCATTGTTCAACTAGACGACGTTCAAATTTTGTTCCCACAGCAACCCTTCGGACAATGATTTTGTAGAATGGTTCTGAGCGCACATAAGCTGCTGCTATGACAGCGCTCAACACGGGCGTTGTGCCGCTTTGCTTCACCTAAAGCGGCAATAGCCATCTTATGTGATACCGTGCTGGTGAATAGGATATATAAATCGGCAGCGCCAAGCTGCTTTTTTATTTCTCCACCAGTCTTTGTAAAAATCTTAGCACGCTTATAGCCGTGCTCTAAGCAGGTTTCTTGATATAATCTTTCCATGCGTTCGTTTCCGCCTATAATAATTACGCTCATCAAACATCCCCCTTCGTTCAATGTCAGGCATGGGTTAGAATAAACTAACCGCGGCCCGGTCGTTTGGTTATCCACAACTAACTGGCGCTAATGATAGCATACCGGATATTTCTTGTCAAGTGAAAGTTGATTGAATTAGTGAACGTTTAATTTGGGCTCAAACAGTGCTGTGCTGCCTCGATATATTATGTATAAATCTGTAATTTGGGCATATAAGGTTAAAAATAGTGTTTCAGCTATAAAATCACTTGTACTGTGTCGCCAAACAAAAAATGCTGGTAAGATGCGTTTGAAGGTGTGATTTTTATTGATGTTGAACATAAATTCTCTTGTCGCTAAGCGTGTACTGTAAAATATAACAATTGACATTTTTTAATTAATGCTTTAAAATGTTGAATTAACAAAAAGCTTTAATTGAAAGGGGCAACGAATTATGACGATGGCAACTCGCACTGCGAATTATCGTTCTTCAAAAACTTCTGCCAATACAGCAGAAGCTCATTCGTTCTGCTCTCGTTTCATGTCTGCTTCTGCCATGCTGACTAAGGACGCCATTATTGTGGCGTCCCTTTTTGTTGTGCTTCTTACTGTTGCGCTATTTGTACGAGTTTTAATGCTAGCTCTATTTGTAGAGCTTGTAATTGTAGCCCTTATAATTAGCTGCGATAATTTAATAGTACGTCGTAGAATATCAGAACCGCGAAGTTGAGTAAATAAACGTATACTCAAACCGGCTCCGTTTTTTATGACGGAGCCGGTTTTTTGTATAAATGAAAATGTAAAGAGGGAGTATATTACGATGAAAAAGATTATTACAACCATGGTGGCGGTTGCTATGATTCTGTCACTGGGCGCATGCTCAGGCGGTAGCAGCAGCTCTACCTCCACCCCGGCATCCGAGGGTTCTGCGCCCGCCGCTTCTTCCACTGCAGCGATTAAGATTGGCGGCATTGGCCCGGTTAGCGGCCCTGCGGCTGTCTACGGCATTGCAGCCAGAAACGGCGCACAAATTGCGATCGACGAAATCAACGCCAAGGGCGGTCAACAGTACGAGCTGAATTATCAGGACGACGAGCACGACGCTGAAAAGTCTGTCAACGCTTACAACAAGCTCAAGGACTGGGGCATGCAGGTTCTCAACGGCACTGTAACCACCTCGCCCGCGCTAGCTGTTACCTCTGAGACCTATGCCGACCGTGTATTTACGCTGACGCCCTCGGCTTCTTCTACCAAGGTTATTGAGGGGAAGGATAACGTCTTCCAGATCTGCTTCACTGACCCTAACCAGGGTGTTGCTTCGGCGGATTATCTGGCCGACAACAAGCTTGCGACCAAGGTTGCAGTTATCTACAATAACGCTGACGCTTATTCACAGGGCATCTATGAGAAATTTGCTGCTCAGGCAAAGGTAAAGAATCTTGAGGTCGTCTGCGCTACCACTTTCACCGACGACACCGCGACCGATTTCAGCGTGCAGCTGACTGAAGCTAAGAACGCGGGCGCCGACCTTGTTTTCCTGCCCATTTATTATACCCCTGCTGCGCTGATTCTCTCTCAGGCGAGAAGCATGGACTATTCGCCCAAGTTCTTCGGCTGCGACGGCCTTGACGGCATTCTGACCCTTGAAAACTTCGACAAGACTCTGGCTGAAGACGTGATGCTGCTGACGCCCTTCTCGGCCGATGCACAGGACGACGCGACCAAGAATTTTGTTGAAAAGTACCAGGCTGCATACGGCGAGGTTCCTAACCAGTTCGCGGCCGACGGCTATGACTGCATTTACGCCATTGCGCAGGCTTGCGAAAAGGCTGGTGTAACTGCCGATATGCCCGCTGCTGAGGTTTGTGACAAGCTGATCGCCGAGTTTACCGCTATGACCTTTGATGGCATTACCGGCGAAGGCATGACCTGGCAGGCCACCGGTGAGGTTTCTAAGGCGCCTAAGGCTGTTATTATCAAGGATGGCGTCTATACCGGCATGTAATTAGAATGTCTGTTTAGGAGGGCTTAAAAAGCGCAAAGCTTAAAGCCCTCCAATCCCTGTTCTTATAGCCATTCCATGAAAGATTGCAAAAAGTTCAGGGCCGAAAATGACCGGATGCTGCGTTGTCGTCCATGACAGACGTTAAACTGTCTGCGCTCTGCACAAGCGGGCCATTTTCGTCAGCTCCCTTTTTTGAATTCCTTTATGGAATTGCTGTAAGGGAACCATTGCATAAAGAAAAATGAGGTGTGCGGGTATGACGTTTCTTTCCTATGTTGTCAGCGGAATCAGTCTGGGAAGCGTTTATGCTATTATCGCGCTGGGTTATACCATGGTTTATGGCATTGCCAAAATGCTTAACTTTGCCCACGGTGACGTGATAATGGTAGGCGCTTATATGTCTTTTTGTGCGACGACCTATCTTGGCTGGCCGGCCTTTGCCTCGGTCATATTGGCGATGGTCGTCTGTACGGTTTTGGGCATGACGATTGAAAAGCTGGCCTATAAGCCGCTGCGTATGGCACCGTCGTTGGCGGTGTTGATCACTGCGATCGGCGTCAGCTATTTTTTACAGAATGCGGCCTTGCTTATCTGGGGCTCAGCACCCAAGAGCTTTTCAAGTGTGGTGCCTATCAAGCCGGTCAAACTGTTTGAAGGCGGGCTGACCATTTCAGGCGAGGCGATTGTAACGGTGCTTTCGTGCATCGTCATCATGCTGCTTTTAAGCTGGCTGACAGGCTACACAAAAATCGGCAAAGCAATGCGCGCCGTCTCAGAGGATAAGGGTGCTGCTCAGCTGATGGGAATCAATGTAAACGCCACCATTTCCGCTACCTTTGCTATCGGCAGCGCATTAGCGGCGATTGCGGGCGTGCTACTTTGTTCGGCCTATCCGACGCTGCTGCCTACAACTGGTGCCATGCCCGGTATCAAAGCTTTTACGGCGGCGGTTTTCGGCGGCATTGGCTCGATCCCGGGTGCAATGATTGGCGGTCTGATTATGGGGTTGGTCGAAATTTTCGGAAAGGCTTATATTTCGACTCAGCTTTCAGATGCCATCGTTTTTGCCGTGCTCATTGTGGTGCTACTAGTGAAGCCCACCGGTCTGATGGGCAAAAAAATAAGTGAGAAAGTGTAGGCGGAAAATATGAAAAAAATTAAGGCAATGAATAAAACCGCCCAAAACAACTTTCTTAATTACATCCTTGTTACGGTTGCGTTTATCATTTTACAAACACTTATGTCGGGCGGGCAGCTTTCCAGTTCGCTAAAAGGCCAGCTCGTTCCAATTTGTGCCTATATTGTAATGGCGGTTTCACTCAACCTCACCGTTGGTATTCTGGGCGAACTAAGCTTGGGCCACGCTGGCTTTATGAGCGTCGGTGCTTTCACCGGCGTTATCGTAACGATGAGCCTTAAAAACGTTATTGCGTTCTCGCCGCTCCGGCTGGTAATCGCCATGCTGGCAGGCGGCATTATCGCCGGGCTGACCAGTCTACTGGTCGGTGTGCCGGTACTGCGCCTGCAGGGTGACTATCTGGCGATTGTCACGCTGGCATTTGGCGAAATTGTCAAAAATGTTGTCAACTGCCTTTATATAGGCGTGGACAAAAACGGGCTGCACCTGAGCATGACCGACTCGGCGTCTCTGGGTCTTGCCGATGGCGGAACGGTCATCATGAACGGGCCGATGGGCGCGGTGGGCGTAACCAAACTTTCGACTTTTACCATGGGCTTTGCACTGGTTATCGTCACATTGATTATTGTACAGAATCTGATCAATAGTCGTGCCGGAAGGGCGGTTATGGCGCTGCGCGACAACCGAATCGCTGCCGAATCGCTTGGCGTTAATATCACGAAATATAAGCTGATGGCCTTTTCAACCTCGGCGGTGCTGGCGGGAATGGCCGGCGTGCTGTTTGCCATGAACTACTCCACCGTGGTGGCTAAAAAGTTTGATTTTAATACCTCTATTCTTGTTCTGGTGTTTGTCGTGTTGGGCGGTATGGGCAATATCCGCGGCTCAATTATCGCTGCGGCGGTGCTTACTGTGCTGCCTGAGCTGTTGCGCAGCTTCAGTGATTACCGCATGTTGGTTTATGCCATTGTGCTTGTCGCAGTCATGCTTCTGACTCACGGCGAAAAGGGTCGCCGCCTGTTTGAACAATTTAAAGAAAAGGCGGCCGCAAAAAAATCAGTCCGCAAGGAGGGCGCGCAAAATGGCTAAAATGGTACCGATACCCAGCAGCGCGATTATCCCCGAGCGGGACATCGACAAATCTCCCGTACTAGAGGCGATCGGGCTTGGTATTGACTTTGGCGGTTTGACCGCTGTGGATAACTTTAACCTGACGATTGGTCGCACCGAAATCGCAGGTCTGATCGGCCCCAACGGTGCGGGCAAGACCACGGTGTTTAACCTTTTAACCAAGGTTTATCAGCCGACGCGCGGCACTATTCTGCTCGACGGCAAGGATACCCACGGTATGAACACCATTCAGGTCAACCGCGCGGGCATCGCCAGAACATTTCAGAACATTCGCCTGTTTCCAACGCTGACCGTTGAGGACAACGTCAAGATCGGGCTGCATAACCAGATGAAATATTCGATGTGGGACGGCGTTTTACGCTTGCCGCGCTATTGGAAAGAGGAAAAGATCGTTCATGAGCGTGCACTCGAGCTGCTCTCGATCTTTAACATGGAAGACATGGCAAACGCCAAGGCGGGCAGCCTGCCCTACGGCGCGCAACGCCGCCTGGAAATTGTGCGCGCACTGGGTACAAATCCGAGCCTCTTACTGCTCGACGAACCCGCCGCAGGCATGAACCCCTCCGAAACGGCGGAGCTGATGGAGAATATCCGCAAAATTCGCGACACCTTTGCGATTGCCATCATGCTCATCGAGCATGATATGAAACTTGTTATGGGTATCTGTGAGGGCATCGCCGTGCTCAATTACGGCAAGATCATCGCCAAGGGCACGCCGGCTGAGATTCAGGCGAACCCGAAGGTCATTGAAGCCTATCTTGGCAAGAAAAAGGAGGGTTGAGTTATGCTGTTGCAGGTTGAGGATATCAATGTATTTTATGGCAGCATCCATGCGATAAAGGGCGTCTCGTTTTCGGTTAACGAAGGGGAGATTGTCACACTAATCGGCGCAAACGGCGCGGGAAAATCCACCGTATTGAACACTGTTTCGGGGCTACTGCGCAGCAAAACAGGCTCAATCCATTTTAACGGTGAGAATATTTCGGCCGTTGAACCGCATAAAATTTTGCAACGAGGACTGGCACAAGTGCCTGAGGGGCGGCGCATCTTTTTGCAGATGAGCGTGCAGGAAAACCTTGAGATGGGCGCATACACCCAGCCGAGCGCTGGAGTCGCCGCCGATATTGAGCGGGTGTATCAACAATTCCCTCGCCTGAAGGAGCGCAGAAAGCAAGTCAGTGGCACCCTTTCGGGCGGTGAGCAGCAGATGTTGGCCATGGGCCGCGCGCTGATGAGCCACCCAAAGTTACTGATGCTTGATGAACCTTCTATGGGCTTGGCGCCACTATTGGTTGAACAGATTTTTGAAATTATTACACAACTGCACAAAGATGGTACGACAGTGCTGCTTGTTGAGCAGAACGCTCAGATGGCGCTTTCAATTGCTGACCGCGCCTATGTGCTTGAAACCGGCAAAATAGAGCTTTCTGGCACCGGCGCCGAGTTGATTCAAAGTGACAGTGTACGAAGAGCCTACCTCGGCGGTGATTAAAATCGGTCTTAACCCACGAAAATTTGTTCCAGTAGTTGATTTTACCTATGCCCGGTTGACTTTAGCGTAGTTGCTAAAAAAGCCTGTCCTAAGCATTACTGGACGGCCCCTTGATAATTTTAAATTTATGAATATGATATAGTTTGTTGGCTTGATATCGCCCCAAGGAAGGAAATCGACCTGTACCTCTTCCCATTAAATGTAGAGGGGAAATCGCTTTGTAAGATAGAGGTGGTGCCAATGTATATTCTACCAAGTAGTCTTGGCAAAACGACTATGTAAGATTATTCAATGGTGCTCTGCCATTAATTACTGATTCGCAGATTTGATACCTATAAAGCTAAAGTCTTGCTTACCGTTGGGTACGAGCATACAATACCATACGTCCATACAGTGCGCTGGGATATTATCCCGCTTCCGGAAAGAATATTCAAAGTGGTATGAGAAAGCATTGGGATGTTGAAAGCGCTTCGTTTTCAACATCCCAATGCTGCGATTACCGCCATTTATCAATTGCTATTCTCTACAACAAAGTGGTCTTACATCGGGAGCATGTCACGTCTGATTCTGGAGAAGCATAGTGCATTACCTTTGAAAAGAGGGAGTTTTATGCCGCCTTCTATCCATTCTGCTGCCGATATCAAAAACCTGTTGAAAAAGCTACCGGAGCAACAGATTGATCATATGATCGGTGTCGGTATTTATGCCGGTATCATGGCTAAAAAGATGAACGATTGCCAGATGTTCTCAAAGAGGTTTAGCCAGCGGAAAATCGAACAGATCAGTGAAGCGGCCTTTTATCATGACGTTGGAAAAGTGTGGTTGCCGAGAGAAATACTTTTTAAGAGCGAGCAACTGACGATGAAAGAACGGCTGATTGTTGGCCAGCATACACTGCTTGCAATGCGGCTTTTTGATTATATGGCCAGCCGCATCGTTTCGGGCATACCCGATTGCTTGATTTTTTTGTGCTGTGACGCGGCCGTCTACCATCATGAACATTGGAATGGCAATGGCTATCCCTTTGGTCTATGCGGCAACAAGATTCCGCTTGTTGCGCGTATTACGGCCATTTGTGATTGTTACGACAGAGAAACTGTTCAGGAAGGGGACAATCACCAGGCTGCGTGTCATATTATTACGCAGGGGGCGGGGACGCGTTTTGACCCAGCTTTGGCACATATATTTATTCGTAATAACAGTGAATTTGCGGCGGCTTACAGCAGTTATAGGAATAGCGACTGGTTTTGACCTTTACCTCGATAAGGGCATCGCTGTTTAACTCGTTTGTAAAAAAGAGATCATCTGTGGAAAATAAGTGGTACGGTGTCAAATTAAAGGCCGGCAGTTTTACAAACTGCCGGCCAATATGTTTATCTCAATGAATTCGCCAAGTCTTTTATTTTTTCCTCTATCGTCTGAATTACAGCAAGAAACTCTGCGTCGCTCTTTCCCGTTGGGTCAGACAGGCCCCAGTCTTCACGGCGCTCGCAAGGCAGAAAGGGACATTCTACATTACATCCCATTGTAACGATTACATCTACTGGTGGGAGCTCTGCGAGCAGCTTGGGACGCTGGCTTTGTTCCATATCAATTTTATAAACCTGCTTCATGAGACGAACCGCGTCTGGATTTATGCGATCTTTAAGCTCTGTGCCCGCAGAATAACTTTCAAAGATATCGGCGGCCAATTGCTTCCCCAGCGCTTCGGCAATCTGGCTTCGACAGGAGTTGTGAACACAGATAAACGCTACTTTATTCATCTTTTCATTCCTTTTCATTTTTGCAAGAACAGTCTGCAGCACTGGTCCGCAGTGGGCTATTTAGAATAACATCATCGGGTAATGAGAAAATAAAAATGTCGGTGATAGTAATGCTCAAAACTTTTAGATGTCTGGCATAACTTGTTAGTCAGATAAGCCAAGTGGTGTATTTTGTTACTATGTCAAAATCGGAATCATCTAACTTTTTGAAGGATTTTTACAACTTCCTCGGTTTTTAGAACCTTGCCATAAGCGACCACTTTTCCGTCAACAACAAGGGCGGGGGTGGACATCACACCGTAAGCTGAGATCTGTGAAAAATCCGACACATGGTCGACCGTCGTATCCATGCCTAGCTGTTCCAGAGCCTCTTTTGTCGCTGCTTCAAGCTGATTGCATTTCGCGCACCCGCTTCCCAATATCTTCACGCTAGCGCCTGTTGCCTTTGAAGACTCTGCTTGTGTCATACTTTTGGCGTCACAATTGCCGCCGCAGCAGCAGCCGGGGGTTTCTTCTTTTTTCTTTCCAAATTTAAAAAGTGACATGCTATACGCTCCTTTATGAATTTTTATTTTATTGTAACCTATACAATGAATCCCTGAATTGAGTTGAAAAAGTAACCTACGATAATGATTCCAACCGTGCAGATTGTAATGAACAATGCCAGCAATTTTGGTTTGACCGCCTTGCGAAGCATAATCATGGATGGCAGCGACAATGTGGTAACGGCCATCATAAACGATAGGATGGTACCAAGCTGGGCACCTTTGTATAAAAGAGCCTCCGCAATCGGGATAGTACCAAAAATGTCAGCATACATTGGGACACCAATAAGGGTTGCAAGAACAACACCGAAAGGATTTTTACTTCCGAGTACGAGCGCTACCCATTCTTCCGGAATCCAGTTGTGTATAACAGCGCCTATGCCAACACCAACCAGGATATAGGGGAAAACCTTTTTGAAAGTGGAGAGCATCTGCTCCTTTGCATATATCAGTCGGTCTTTTTTTGTCAGATCAGGCGATTCAATGTCCACACTCCCAGCCGACATAATAAAGCTTTCCACATATCTTTCCATGTGTAGCTGCTCAATAATCTTACCGCCAATGACGGCAATGACCAGACCGACGACCACATAAATGATTGCGACCTTTGCACCAAAAATGCTCATTAACAAGAGCAGCGATCCGAGATCGACCATCGGAGAAGAAATCAAAAAGGAGAATGTCACGCCCACCGGGAGCCCCGCCGACGTAAATCCTATAAACAACGGAATGGAGGAACAGGAGCAGAACGGTGTTACCGTTCCAAGCAACGCTGCGACACAGTTTGCGCCAATGCCGTGAAATCTTCCGAGAATTTTTTTGCTGCGCTCGGGCGGGAAGTAACTTTGAATGTAACTGATGAAAAAAATCAAGAAGCAAAGCAGTATCGTAATTTTGATCACATCGTAGAGAAAAAATGCAATACTCCCAAATAGACGGGTGGACGTATCAAGTCCCAGAGCGGAAAGTCCGCTTTTAATCAGCTCATCGAGCCATTTCATACCGAGAATCTGGTGCTGAAAGAAATTCCAGATCATTTTTAATATTTGCATTGCGGGGATACCTCACTTTCAATAAAGGACAATCATATCAAATATTTTTGATGTATTCGGCTGTTTAAAAGCCATCATGCGGATGGCTTTATTATTTGCAGAAACTATTTTCATCTGTATCCATGTTGGGTGTTGTCAGCTTTTTTAGCAAAGATTGGGCGTAGGTACTACCTTTTTCGCTAATTTTGTAATGCGTCCATTTACCTTCCTGCCGACTCTCTACTATGCCTGACTCGACCAAAATTTTCATGTGATAAGAAAGTCCCGACTGTCCTATATCCAACTGCTCCAACAAAACACAGGCGCATTTTTCCTCGCTGCGTAACAGCTCGAGAATTCTTAAACGTTTTTCGTCGCAAAACGCCTTAAAAACTTTTGCATGTTCTTCGTAGATGTTTTCCAATTAATCACCTCATATCAACATTATTTGATATGTTATTAATATATACAGCAAATTAAATTTTGTCAACATAAAATTTGATTCGATAATATAAAGATACCGATGTTTTATTGTACAGGGGTGCATATTATCGATTAGGCACTCAACATACACTAGTGCATATTAACAGACAAGAGAGTAAAAACAGCTATTTTCCCTCTTTTTGTCGGTGATTTGATATTGTTTTATTAGCTTATCAGTTATATAATGAGATTATCTCTTATTTTTTGAATTTTTTTATACAAATATATCCAAAATAAAATATTACGAGATGCTTTGCGAACAATTGTATCACATATTTTAAGTACCTAAGAAAGGCATTAAAGTTTAACACACAGGGAAGGAAGATAATCGAATGTTATTTATGAAACGGAAAGTGGGAAAGACCCCAAAGGCGGCATCTGCCGTCATTGCACCACAGTCAGCATCTAAAATAAAGAGCACAAGGGAAGCAAACTACAGAGCGGCTGAAATTTTTAAAGGCGTTTTCCAAATCGCCACCATGATCAGCGACTTTGAACTCCGGCTGGCTTTTTTAAGGGATAAAATTAAACGCTCTGCGAAAAGTTTAAGCGATATGTTTTCTGAGGTTGCTTCTTCGTCGGAGGAGATATCCTCCTCAACCTCCCAGATTGTCGATTCAAATACAGAGCTGGCGGACATGATTGAAAATATCTCTCAGGATGCGGAGCTTCTCAACCAAAACACCGAGAAGAGCAATAATATTCTGGGTAGCATCAAAGCTGAAAACAACGAGATGATGGGTTTTTCAAAGGACATGGATCAAAGTGTCAGCGATCTGCTGTTTGTCATACATAAAATTAATGAAGCTGTCAAGGGCATTAATGATATTTCTGATAAGACCAAGCTTTTGTCGCTCAATGCGTCAATTGAAGCTGCAAGGGCTGGCGAAGCCGGCAAGGGCTTTGCCGTTGTAGCGGAAGAGGTTCGCATTTTGTCTGAGACCACAAAACAGCTGACGCTCAATATCGACACGCTGCTTGAAGAAATGAACAACGCTTCCAACAGGAGTAAGAGCAGTGTTGAAAAGACAATAGATGCTATCAGCAGGGTCAGCGGCAGCATTGAAAATGTCTCAAGTGTTATGGCGACCAGCACGGACGCGACTACCAACATCACGAACCGTATTTTCGAAGCGGCCCAAACCAGTCGACGCATCAGCGATTCACTTAATGAATCTTCGACAGCTTTAGAGACGGTCAACAACGACATACAAAACCTTTCGAGATCGGCTGAAGATTTAAAACAGATCAGCGGCGCTATCGGTGAGATTTCCGACTCGGTCGGCAAAATCGAAACCAAGGTCAGCGACATGGCCATCGCTTCTGGCGAAATGGTCAACAGCAGGCTGTGCGGCCTTTCAAACGAGGATTTCATCGAGACGGTTGAAAGCGCCATTAAAGCACACACCGTCTGGATGACCAATGTTAAAAAGATGGCACGCGAGATGTCGGTTATTCCGATTCAAACCGATGAACATAAATGCGGATTCGGCCATTTCTATTATGCGGTTAAGCCCTCTTCAGAAAAGCTGTTGGCTCTGTGGGAGAGTGTTGAAGTGCTGCACCATAATCTGCACAAAACAGGTGATATTATCATCGACGCTATCAACGCGCAAGATTCTAGGGGCGCCATGTCAAAAACGGCGGAGGCCGAAAAGCTTTCGGTCGCTATTATTGAAAAATTCCAACAGATGATTAAAATTACCAAAGAGATGAGCGTTGCAAACGAGCTTGTTTTCAACTAACGGCATCCTAGTTATAGGAATAGAGCCCTTCGAAAAAAATACATAATATGTTCGGAAGCACAAAAGCCCCAAAAGCTGGACGCATACGCCGGTTTTTGGGGCTTTATAGTTTTAGATTGGTTATGTATCTGATAGTTTGAACCGGATTAGCAAATGTTCCTTATTTCTTAATTGCCAAAGCCATTTTCAAGATTGTTAGGATGCTGCGTTCTCGAGTGAAGGACAGTTGCTTTTGTCTGAGTGGGTACTCTCTTTTAATTGCTGGCATGATAGAGGCTGCTATGCCTCTAAGGATATATTTTTCATAATCAAATTTTCCGTTTTATACAAAAACATTAGAAAAATACCAAATTGGAAATATGCCTATATCTTTTAAACTTATAATAATTTAATTGTTAAATTCTTATATTAGTAACTTATATCTGTATTTTTCTCTTTATATTTGCCAGTAATTATGGTATATTTATCGCATCAGATTTAGAATTCGTTAAATCTGCTATGTTGATCTAATTTGATGGAGGGAACTTAAGTGAAAAAAATGTTCAAAAAATCTATTGGTGTGCTACTTGCCACTGCTGTGCTTTTAAGCACTGCTGCCTGTGGTACAGCGACACCTGCGGCTACTTCTAGCGGAGCGTCTCCAGCCTCCTCGGCTCCGACTGAGGTTTCCGGCGCGTTTAAGGCCGGTACTTATACTGCCGCCGCAAAGGGTATGGGTGGCGATGTGGCGGTAGAGGTTGTCGTCTCCGCAGATGAAATCACCGATATCAAGGTCACTTCTCACAAAGAGACCCCCGGTATCAGCGATCTGCCTATCGAGCAGATTCCCGCAAAAATTGTAGAGACCCAGAGCCTTGCTATTGACGTCGTTTCAGGTGCCACTATCACCAGCGATGCATTATTGGTCGCTATCACCGACTGCTTGACTCAGGCCGGTGCAGATGTAGAGGCTCTGAAGAACAAAAAGGTGGAAATTGAAAAAGCTGAAGATGTTACCCGCGAGGCTGACGTCGTTGTCATCGGTGCAGGTGGTGCAGGTCTTGCCGCCGCTGTAACTGCCAATCAGGCCGGCGCTTCTGTCATCGTGCTTGAGAAGACGCCAAAGGTTGGCGGCAACACCATTATGGCTGGCGGCGCACTTAACGCCGTAGACGAAGGTAGCGAAACTGCCCTTGCCAACAACGACTCCGTTGAATTGCACTATAAGCAAACCTTTGAGGGCGGAGATAAGCAGGGTGATCCCGAGATGGTACGTACGCTGGTTACCAACGCCTGGGACGGTGTTGAGTGGCTGCAGAGTCTCGGCATGGAATTTAAGCCCGGAACTTTTACGGTTCTCGGTGGCCTGTGGCCCAGAGCGCATAAACCTGTTGAACCTGTCGGTACTGGATTCTTCAAAGCCTATAACGCTTATATCGACAGCAACGACAACATTGAAATTATGTTCAACACCAAAGCAACCGACCTTATCACCGAAAACGGTAAGGTAACTGGCGTCGTCGCCACAGGCGAGACCGGTAACAAGGTGACGCTAACCGCTAAAAAAGGCGTTGTGATCGCTACCGGTGGCTTTGCCGCGAACGTTGAGATGCGCCAGAAACACAATACAATCTGGGCGACCCTTGATGCCTCCATTAAGAGCACCAACCCGCCCAGCTCTACCGGCGACGGTATTGCTATGGCTGAGGCCGTTAACGCCCAGCTGGTTAATATGGAGAACATTCAGTTATTGCCCATGGGTGATCCGAACAGCGGTAGCCTGAGCGGTAACATTGAAATGGGCGTAGAAAACCGCATTTTTGTAAATGATGAAGGTAACCGTTTTGTAGACGAAGGCGCGCGCCGCGACGTGATGACCAACGCCCTGTTTGAGCAGCCCAACGCGCACATGTGGGTCATTCTTGACAGCCACGACTATCCCACCGGCGATGAGAAGAATAACTTCAATGAGTCGGTAAACGAGCTGATTGCTGCCGGACGCGCTTTTAAGGGTGAAACCCTTGAAGAGCTGGCGGGCGAAATCGGTGTCGACCCCGAAAACCTTGTGGCTGCAGTCACTGAGTTTAATACCCATGTGGATAGCAAAACCGCGGACAGCTTTGGCAGAACGCTCTATGCTGATAAGATCGACAAGGGCCCCTTCTATGCAGGTGCACGCGTCCCGACCGTCCACCACACCATGGGTGGCGTACAGATCAACACCGAAGCGCAGGTTATTGATGTAAACGGTAACATTATCCCCGGCCTCTATGCTGCGGGCGAAGTGACCGGCAATATCCACGGTGCCAATCGTCTGGGCGGTAATGCATTGACCGATATTCTTGTTTTCGGCAGAATTGCTGGTGCCAACGCCGCCGCAGGCAAATAAGATTTCCCATAAGATAGTTAAAGCGCGCTGTATCATATGATACAGCGCGCTTTTGGTTAGGAAAGATGCGTTTGTGAATAAATATTAGATTTTAAGGCTGTGTGAATAGCTGCCCAACTTTCAATTTTACATTGAGCGCGCTATATATTTTGCCCTACGCTTTGTTTTTCTTCTAAAATATTAATCGAGACACCATTGACCTCGACACCCTGATCGGCGCGTATCAATATGTATTTTCTGCCGTTGATAATCCGTGTTTCAACCAGATCGCCACACCCCGGGCTAACCCGGATGGTTACATCGGGTGTGCAAACCTCAAGTTGCTTTGTATCTACAATATTTCGTGGGCTAATCTCTTTGTCGGCGCCAAATGCATCGTCATATCTTTCTTCAAAAGCGGTCATGTGATCTTCCGAAACGCCGCAGGATTCTAAAACATCCTTGACTGTCTGCTTGGAGACGACCAGCGGTTCGCGGATCTTATTGGCCTTATGTTCCGCTATCAGACCCGACAACTGTTCATGTACCGTCTGCACCACCTGAAGGCTACAGTCGTCGGCGATTGTATCACTCAAAATCGCCTCAAAAGTCTCTTTTTGTACGGCGGCAGGCATAGGCACCTCTGTCTTAAACACGGCATTGATAAATTCGGCATGATTTTCAGCGACGTTGCGCGTGTAGTAGACCGCGTTATAAATGTTGGTGCATCGGTCGTCAAAAGCCGGGAACATGAACCCCAGTTCGGGTGGGGACACCACCCAGTCCGCCGTAATATTACGGAAAACATTTTCCGGTGCGTAATAGCCGAGCGCAGGCTTTGTCATTTTCACAGGGCAGACGCTGCACAAAAAGTACGAGAATACATCTGAGGAATCGTTCTGTTTGTCACCATCTTTTGAATAATTGGGCACATCGTATTTATCGTACGCTAACAATATCAAATAATTCTCATCAAGGCTAAGTGTTTCAATCACACGAATAAAAAAGGCCTGTACGGATTCTTCATCGTCCAGCGACGAATTTCTAAGCGCCATTAAAAGCTTATGTTCTTCGCCGTCCACCACCTGTTGAGTCGCAAATTCAATATCGATGAGGTTTTTGCCAAGTGTCCCAGATAAGGTCTTCTTGAGAATCCCCAATAACGATTCACTTTCCTCCTGAGACATGATGCGCAGCGACTGGTTAAACTGCGACACAATTTCACGCTTTTCATTAACATAACAGCCGCGTACCCGGGAGATATTGCTCTTATCCGGGCGGAAGCGACGGCGAATTTCTGAAATCTCTTTTTCGTTCATTTCTAAACGGTCTCCATTCAATATGATCGGTCGTTCAGTACATTTGAGCAAGAACGGCTCAGGAATAATTTTATCATATAGACAAGGTGCAATCAATCCACGCCGTGTTTGAAAACGAGGATTGATTGTTTTGATAATCATTTATTTTTCCTATCAGGATTTAGAATAATAGTAGAAAATACTTTTGTAGAGGGGAGCACTTCGCTGTGCTGCGCAGGGTACATTGGCTGAAGTGTAGGGAATGGGGTTAAAGCAAAAAACGGGGAACAAGACGCGTGTCTTTTCCCCGCTTTAAGTATATTGCTTTCAGTGAAGAGATAGCCTTATGTTGGAGATATTAAATCAAGAACATCGCGACAAGCAACGTTGCGCCCATGCCACAAAGCACAGCGATCAGGTTTTTGCGCGCGAGATCGGCCGCCTTTACATTACAGATGGCCGCCACCGGGATGACACCCCAGGGAATGATGGTACCGCCACCGGTCCAAATGGTGATAATCTGGCCCAGTGCGCTAAGGGTTGCAACATCGGAACCTGAAGCCAGCGAAAAGGTATGCGCCAGAGAGCCAACCAAGGGAAGCCCGGAAAAACCAGAGCCGTCCAGGCCTGTGATTACGCCGATTAGCGCCTGTATGATGGCAATGGGGGGCTTGGCAAGTGGGGTTAGATTGGCCATAAACATACCCAGGTCGGTGAGAATATCTGGTGCGCCTTCGCCTAGAACCTTGCCAGCCATGCTACCGCTGCCCATGAAGAAGAAAGAAGCAATTACGATAACGGGCGCAAAGATTTTAATTGCAAAGATGAAGCCGTCCTTGACCATGTCTGTGATATCATCAAGCGAAGCAAGAATATTGCCTTTCCCGATGACAATGATGCTCATGATAATTACCGCGGTGCCACCAACCAACGCAGTGGCGTCGCCGCCTACGATGTCGAACATGATCATCAGCACCACGTCGATAACAAATGCCACCGGGGTGATGAGCGCCATCAACTGGGCAAATTTAGTGGGTTCCACTGTTGATTTAACCCCGGCAACCTGCTCTGCCACTTGCTCGACAGGGGTCTTCTTCATTTCTCTGAGGAACATTATAAACGCGACGGTAAGGGTGACACCACTCATTACCAGCCAGAGCGGAATGCTTGCTTCTATGATATCGGTGGCCTCAATACCAGCCGATTTGGCGGTGATCGCGGGTGCGCCCTGAATAAAAAAATCAACGGAGAGTGCGATGCCATGGCCAAAGAGGTTCATAGAAACCGCAGCCCAGATTGCGGGCAGTCCCGCCTTGAGTGCAACCGGCAATAACAGTGCGCCGACAAGCGCAACGGCAGGAGACGGCCAGATAAACCAGGCTGCAATCATCATAACAAATCCGACCACAAAGAAAGCGACTTTTGGGGATTTAATCACCTTTTGGAACGGCCGGATCATCAGTTCGTCCGCACCGATGGCTCCAAGCGACTTGGACATGGATACCACCAGCGCGATAACGACGATGATACCTAGAAATTCAGAGCTGGAAGCCACCAGAGCATTGTACATGATTTGGATGGTTGTGACAATATTGCCGGAGCTCACAAAACCCATCAGTAGTACGCCGATAATGCAGGGAAGCACGATCTCCTTCTTGAACATAAGCGCCGCGATGATGACGACCGTCATAATGATATAAACGTAATGCAGTGCGCCCAAAGTGACCATATTTCTCTTCCTCCTTATTTGTGTGAGTAGATATGCGAAATAATGAGTCTAACCTATAAGTATATCAGACGGGTAATGCTGTTTCAGACTTTAGTGCTACCGGAAACCGGTAATAGCCACTTTCACGCCGTCGTTTTCCTCCTTTTTATTCGCTGCTATGGAAAAACGAGGGCATAACAGATGTTTATACGGTCATAACCACCGATGTCATAACGCAATTGTTGATGACTTTGATTATTAAGTTTAAATTATTTTTTGTTCGTAATTGCATTCTGAGGTCTTGTTGAAGCCTGTTCAAAAATGAAAATTTATATAAAAACATATCCCTTTTGCACTTGTTACACATTAGTGGCTGTACTTTTGAGAGCCCCGAGCACGATAAGGACATTTTGTCCACAAAGATGTCATAAGCCCCTTAGTAGTATGAATATACCGGCTTTTACAAACGGTTGCTGCCATATAATAAATATAGTATAAACCAACATATGTAGAACACGAATCTGTCTTTAATACCAAATTGTCATCCGGGATGCGTTTTGACGCGGGCATTATAATATGATGCCAAGCGGTGGAAAAGTAATAGGGATGCCATTGGTTGTTTTAAAACGCCACTCTCTACTGTTTGGCTATGGTCAGAACGCTATCGTGAAATCTTTTGTATTGTGGACAATCATATGAAAACTATGGTAAAATCTCTCTATTGCTTAATCTACGGAGGTAATTTTATGCGGCTTATATCCTGGAATGTGAACGGCCTGCGAGCCTGCTTGCAAAAGGGCTTTGGCGATTTTTTAGCCAACAGCGGTGCGGATGTGTTCTGCCTGCAGGAAACCAAGCTCCAACAACCGCCTGAGAATCTTGATCTTAGCGGATGGCATGCCTATTGGAACTATGCCGAAAAAAAAGGTTACTCAGGTACCGCGATATTTTCTCGCAAGGTGCCGCTTTCGGTAACCTATGGCCCTGGCGAGATGTTTGATAACGAAGGTCGAGTTATCACCGCCGAATATGATGATTTCTATCTCGTCAACGTCTATACCCCCAATTCCAAGCGGGAGCTGGAACGCCTTGATTACCGTTGTGCGTGGGAGGACAACTTTCGCCAGTATCTGCTGACGCTGGATGCAATAAAGCCGGTAGTACTGTGCGGCGACCTCAATGTCGCCCATAGAGAGATAGACCTAAAAAACCCAAAAACAAATACAAAGAGCGCGGGCTTTACCCCGCAGGAGCGCGAGAAGATGACCTTGTTACTCGAAGCAGGTTTTACCGATAGCTTTCGTCATCTTTATCCGGACACAACTGGCGCATATAGCTGGTGGTCCTATATGTTCAAGGCCCGCGAGAAGAATGCGGGGTGGCGTATCGACTATTTTATCACTTCGCAGCGTCTGACTGACCGGATAGAAGATAGCGTCATATACGCAGATATTTTAGGCAGCGACCACTGCCCGGTGGGGCTTGATCTGCGGTAGAAACCTAATAATAAAAAGTGTTAATCATAGTGAAAAACATTGCGTTTTCTGTACATCCCAACGTCCGTCCGGTGTACTAAATAGAATCACGCTAGGAGCGTTACTTATGAAAGCGGCCCTGCGACTAAAACCGATAACATTAATACTGGTCATTTACGTGTCCTGCAGTATTCTGCGGGCGTTAGAATATATGTTTTTGCGAACGGACCAGACGATTATTGGAGAAGCCTTTGTCCACAAGCTGGTGGGCATTTTGATTCTGGCGACGGCGGTGCGGTATTTGTCGCTTTGCTGGCGTGACATTGGGTTTACAAAAAAAGCACCAATCAAAAAGGTGGCTCAAGGGTTGCTGCTGGGGGCGATTTCGTTTGCAATTGCCTACGGTGCAGAAATTTTATTATTAGCGGTCAACGGCAATGTTCCGTCGCTGCGAATCTATGTCACTGGATATTCGGTTAGTGGAAACCGTGGCAGCGAAACCGGGTTGCTGTTTTTCGTCATGTGCGTTGCTGGCAACATCATCAACGTGATGATGGAAGAGGGGGTTTTCCGCGGTTTGTTTATCGGGCTTTCAGAGCGTCGATACTCTTTTGCAAATGCGGTACTGATTTCTTCGACGTTGTTTGGCTTATGGCATATTGCCGCGCCAGTGCGCAGTCTGCTGGACGGTGAAATGAATGCGACACAGGCGGCGGTTATGTCGCTTATGCTCGTCTTGTTCACAGGCGTGGCCGGTGTGAAGTTTTGCCTGTTGACAAGGCTCTCAGGCTCGCTTTGGATGCCGATGGGTGACCACTTTTTTAACAACACAATTATTAATACGCTGCATGTGGTGACCGCCTCGGGCACTGACACATTGCAGATTGTGCGCATTTCTGTTGCCCAAACTTTATCGTTTATACTGGTGCTGTTGATCTACTGGAAGACCGGTGCGCGCTATAAACAGACCTTTCGTGGTCTAAAATCGAGTTATTATACGCTAATTTTTTAAACAGTATAAAAGAATTACTTATACCAATTAATTAAGCTTATTAAAACATAATTTTCTTTAAAGAATACCCCGCACGTATCATGATATGGACGAGAGCCGGCGCGTTTGGTCTGACCGCACTCAATATGGGCGTATATTTGGTTTTCCAGACGATACCCGGTTATGAATATATTCCAAGAGAATAGTTTTTTGGGCCACAAAGCCAAAGGGAGGAACAATAGATGTATTGTGTAAGAAAAGTAACAGATGATTTATTTTGGGTGGGCGCTAATGATCACAGGGTTGGGGTTTTTGAGAACATGTTCCCCATTCCGCGTGGCGTTACCTACAATTCATATTTGTTACTGGACGAAAGCACCGTCTTGTTTGATACGGTGGACTGGTCATCGAGTCGGCAGCTTCTGGCAAATATTACGCATGTTTTAAACGGGCGCACGCTGGATTATCTGGTCGTCAACCATTTAGAACCTGACCATGCAGCCAGCATTGAGGAGATTTTACTTCGTTGGCCCAAAATAAAGTTGATAGGCAATCAAAAGTCCTTTGCACTGATGTGCCAGTTCGGGTTTAAGATCGACACCCATGAGTGCATAGTGGTCAAGGACTGCGATACCTACTGCTTTGGTAAGCATAAGGTTCAGTTTATTTTTGCACCCATGGTGCATTGGCCTGAAGTTATGGTCACTTTTGACGAGACAAACGGCGTGCTGTTTTCGGCCGATGTTTTTGGAACTTTTGGCACGCTTGACGGCAAGCTATTTGCTGACGAGGTGAATTTTGATCGCGACTGGTTGGATGATGCCCGCCGCTATCTGGCTAATATCGTCGGAAAATATGGCCCCCAAATTCAAAAGCTGCTTAAAAAAATGGACGGTATCAAAGACCAGATCAAAATCTTTTGCCCGCTACACGGCCCCGTCTGGCGCAAGGACTTAAACTACTTTGTCGAAAAGTATGACATTTGGAGCCGCTACGAGCCAGAAGAGAAGGGCGTGCTCATTGCCTACGCCTCGATGTATGGCAA
This sequence comes from Oscillospiraceae bacterium MB24-C1, assembly GCA_030913685.1. NCBI lineage: Bacteria > Bacillati > Bacillota > Clostridia > Eubacteriales > Oscillospiraceae > Oscillospiraceae bacterium MB24-C1. The sequence goes on along the minus strand of CP133187.1, from coordinate 859,125 downwards.
CACCGAAAGTGCGGCGCAAGTGGTGGCTGCGCAGCTTTGCGAAAGAGGCATGACCAATGTGGTTATGTATGATGTCTCAAGAACCGATGTGTCGCAGCTTATTTCTGAGGTGTTTAAATACAGCCATTTGGTGTTGGCTTCGGCCACCTACAATCTTGGCATCTACCCGAAGATGCATGATTTTCTAAATGACATGAAAGCCCTCAATGTTCAGAACCGAACCGTAGCGATTATAGAAAATGGCTCCTGGGCTTGCAAGGTCGGTGATCAGATACAGAAGTTTGTCACGGACGAGATGAAAAACATGACTCTTCTCGACGAGCGGCTCAGCATCGTTTCGTCACTTGGCACGGACAAGGTACTTGAGATTGAAAGCTTGGTTAATGCCATTTTAAAATCGATGTAATAAGTACTTAACGTCGTCACTGGCCTCTTTTGGCCCGTGACGACGTTTTGAATGTCGGTAAAAGCATAGTAATAGGAAGGAGGTGGTTAAAAGAACTATTGCCCGTTACGATTAACCAAGCACTCCAAGCCACGCAAGCGATCTAACTGTACGCCTTTACTTTACGTTGAGGCGCACCTGAGGTGAACTATTCCCTTAAAAAAGACAAAACGAGCAAATCGCCCATTTTGATAAATGCTCGATTATCTTAGGAACACTGTTGCGCCAGATAGTCAAAATCAAAGGCGTTGTGTTCGTTCTCCCGGCGGGCGCGCGCCTGCTCTAAAATTGCAGCAGCCTCGGATTTGTCGCCCTCCGACAGCTTTCTAAACGCGGATAGAATTGCGGTGCTCTTCTGACAGAATGGGCAGCAGAGCCTTGAGCTGTTTGTTAAATGACCGAAGCCATAGCAGATTAATGGCGACTGAGACCACTGCTATGACGCCAAACCATACAATTAATAATATATGCTTGGCGGTTTCGTGAATTTCAAGCGCTGCGCCGGCAAGGCCCAACAGAACGGATAGCAATACGACGCCCCCCAAAAATACTGTTTTTTATTATTTATCATAAAATAATCCACCGCCAGATTTACTTAATTCCGTACATCATAGCAGATTTCAAGAATTTACCACATGGTTTATCGCGCAAATATAATCGGACTGGCAGGATAGCCCGCTCAGCCACTGTTTTGCGTGACTTTTTAAGAAAAGCAGTGTAAGATATAACCAACGCATCATACACAGGAGGTATTTAACATGAAATTACGTGATAACCGCGACCGGCTTGTTATGCAATCGGTCATGGGCAGAATACACCACCCCACCATCGGGCGTAGCGGCGTCTTTAAGCTCTGCCATGACGGCAGTAATCGGGTGCTGCCAAGCGTCGGGGGTATTACCTATAACGTTAAGCTGGGCGACTGTGTGTTCGACAAGGTCTGCGACCACGTTGAGCCGGGCGTGAGCATGAGCAACCCTAATGACAAAGAGAACGACGCGCTGGTGATGTTGACCTGTATTGGCAACGAGGCAAAGGTCGTTTCAGGAGAAGCCAAGGGTGCGCGCGGCTTTGTCACAGGTTTCCACGGCGGTATTGAACATACGCTGCTGTGGTTTTCAGACGAGGATATGGAAAAAATGTTGCCGGAGGATAGAATCCTGATCAAAGCCTACGGACAGGGGTTGGCGCTTCTTGATTTTCCTGAGATTATGCTCACTGGAATCGACCCTGCGCTGCTTGACCGCATGAAGCTGTCGGTCGAGGACGGTAAGCTGGTCTTGCCGGTTGCCGGCATTGTTCCGGCGCATCTTATGGGCGCAGGGCAGGGAATGGGTTCCGGCTACACAGGTGACTACGACCTGATGACGGCCGACTGGGACGAAATTGTCCGCTGCGGATTGGACAGGCTCTGTTATGGCGATATCGTGCTGCTGCAAAATTGCGATAACACTTTTGGCCGCGGATATCTGACCGGTGCGGTGTCCATCGGGGTGGTCGTGCACTCGGATTGTACCGTTATGGGGCATGGGCCGGGCATCACCACACTGATGACCTGTAAAAAGCCGCTGATTACCGGCGTGCTGGATAAAAGCGCCAACCTTGCAAACTATATTGGTATTGCACGCTAAAAGGGGTGTTTCAACATGAATAAAAGGGCGTTGGTACTCGGCGGCGGCGGCGCGAAAGGCTCTTATCAGATGGGGGCTTGGCAGGCATTCCGTGAGTTGGAGCTAGGGTTTGACATCATCACCGGTACCTCAATAGGCTCGATCAATGGTGCGCTGATGGTGCAGGATGCCTTTGAGATTGCCGATAAACTGTGGAACAGTATTGAATATGAGAATATTTTTCGCGAAGAGCGCAAAACTAACATCCGCACCATCAACAGTGCGCTGGACATGGTTAAGTTTGCGGTCAACGATGCACTGCTTCAGGGCAGCGTCGATTCCTCGTCGCTCGAAGCGCTGATAAAACAGGCGGTGGACGAGGACAAGGTGCGCGCGTCCTCCGTCCGCTTTGGACTGGTTACAGTTGAATTGCCCTCTATGCGCCCTTTAACACCGATGATTGAGGAGATATCGCATGGTATGCTCTACCGCTATCTGATGGCGTCGGCATCCTGCTTTCCGGTGTTTTCGCCCTATGAAATCGACGGGGTACGCTACATCGACGGCGGCTATTATGACAACGTGCCGATTAATCTTGCGATTCAAGAGGGTGCCGATTATGTCGTCGCAGTGGATCTCGACGGTATCGGTTTTGTGCGTGAGCCGGTCTCTGAGCAGGGGGTTGATATCGTTCGTATTCGCTCTTATTGGGACTTGGGCGCGGTGTTTGAGTTTGATAAAAATATCTTTGCCCGCAACCGCCGCCTTGGCTACTATGACACGATGAAGGCGTTCGGTAAGTTGGACGGCTATTATTACACCTTTGGGTATGGTGAATCCGCTAAGAACCTCAAAGCGCTTGAGCACGGGATTCCAACGTTGCGTGAGCGAATTACCCGCTTGGCCAAAAGCCCGATGGTTCGAACAATCAGTACGGTGGAAAAGGATGTCGCCATTGACTTTTTGATGAAATCAAACTGGGAGAGCCATGCGCAGGAGAAGCTATGCCGCGCGGCGGAAATAGCGGGCGCGGTTTATGGTATCTCGCCCGAACAGCAGTATACCTTTGAGAAGTTTAACAACCAGTTGCTGCGGCTATACCATACAGTTCCGTCGGTGTTGCCAACGCTGGAGTTGCAGCCCAAGGAGGATATCAAGCGCATTCTTGCGGCCGCGTTACAGTCGATGGAGCCGCGCAGGATGTCAGCCTCCATTACCCAGCTGATGCTGCGGGAGCAAAGCGACGGCGAGGCGGTGCGCATTCTGGCAGGGTTGCTGCCGCGCGAATACGCAGCGGCCACTTATCTGGCGCTGTTGCTTAAACAGAACTGAAAAAGCGGGCTGCACGATTTTTTAATCACGCAGCCCGCTTGATATTATGATTGAATTACACGTTGAATCGGAACAACACGACATCGCCATCCTGAAAAACATAGTCTTTGCCCTCAGAGCGGTAGATGCCTTTTTCCTTGGCGGCGGCAATGGAGCCGCAGGCCACAAGATCCTCAAACGAGACAACCTCGGCACGAATAAAGCCGCGCTCAAAATCGGAATGGATTTTGCCAGCCGCTTGCGGAGCCTTAGTGCCCTTTTGAATAGTCCAAGCGCGCACCTCCGGCTCACCAGCAGTGAGATAAGAGATCAGCCCAAGCAGATCATAGCCCGCGGTGATCAGGCGATCAAGGCCGGATTCATGAAGACCAAGCTCCTCCAAAAACATCTGCTTGTCCTCTTCGTCCAGTTCAGCAATTTCCTCTTCAATTTTGGCACAAATGGGGATTACCTGTGCATTTTCATCCTTGGCGATGTCACATACCTTCTGGTAGTAAGCATTGTAGCCGCCCTCGGCGTTTGTAAGATCATCTTCACATAAATTGGTGGCATAGATAACAGGCTTTGACGAGAGCAGCGGCGCTTCGTGCAACAGCTCCTGCTCTTCACTAGTCAGCGCCATGCCACGGGCAGATTTACCCTCGGACAGATGAACGTGTAGACGCTCAAGCAACTCAACCTCAGCTAGATATTTTTTGTCACCCTTAGCGGCTTTTTTTGCACGGTCAATACGGCGTTCTACCATTTCGATGTCCGAAAAGACCAGTTCAAGGTTGATAGTTTCAATGTCACGCGCGGGGTCGACCGAACCGTCTACATGGATAATCTCCCCATCGTCAAAGCAGCGCACCACATGTACAATAGCGTCCACCTCGCGGATGTGCGAGAGAAACTTGTTGCCCAGGCCCTCGCCCTTTGAAGCGCCACGCACCAGCCCGGCGATATCGACAAATTCAATGACAGCGGGGGTGACTTTCTTGGGGTTATACATTTCGGCAAGCTTGTCCAGTCGCTTATCCGGCACCGCTACGATGCCGACATTTGGCTCGATGGTGCAGAACGGGTAGTTGGCCGACTGTGCGCCGGCGTTGGTTATCGCATTGAACAGCGTAGATTTTCCGACATTGGGAAGCCCCACGATACCAAGCTTCATATTTAATAAACTCCGTTTCATGATGGATTTTTAAAGGCGTTATACTAAACATATATTGTAGCATGAGTTTTAGTTTTTCGCAACAAATCGCGTGGCTTGCCTTTCTAATTATAAAAATTTAAATACCGTAGCAGAAAATTTCTTAAAAGTTCACGATTCGGGGCGTAAATGATGTATAATATAAGGAAATAACTGCAATATTTTAAAACTTAACATATCAAATGTCAAAATAATAAGGAGGTCTGTGGTCATGTCGCTGGAAAAAATTATGGTGGCGGATGATGACAAAAATATCTGCGAGCTGCTGAGACTCTATCTCGAAAAGGAGCAGTATACCGTCGTAATTGCAAACGATGGCAACGAGGCGATCGCCAAGTTTAACGCGGAGGCACCAGCGCTCATACTGCTTGACGTGATGATGCCAGGGTTGGACGGTTGGCAGGTCTGCCGTGAGATCCGCAAAAAATCGAATGTTCCGATCATCATGATAACCGCCAAGGGAGAGACCTTTGATAAGGTGCTCGGTTTGGAACTTGGCGCCGATGATTACGTGGTCAAGCCGTTTGACGCCAAAGAAATTGTCGCGCGCATCAAAGCGGTTTTGCGCCGCACAGTCAATGGCGTGCAGCCTGAGAACACCGTGCGCGAGGTTAGCTTCGACAAGCTGGTGGTTAACATGACAAAGTACGAGCTGAAGGTGGACGGCAAGGTTGTGGATACGCCGCCCAAGGAGCTGGAGCTTTTGTTCCATTTGGCCTCAAACCCCAACCGCGTTTATACTCGTGATCAGTTGCTTGATGAGGTATGGGGCTTTGAGTATTATGGTGATTCGCGCACCGTTGACGTTCATATCAAACGTCTGCGCGAAAAGCTTGAGGGCGTTTCTGAAAAGTGGACGCTTAAAACCGTTTGGGGTGTGGGATATAAGTTTGAGACCAAGGACTAATCTCGTATGAAAAGAAATCTTTTTTCTCGATATTTCAGCCTTTGTGCGTCAATAATACTAACCAGCATCGTGCTTCTCGGCGTGATGCTGGTCACGCTTTCTGCGCAATATTTTAAAGAAGAAAATTTCGATTCGCTTGAAAAAAAGGCCGGTCAGGCCGCTCGGCTGGTCGCCGCAAACTATATGCTTCATGAAGGGTATATTGAATCGCCGATTGTTACCACAAACTTCGCCATTCTCTCCGCCGCAGCCGAAGCTGATATTTTTCTGACTGACGGTGAGGGTCGCACGTTAATCTGTCTCGATTCCGAAAGCTGTACGCATAAAAACAATATCATCGACAAAACGATTATGGAGGCGGCAAGAAGCGGTGGCTACCGCGGCGTTACCCGCTTAAACGGCATCTATTCGGGTGCCACCTATGTGGTCGGCGTACCGGTTGTGGTCGAGGTAGTGGATCTCAACGGGAGGTCGGACGAGAACGCGGAACTGAAGATGATTGGCGTCGTATTTGCTGGGGCAAGCGCTTCTGGGATGTCACGCTTTTTAAAGGATGTATTTCGGATCTTCTTAATCGGTGCTGTGCTGGTTATTGCGGTATCGTTTATTGTGATTTACTTTACCACCGAGGCAATGGTACGCCCATTGCGCGCCATGCTAAAAGCGACCGACAGCTTTGCCAAGGGTGACTTTACAGTGCGTGTACCAGTTGAGGGCGACGAGGAAATAGAACAGCTTGCCATGGCGTTTAATAATATGGCCTCGAGCCTTGCGACACTGGAATCGACCCGTCGCTCATTTATCGCCAATGTCTCACACGAGCTTAAAACCCCCATGACGACCATCGGTGGGTTTATTGATGGCATTTTAGACGGCACCATCCCGCAGGAGAAATACCCGCATTATTTGTGTATTGTCTCAAATGAAGTTAAAAGACTGTCGCGCATGGTGGTTTCGATGCTTAACATCTCGCGTATTGAAGCTGGTGAAATGCAGTTGCGGCCGCAGACCGTCGATGTCCAGGAGATTATCTTGCGCACCATTCTAGGGTTCGAGCAGGTGCTTGAGCAAAAGCACATCGACGTGATTGGGCTGGACGCTGAGAAGGTCTTTGCCGAGGCCGACCCTGATCTTGTGCATCAGATCACCTATAACCTGATCGAAAATGCAGTTAAGTTTACGCCGGATTACGGTGCGCTTTCAGTGGAATATAAAAACGAGGGCAAGATGCTGCACATCGCCATACGTAACACAGGCCAAGGTATCCCCAAGGAGGAAATTCCGAGACTGTTCGACCGCTTCTATAAGAGCGACCGATCGCGCGGGATCGACACCAAAGGCGTTGGCTTAGGGTTGCATATTGTCAAGTCGCTGGTTCATCTTCAGGGCGGTACCATCACAGTGCGCTCGGTCGAGGGTCAATATACTGAGTTTGCTTTTACATTGCCGACGGCTCAAAAGCCAGGTCAGTCACTGTTTCGCAAATCGGAAAAAACCAAATAAAAAAAGCGAAAAAATAGCCATAATAGCTTTTAAAATTAAATAAAAATGCTTAAAAAGACATTCATACGGTTTTAATATTTTAAAGCTACGATAATACCAAGAGAAATTTCATCGAAGGGGGAACTGAGTATGTTTGAAGAAAACAAAAAGCAGGAGAATCACGATACCCAAAACAATGCTACTCAGTCCGAGAACCGTAATATGTCCCAAGGGCAGCACCCGAATCAGGACTACAATGGTAACGGTTACGGGCAATACAGCTTTAATCCGCATGGCCAAAATGGCTATCAGCAAAATTTTTCGTCAAATAACAAGCAAGAATATCACTGGAAATTTGAGGATTACGAATCCGCGGGCCGTAAAGATCCGCGGCCACCGAAAAAGCCGGGGGCCCTCGCCGTTATTGGGGCACTGTTGGGTACCGTCTTGCTTGTCGGTGTTCTGTGCCTTTCGGGCTACGGCGTGTACAGCCTGTGGCACCCCTCTGTCGTTGAAGACGGCAGCCAGCAGAGCGTGCCACCCGTCGGTATAGATAACACAGATGCCCCTAAGTTAACCATTAAAGACCATCCAGACGCCAGCAGCGAAGCCCTTGAGGTTGTAAGCAACGGCAAGCTGAGTACTGTTCAGATTGCCAGCAAGGTGCGCCCGTCTGTCGTCGGTATCGCGCAGTATAGCCTACAGGACACCTTTACGCCGTCCGGCGAGGGATCCGGTATTATCATGAACGCCGACGGATACATCGTCACCAATGCTCATGTTGTCGCGGGATCGACCGGCATCAACGTCGAGCTGGATAACGGCGAGAACTATTCGGCGAAGCTGATCGGCATCGACGCCAAAACCGACCTTGCTGTTATCAAGATAGAAGCGCCTGATCTTATCGCTGCTGAGTTCGGCAATTCTGACACGCTCGAAGTGGGTGAGACGGTTGTCGCCATCGGTAACCCTGGTGGCTCAACCCTGGCGGGCAGCGTGACACAGGGAATTGTTTCAGCGGTCAACCGAATGATCAAGGATGGCGGCTATTCCAGCAGCTATATCCAGACCGATGCCGCCATCAACCCTGGTAACTCCGGCGGTGCACTGGTCAACCAGTACGGACAGGTTATCGGAATCAACTCTTCAAAAATTGCTGCGGTTGACTACGAGGGCATCGGCTTCTCCATCCCGATTAGCGAGGCCAAGCCGATTATAGACCAACTCATGGCCTACGGCTATGTCAAGGGGCGTACCAAAATCGGTATTTCTGGCGTAGAGATCAACCAGACGCTCTCGCAGATCAACAGTATTCCGGTGGGTATTTATATCCAGTCGATCGACCCAACTTCCGATCTGGCGGGCAAGAACGTCAAACAGGGTGATATCATCACCGCCATTGATAACACCAAAATCGAAACCTTTGATGACATCAGTGCCTTTCTTAAAACAAAATCTCCGGGCGAAAGTGTTACGCTGACCCTGTATCGCTCAGCCCGTGGTATGCAAGGCAGCGGGCAAACCTTCAGTGTCGTGATGTCACTGATGGAGGATGTTGACAACGCGGCGTTTGTATCACAACAATAATCTCTTATAAATCGGAACCGCTGCAAAATTGCTACTATTTTGCAGCGGTTCTCGTGTTGCTGTCGCTGAATTACTTATGGCCATTCCAAACCAAACACAACAGTTTATGTACCTGAAAGTGTTCGCTTTTTTTGAGAGTTTTTCGTCCGTTGCATGGCTGCTTTACAGACGCGATGCCTTACCCATATACTTTGCTTTTGCAACAACTGTTTAATATCACGGCTCAAATTGCAAAAATTTTTTAGAGGGCATAATTATAATACAGTGGGTGCTAAGCTGCTATTCTGTTGATTATGCAGGGAGAAATATGATTGTGACGTTGCAATTCACTAAATGAAATTTGGGCGTTTTGCTTTTGGTAGCATAACATAGCAGTGAGGCTTAGCGGCGGCAGCGTTCGGGTGGCGCAAATCGGTTTAAAACTTTTTGCGTCCTCAGACCCGCCCGCGCGCGCGTTACCCGCCGCATCACATAGATGCGCGCCGGCATGCCGGGGCAAAACGCAATACCTCCTTGCCCCGGCATGTGAACCTCGCTTTATTTGCGTGCTTGAGTGAAAGGCATGAGAATTTACAGGAATTGCCCGGTACATTTTATTGACCTTTGATGGTATTTAAGGTAAAATATTATAATATTACAGATTTTTCAAACTATGGGTGCTCTTAAAAAATCGCCAACTTTGGCAATTCTATTTTAAAAGCAGATGATTAAAAATACTCGGAAGACATCAAGTATTCCGACGCGTTTTGTTTTGTGCTTTTTTGTGAATTTTCAATTGTTTTTGGCTTTTAAGAAGACCTAAAAGGGAGCGTTAAATTCATGATTCTTATCTCACCGTCGATTCTGGCGAGTGACTTTGCCAATTTGGAGCGCGAAGTGCGCGCAATTGCCAAGGACGGCGCCGATTTAGCTCATGTCGACGTTATGGACGGGCACTTTGTGCCCAATATTACCATTGGTGTGCCAGTGGTACAGTCACTGAAGAAGATCAGCCCCATTCCGCTGGACGTGCATCTGATGATTAGCGACCCGCTGACCTTTGTTCCCGCTTTTGCCAAGGCGGGTAGCGATATCATCACTTTTCATCTTGAGTGTGACTGTGACGTGCAAAAAACCATTGACGCCATTCGTGAAAGCGGGGCAAAGGTTGGGGTCTCGCTCAAGCCTAAAACCGCCGCCGAGGCGGTGTTTCCGTTTTTAGATCAGATCGATATGGTTTTGGTGATGACGGTTGAGCCGGGGTTTGGCGGTCAGAGCTTTATGTCGGACATGCTGCCTAAAATTTCAGCAATACGCCAACGCGTTCTTGAAATTGGCCGTACTGTGGATATTCAGGTGGATGGTGGCATCGACCCGACCACAGCGCCGCTGGTTGCAAAGGCAGGGGCCAATGTTCTGGTGGCTGGCTCTGCGGTCTTTCGCCATGAAAATTATGCCGAGCCTATTGCTGCTATCCGAAAAGCGGCTGAGACCGCACTTTAATGTTGTTGGTTCGCCAAAGGATCGAAATCTTTGCGGTCAATCCTCATACGTTTTTAACACCATTGGGTGCAAAAACCAAAGTTCTTTCCTTTAATGCGGGCAAAAGTTTAAGTGTATGTCAGCTAAAATAATAGGACAGCATATCGATGGCGTGTTCCCTGATGATCGGTTTGCAGTGCTCTTCGATGATGGCGGAAAGTATGCTGCCGCCTTCGGCACGTTGGCCGTATTCTGAGAGCAAGTTGACCGCTGGGCCGTTTTGCCCGTCCATCGGGCGTATAATCAGCTGCCAGCTGTCCTCAAGCCGATAGAGCGAGCTTTGCAGCAGGCGGTGCCCATGCAGCGAGAAAAGCTGCAGTGACCCACAAATTAGTGCTTCGGCGTCATCAAAGCTGAAGATTACCGGCTCACAAATAGAGGCGTGTGTCTCTTTTTGTTCCATAACAAAATAAACCGTTGCACCGCCGTCATCTTCGGGATAAATCTCAATGAGCAAGCGGTCGCCAAGCAGCAAAAACGAGGTGTCGGTCTGAGACTGTACCTGTGCCAATACGCCGAGTAGATAACGTCGCAGCTTTTTGACCTCGGACGTGTCCTGGCTTTCCCAGTCTACGCCTACCTGCTGCACATCCTGCGCTGTTAAAACGACCTTTAACCGGTCGGGCGCTACGAGACGAAATACCAAAAAACATCACCGCCTTATTGGTTTTACAATGCAAAAAAGACCATATGGGCGAAGGAGGACGGTTGATGAGAACCAATTCTTCCAAGGGGATTTTACTAGAACAGAATAAAGAACCGGGTTTGTCGCGCGAGATTAAGCGGCTGCCAGGGTTAGAAATTCCGACGCAGAAGATTGATACGCCGGTTTCGCCCACACCGGAGTTGCTGGCGCCGTATGAGATTATTTCTATCGCACGAGAGGCTAAGATTGTGGACGAAAGCGACGGCCGCAAACTATGGAAAAAGCTGGCCGCAGCCGCGCGGGATGGCATTTCAGGTATCGTTGTGGATGCACTGGATGATGAGCCGTACATTTCAAGTCAGCTGGGGCCTGCGTTGCAGTTTCCAGAACAACTAGCCGAAGGTGTGGCGCTTGCAAAGAGAGCGGTTGGTGCTTCAAAAACGTCGATAGAAATCTACCGCAATCTGTTTGACATCGACACGCGAATACCGCATAATATTTTTGGGGTTCAGGTTGAACGCATCAGTGGTGCCTACCCGGCAGAATACCGTGCTAAGCGACAGATGAAGCGCGAAAACGTGCTGATTATTGGCGCTTGTGCGCTGATGCATCTGAGACGCGCTGCTTATGAGGGCGTATGCCAGACCAGCTGCTTTTTGACAGTGGCCGGTGACTGCATCGCCAACGCTGGCAATTACGAGGTTCCGGTCGGCTGCTCAATTGCGCAGGTGCTCTATGCAGTGGGAACCATCGCAAACCCCAAGCGCATTGTGGCGGGTGGCTCGATGACTGGATTTGGTATCACCGACCCGGACAAGGTTTTTGTTTCGGTGACGACAAGGGGCATTCTGGCGTTCGTCGAAGAATTCAAGGACATGGGTTACAGCTGCATTGGTTGTGGACGCTGTACTGATTTTTGCCCCGAGGGGCTTTCACCATATTTTATTTACAAGGTTATGCAGACTACGCATAAGCGCAATCTTTCGCTTGCGGATGCCGAACTTTGTACCGGCTGTGGAACCTGCAGCTATGTTTGCCCCGCCAAGCTTGATTTGGCACAGGTTATGGCCAGGGCGGCGGCGCTTACACGTGCCCGGCAGCAAGGAGGTTCGCTGTGAAACTACGCGCACAAAACCCCCCGCATATCCGCTCGCGCGAAAGCAATCAGACGGTGATGCTGGATGCCATTATTGCCATGCTTCCGCTTTATGCAATGGCGACCTATTACTACGGCAAGCGCGCCCTCGCACTGGGGTTATTCAGTGTGGTGGTAACCACCGTTATTGATATGCTCTGCATTATCGCTAGGCGAAGTGTCCCGAACATACGCGACCTTTCTCCCACTGTCACCGGAATGCTGCTGCCGCTTTTGATGCCGGCCTCCATCCGGTTTGAGATTGTCGCGGCGGCTGCGCTGTTTGGTATCGCTGTTGCCAAGCACCCGTTTGGCGGCGTGGGAGAGAACATTTTTAACCCCGCTGTGGCAGGCGCAGCCTTTGCTGCCGTGTGCTGGCCCAAGACGATGTTTTTGTATCCCGTCCCGTTTGACCGGCTCCCTGTCGCTGTTGACGATACGGTGAAGCTGATCAATTCGCCAGCCTACACCCTGTTGTTGGGCGGCGCACCGAGCACCGACCCCTTGGATATGCTGTTGGGTAATTTTGCAGGTCCCATGGGGGCCACTAACATATTAGTTTTATGTACATGTTTCTTATTCCTCGCGGTGAGAAAAACCGTGAGCGTTTGGATGACTGGCGCATTTTTAGCCGGAGCCGCACTGGTTGCTGCCGCTGTACCGCGGGCTATGCTTACGCCGCTCAATTCGGTCAACTATGAATTGATGAGTGGCTTGATGCTTATCGGTGCTATTTTTCTGATAAACGACCCCGTGACGTCGCCCAAACGCAAGCTACCCAAGGTACTTTACGGCTTTTTGGCCGGCGTTGTCAGCATGACATTTCGACATTTGGGCGAGTATGAAGATTCGCTGTTGTTTGCCATTTTAGTCATGAACGCCACGGTTTGGATTATTGATTTATGGGGAGAGCATCTTGCACATGCTCTCAGGAGGAAGAACATTGAACTTAAAACCAATTCGGAAATATCGTCGGCGGTTGAAGAAAACCTCGGGGCTGATTAAGAATAACCCCGTTGTGGCGCTGGGTATGGCGCTGCCCTTTGTCATTGTGCCGACCCTGAATTTAAAAAGCGGACTGTTAATCAGCGTTTTTATCCTTGTTGCTACTGTTCCGGTGGCGACATTAGCGCCTATCACACATAAAAAAATTCCTGTGATCTATCTGGTGCCCTGTTATACGCTGCTGGCAATGACCGGCGTCATCGTGGCGCAGTTGCTGTTTCGGCGTTATGCTGTGCTGCTGGATGGCCTCGGGCTGTATATTCCGCTGGCGGCAGTCAACGGTATCATGTTGGATATCACCGCTTTAAATCCGCGCAAAACGCCGTGGCGCGGCCTGCGAGACTCTCTGGTGATCTGTCTGGGCTTTGCGCTGGTGGCTTGCGGCATTGGCGCCGTGCGCGAGGTGCTGGGCAACAGGACGATCTGGGGTGTTCCCTTCGGGCTTTACCCCATTAAGATGGTCGGCGTTACCCTGCCGTTCTTCGGTTTTATCCTCATAGGCTTTTTAAACGCGCTATGCCGTAGCGTGGATCGCGCTGTCGTAAACGGCATGCTTTCGCGTGGGCCTGCGCCTGTAGAAAGGGAGGGTGACTGTGAATGAAAGCAGTATATGAAATGCTGGCGATAATCACTGTCGCCGCCGTGACCGAAAATCTGCTTTTTGCGCGTGCGCTTGGCGCAGACCGCATTCTTGAGCGCACAAAAAGCTATCATGCTATTATACGCTTGGGCGCGATGACCTGTGTTGTTTCGTTTTTTGGGGGTATTTTAGCGTGGGTCTTTAAATTCTCCCTCAAAGGCTATGCCTGGTGGCCGGTATTCAGAGGTTTGTCGGTCTTGATTAGTATCAGCGTGGTCTATTTTCTGATTACGATCATTATAGGTACGCGAAAGGTTAAAACTGCGCAATCGCTGCCCGTGGTGGCGGCTTTTAACGGTGCCTCACTCGGTGCGGTATTAATTGCAATTTTAAGTAAAGATACATTGCTGCAAACGATCGCCTATTGTTTTGGCTGCTCAGTGGGCCTGACGATTGCGATGATGCTTGTGCATTCCGGGCGTGAACGCCTTGAATTATGCAAGGTCCCCAAGTCTTTTAGCGGATTACCCATTACGATGATTTATATCGGAATACTTAGCCTAGCGATCTATGGCTTGATTGGCCACCAGCTACCCACTTGATTTTTCTCAGGGAGGTGTTATCATGGCGAGAAAAGGGACGAAAATTAAACGTTATGGCAATATTTATGGAAGGGGTATGGGCGCGGGCTCATGGCCTATACTGATTGCCATGATTTTTGGCGTGGTGCTGTTTGGGGTGATTGGGTGGAGCCTATATACCCCGGTGCACGAGTTTGTAATGAAGTTGGGGACGCAGCCACCTCCTGAGCCCTCTTCTGCCACTACTGCCGTTTCTTCTCCGGCAACGCCAGAGTCACAACAACAACAAACCCCCGAACCTGCGCCAGAGAACACAACCTCATCACAGCCAGCAGACACCGCCCCAACCAATCAGCAAGAGGGCATGCGCGGCATCTATCTTCCGCAGGCTCAGCTTCTGGATGACACTGTGCTTTCGAATATGCTCAACAGCGCGGCGCATGCAAAGCTAAACACTGTGGTGGTTGATGCGAAGGACGCCACCGGCACCGTGCTGTTTTCTTCTGAAAATGCGCTGGCACAAAAGGCAGGTGCTTTAGCGGACACCACCTATTCGGCACAGCATGTGGCTAAAGTCATCAGCGATAAAGGGTTTATACCCGCTGCACGTATCCACGCTTTTCACGATAGCATTGCACCCTTGCATGAACGCGACATGGCGGTGCATTACTATGATACGGATATATATTGGTATGACAATTCGCCCAACATGGGCGGCAAGCCCTGGCTGAATCCTTATTCCCAGGCGGCACAGCAGTATATTATCTCGCTTGCGGGTGAGCTTTGCTCGCAGGGATTCAAGATCATCTTGCTTGATTCAGTACAGTTTCCTTCCGGCGTAGGGTTGGATAAAGCGGGCTATGGCACGGCTGCCAAGACCACCGCCAAGGACGAGGTATTGACGCAGTTTGTCGAAGCGATTTCCGCTGCGGTAAAAGCCAAGGGCGGCGAGTTGATTCTCTGTGCGCAGGAAGGATGGGCGCCGACCGGGGATGTGGTGCGCGACGCACAAATCCAGTCCGGGAACAGCCAGCTTTACGGCGGTAGCCCCGTTGGATTCTTTACTTCAAGAGTGATGCTGTCGTTACCCTCGGACGATGCGCTTTGGGCTTCGGCGCTGCGCAATGCGTCTTCTGCTGCATCCAATACGCGCTGGATAAGCATCATACCTGCTTCTGCCTCCGATGGGACACTGGTCGACAGCACAATGCTGACCGCAGCACTTGAAAACGCAGGCGGTAACGATTATCTGTTGTGCAATCTACAGGGGAACTATAAACTTCAATAATAAAAGGAGGATTTTTGAGATGTCTACACCGCATAACGCTGCAGAAAAGGGCGATATTGCTAGAACAGTGCTGATGCCTGGCGACCCGCTGCGCGCCAAGGTGATTGCCGAAACTTATCTGACCGATGTCAAATGCTATAACACGGTGCGCAACATGTTTGGCTACACTGGAAACTATAACGGGAAGCCCGTCTCAGTACAGGGAAGTGGAATGGGCATTCCCTCCATCGGCATCTATTCCTATGAGCTTTACAACATGTACGATGTCCAGAACATTATCCGTGTCGGTTCCGCCGGTGGACTTGGCAAGGATATTAAAGTGCGTGATTTGGTCGTTGGAATGGGCGCTTGCACCAATTCCAATTACGGCGCGCAATACGGACTGCCCGGCACTTTTGCGCCGATTGCCAGCTGGCAGCTCTTGCATGCTGCCGACGTTGCCGCCCAATCACTGGGCATCCCGATGAAGGTAGGCAATCTTTTGTCTTCCGATACTTTTTACAGCGATGCAGGTAACAGCAAGTGGGCCGAGATGGGCGTGCTAGCGGTTGAAATGGAATCTGCCGGGCTTTATTATAACGCGGCTCGGGCGGGTAAAGAGGCGCTGTGCATCTGCACGATTTCAGACATTGTTGCTACTGGCGAGGGGCTTTCGGCACTTGAACGGCAGGAGAGCTTCCACGATATGATGAAGGTGGCCTTGGAACTGGCATATAACGTATAAATAGCAGCGGCGCGAAGCGAGATGCTTTGCGCCGCTATTTATCGATTTTTGGGTAAGTTAGCAAAGGTTTTTTTCTAAACGACATGATGTTGTTTGAGCACTTGCTTAAACACATCTGTTAATGCATCAATTTGGCTATCAATAGTTTGCTCGACAGTGTATAATCACTATAAGATTAATAATGATACGGAGCCGACGATGTACGGCGTGCTCGACGGTTGCAAGGAGGTACGACCATGATTTCTGACAGAGAGCTGATTGCACAAGCGCTTCTGGCGCGCAAAAACGCCTATGTGCCTTATTCGCACTTTGCAGTGGGTGCGGCGCTGCTGGCGGACAGCGGCCGCATATACACCGGCTGCAATATCGAAAATGCCGCCTATTCGCCAACCAACTGTGGCGAGCGTACCGCCGTGTTTAAAGCGGTGAGCGAAGGGGAGCGCCGCCTTTTAAAACTGGCACTGGTAGCAGGAAATGATACGCTGGATGCACCGCTCCCGGAAATTGTTTCACCTTGCGGGGTCTGCCGACAGGTGCTCATAGAGTTTGCTTCGCCGGAGATGGAGATTCTGCTGGCTAAAAGCGAGTATGATTACGAGACCCATACGTTGGGTGACTTGTTCCCTATGGGATTTTCGAGTAAAGATCTTTGATCGTACAAGATGTAGTAGTTATATGTATGTGATAAGACAAAAAGAGATTACAAACATGTGATATTTAATTAGAATAAGCTGAATCTATTATAGCGGAGCAGCTCCAGTTGGAGTTGCTCCGCTATAACTAATTATTAAAGCCAATGACAGATAGTGTTGCGTTGTTTACAGTTACACCCGGCGTAATGTCAATAATAGAGTTTGTGGAAATTTCAATAGAATAAGTGTAGTTACCCGGCCTCAAGTTATTATCTGCAAACTGGAAAGCAAACGATTCAGATTCTAAAACATTTGCAAGAGTAGAAAACGTAAAAGTCGGACCTACTTTGATGGTGGAGCCATCTCCATTCGTCCGTGTGATTTGGAAATTCAAAGTGACTGAAATTCCAAGTGGAAGATTAATCGTACTAGTGAAGATGAGAAGATTGGTGACATCTCTCATCCCGGCAGTGTCGATGGTAGTTGATACTACATTAATAGGAGCGGCCAAGAGCGTTGTAATTACAGGCAGCGGTCCTGCGCCGCCAGTATTACTCGCTGCTGCTACTTGCCGTCCTCTTATACCGTCATGCGGGCACCCATAATACATACTATAAAATTCCTTTCAGACAACAAGGCCAAAAACCTTAATTGCTTAAATTTATAGAGAAGAACTGTTAATCCCTCTCTATGTAAATCCCGCTTAGACAAGATAATTCAGAGATAGTACATTATATGGTAAATGATTAAGGCTTGTTAACGCAGTTTACCAACACTTTTTTTGATACAACCAAAGGTTGACAACTAAAACCTTTGCAGTTTAACGTGAGACATTATCCCTTGCATTAAAAGTAAAACGAGAAACGAAAATCTTCAGTATCAGTTTTTTAGAGTTAAAAATTAGAACCACAAAATGCAAAGCATTTTGTGGTTCTTCCTGTTTAAGAAGATCAACACCGGATAAACCGTCTACATCATCAGGTTCACAAGATACGACACCAACGGAATGGTGACCATGCTGGCCGTGGTGGTGACAAAGACGGACATTGTCGCATATTCGTAGTCGGTACCGTTGTTGCGCGCGAGCATTGACATAGTAAACAAACTGGGTAGGGCAGTTGTAAGGGCCAGCGCCATGCGCGCCATTGGGTGCAAAAATTCGCCAAGCAGACCGGTTACCCAAAATACAAACAAAGGTAGAAGCAGCATTTTAATAATGATAATGGTAAACACACCGCCAAGAAAAGGCGGGCGTTTAATATCGAGGGTAGCCAATGTGCCACCGATGAAAACCATTGCGATGGTTTTGGAGGAATTTCCTACGTCCACTAGTACATCCATGATCAGGTTTTGGGGGTGCCATTCGAGAAGGATCATGGTAAACGCAATAAAAAATGCAATCGTCGTTGGGGTCATCAAGGCTTTTTTCAGAGAAGCCAAGTTTAATTTTCGTTTTTGCTCAGCGGGATAGGACAAGTTCTCACAAACAGTCCACATGATGCATTGATCTAAAAAGTAGATGGAGGCCATATAAATTCCGACACCGTTACCTAGGGTGGTCAGTATCAAAATCATGCCCATGACGCCGATGTTGCCCATAACATACTGGACGATATGTACCCGAGCAGTATTTGGTGGCATTTTAAAGAGCCTAGCCGTCAGAACGCCGCCAATGGTTAAAAGCGCATACCAAAATGGTAGTACCACCAGCAGCGGCAGCGCTTGCAACAGCATGGCACGTGTGGTTGCGGCTGACAGCTTTGCTATTAAGAACGCGGGCAACGTTATTTTAAGCGCAAAGGTCGAAAGCGTTTTAAGACTCTCGTTTGTGAAGACGCCAATTTTTACTGCAACAAAACCGATGGAAATGAGCACGCAGAATTTTGCTGTTTCTATAAGAATAACAGAGACATTCAATTGCATTATGGCACCTCAGTAAGTATTAGTTATGCCTAATTATAGGTGGTTACATTAAATTGGTCAACCATATGTATATTGTTAAACGCGAGAAAAATGGTAAAAATAAAAACAATGCTTTATTTTTCACTTTACACGGATTTAACATAAAGCTACTTTTAGACTTTACTTTATTTTTTTAAGATAAAGACAATCAAGAAAAAGAAAGAATAAATGATTATAAGGAGTTTATTTAAAATGAAAAAACTACTATCTACCGCTTTAATTTTAGCTATGGTATTGGCCGCATTGGCTGGCTGTGGCGCTTCGTCCTCCGCGGTGTCGTCTTCCGCCCCAGCATCTGAACCCGGATTTGACACCACCAAAAACATCGCCGTAATCTCCCGAGAAGAGGGTTCCGGCACACGTGGCGCTTTTATTGAGCTGATTGGCATTGAGCAAAAGAACGCAGAGGGTAAAAAGATCGACAACACCACCGAGGAAGCCTCCATCACCAACAGCACTTCGGTCATGATGACCAGCGTTGCAGGCAACCCCTACGGTATTGGTTATATCTCGCTCGGTTCGCTTAACGAAACTGTTAAGGCACTCAAAATTGATGGCGCTGAAGCGACTGCAGAAAACATCAAGACCGGCACTTACAAAGTAGCACGCCCCTTCAACATTGTGACCAAGGGTGATGTCAGCGAAGTAGCGCAGGACTTCATGGGTTTTATCCTAAGCGCCGACGGTCAGGCGGTTGTTGAGAAAAGTGGCTACATCAGCGAAGACGCTGCCGGCTATACCAGCAAAAAACCTTCCGGAAAGGTTGTTGTTGCAGGATCTTCCTCGGTAACACCGGTTATGGAAAAGCTTAAAGAAGCGTATGCTTCCGTAAACCCCAACGCCACCATTGAAGTACAGCAGAGCGACTCCACCACCGGTGTCAACTCGGCACTTGAAGGCATCTGCGATATCGGCATGGCTTCACGTGAACTCAAGGACAGCGAGATTGAAAAGGGCGCTCAGCCCACTGTTATCGCTATCGACGGCATTGCAGTGGTTGTCAATAACAAAAACACTGTCAACGATCTGAGCACAGAGCAGGTACTCGCCATCTACACTGGAGAGGCCACCAAGTGGAATGAAGTAGCCTAACTTATAAGTACAGCCGTAAAGACGCGGGTAAGCCGCGTCTTGCGGCATTGACGCTATTATCGCTAAAAAGAGTGAGATGGATTTTATGGTCGTAAGGCCTTTTGAGAGGAAGGATTTTGTGAAGCTTAAAGAGCAGGTTATGAAGCTGGTGTTTTTACTGGCCGCCTGTAACTCGATTGCCGCCGTGGCACTCATCTGTGTATTCCTATTTACAAACGGTGTACCTGCTATGGTTGAAATCGGCTTTTTTAACTTTATACTAGGGCAGAAATGGAAGCCAAGCAACGAAATTTTCGGCATTTTGCCAATGATAGCGGGCAGCATCTGGGTCACGTTGGGCGCAATGGTAATCGGGGTCCCGACCGGAATTTTTACGGCCGTGTTTCTTGCACGGTTTTCACCCAAATGGCTTTATAGGCTGCTCAAACCTGCCATCGACCTATTGGCAGGCATCCCGTCGGTCATCTACGGCTTTTTTGGCCTTGTGGTATTGGTACCAATGATCCGCAATATATTTGAGGATTCTGGCACGACAGGCGACACGATGCTGACGGCAATATTGATGTTAGGCATGATGATCCTGCCCACGGTAATCAACGTCTCGGAAGCGGCGATCAGGGCGGTACCGGAGAGTTATTACGAAGGCGCGCTGGCGCTGGGCGCCACAAAAGAGCGTAGTGTATTTTTTGCAGTGCTGCCAGCGGCAAAATCCGGCCTGTTGGCGGCGGCAATTCTCGGTGTGGGTCGCGCCATCGGCGAGACCATGGCAGTCATGATGATTGCGGGCAATCAGGCGCGAATGCCAGCCGGGCTGCTCAAGGGCATTCGCACTCTGACTTCCAACATCGTATTAGAAATTGGGTACGCAGCCGATCTGCACCGTGAAGCGCTGGTGGCCACCGGCGTGGTGCTGTTCGTTTTTATTCTGATCATTAATCTCTTATTCTCGCTGGTCACTCGGAGGGAGAAGTCATGAAAACGCCAAAAATCGCCACTTCAATCGATCCGCTTTCCGTCGTGCTGCGCGGGTTTGTCTGGCTTGCCACAGCAACAACTGGATTGGTTTTTCTCTCCGTTGTGGGGTATGTGCTGATCAAGGGTCTGCCGCATCTCACGCCATCGCTGTTTTCCTTTACCTATAATAGTGAAAACGTCTCTTTGTTCCCCGCGCTAATAAATACTTTCAGTATCACAGCGCTGTCGCTGCTTGTGGCGGTGCCGCTTGGGGTCTTCTCGGCGGTCTACACCGTGGAATATGCACGTCGTGGCAACAAGTTGGTTAAAATTGTACGCATGACGTCCGAGACGCTTTCGGGTATTCCTTCCATTGTCTATGGGTTGTTCGGTTTTCTGTTCTTTGTATCAGCGCTAGGATGGAGCTATTCGATGCTAGCGGGCGTCTTTACACTGGCCATCATGATTCTGCCGCTGATTATGCGCACCACTGAGGAGGCGCTTCAATCGGTACCCGACTCTTTTAGAGAGGGCAGCTTTGGCCTTGGCGCGGGCAGGTTGCGCACGGTGTTTAAGATTGTGCTGCCGGCGGCACAACCGGGCATCCTAGCGGGCGTCATTCTCGCGGTGGGCAGAATTGTCGGTGAGACAGCCGCGCTAATTTATACATCCGGTACGGTGGCAAAGATACCGGGATCGCTGATGGAATCGGGCCGAACCCTCTCGGTGCATATGTATGCGCTGGCAAGCGAGGGGCTTTATATCGACCAGGCCTATGCGACGGCGGTAGTACTGCTAATTATTGTGACCGGAATTAACGCGCTGTCGTTCTATTTGGCGCGCAGACTGACACGAGAGAGGTGAACGCAGATGGAGAATAAATTTACAGTAGAAGCACTCGATCTTTATTACGGAGATTTTAAGGCGCTTAAAAGCGTCTCGCTTGGCGTAGCGCCGGGAGAAATCACAGCGTTTATAGGTCCTTCTGGTTGCGGAAAATCCACACTGTTAAAAACGCTTAACCGTATGAATGATTTGGTGGAGGGCTGCCGTATTGAGGGCAAGGTACTGCTCGACGGAGAGGATATTTACGGCAGTATGGATGTAAACTTGCTGAGAAAACGTGTGGGCATGGTTTTTCAAAAACCGAACCCATTCCCGATGAGCGTTTACGATAACATTGCTTTTGGCCCCAGAACCCACGGCGTTAAAAACCGTTATAAGCTCGATGAAATTGTTGAAAAATCGCTGCGCGATGCTGCCATCTGGGATGAGCTTAAGGATAGGCTAAAAAAAAGTGCATTAGGACTATCTGGTGGCCAACAGCAACGACTGTGTATTGCGCGTGCGCTGGCGGTGAACCCCGAGGTGCTGCTTATGGATGAGCCGACCTCGGCGCTTGACCCGATTTCCACGCTTAAAATTGAGGAACTTGCCGCAGAACTTAAAAAGAATTATACTATTGTTATCGTCACCCACAACATGCAGCAAGCGGTCAGAATATCGGATAAAACGGCCTTTTTCCTGCTTGGCGAGGTTGTGGAGTTCGACAGCACCGACAACATATTTTCCATGCCCAAGGATAAGCGAACCGAAGATTACATCACAGGGAGGTTTGGATAATGAGAAGCCGATTCGACGACCAGCTGGAACTGTTAAACCGAGAGCTGACCCACATGGGGGCGCTGTGCGAAAATGCAATTGCCAGTGCGGCAAAAGCTCTTTTTGAAGGCAAGGATGGTCAGGCACTGGCACTCAAAGCAATAGAAACCGACAGCCGCATCGACCAAAAGGAACGCGAGATTGAATCGCTCTGCTTAAAGCTGTTGCTGCATCAGCAGCCGGTGGCAAAAGATTTGCGCCAGATTTCTTCCGCACTCAAAATGATTACCGACATGGAGCGCATCGGTGATCAGGCGTCAGACATTGCCGAAATTGTACGCACCGGCGGCGTCAGCGCCGTCGCAGAGGATGATAAGCTGCCGGTGGCCAAGATGGCGCGCGCCGCCATCGAGATGGTGACCGACAGCATCGAAGCATTTGTCCAAATGGATATTGCACTGGCAGAGTCGGTGATAACGGCCGATGATGTGGTGGACGACTATTTTGTTCAGATTAAGAAAGCGCTGATTACGCTGATCTCAGAGCAATATGCGCAAGGTGAATGGGCGCTGGATCTTTTGATGATTGTGAAATATCTTGAGCGCATCGGTGACCACGCCACCAATATTGCCGAATGGGTTGTTTTTTCCATCACCGGTGAACACCCAAAGGACAAGGAGGAGGCCAATGATTTACTGCGTTGAAGACGACGACAGCATTCGCGAGCTCGTGGTATATACGCTGCGTTCCGGTGGCTTTGAGGCCAAAGGATTTTCAGACGGTAACCAGCTTGACGAAGCGCTACGGCAGCAAATGCCTGCGTTACTCCTGCTGGATGTCATGCTGCCGGGCGAGGATGGTGTGAGTATTCTGCGCCGGATACGCGCTTCAGCCCGGCTGCGGCGGCTTCCGGTCATTCTGGCCACTGCCAAGGGCGCAGAATACGATAAGGTAATCGGGCTTGATTCGGGCGCGGACGATTATATTGCCAAGCCGTTTGGCATGATGGAGCTACTCTCACGGGTCAAGGCGGTGCTGCGGCGCTGCGTGCCCGAGGGCGAAGCCCAAAGTCTGACGGCGGGAGAGATCCACATGCAACCCGACAGGCATATGGTGACGGTTTCTGGGCAGGAGATTATGCTGACGCTCAAGGAATTTGAACTGCTACGGCTGTTGATGAGCAGCCCGGGACGCGTGTTTACACGGGATATGCTGATTGAAACGCTGTGGGGCTATGATTTTGATGGAGAGACCCGCACGGTGGACGTTCATGTGCGCACCCTGCGCCAAAAGCTGGGCAGCGCCGCCGGCATCATTGAAACGGTGCGTGGTGTCGGTTACCGACTGGGAGAAGGGGTATGACAAAACGCATTTTTTCCGCGATCTGTGCCATGGTTATTCTGACCACAGTGCTGACGGCGGGTCTGGTTTCGGCGCTACTCTACGATCGGCATCTGTCTGAAATTAAGCAAACTATCCAGGCCGAAACAGAATATATTGCCTCATATATATCGGGTAGGAACGTTTCAGAAGATGAACTTGAACTTCTTTCGTCTATTACGCAAGGGCGTGTGACTTGGATTGCACCGGATGGTACGGTGCTATTTGACAGTGCCAGCCGACCTGAGATGATGGAGAATCACGCCGACCGTCAGGAAGTTATTTCGGCGCTGCAAAATGGTTCGGGCGAGGACACCCGACATTCTGCGACGCTCGGCGGCTTGACCAGCTATTATTTTGCGCGTCAGATGGCGGATGGCACGGTACTGCGCGTCGCATATAGCACCCAGAGCTTATACAGCACCATGTCCTCTACTTTGCTTACGCTGGTGGTAGTGACTTTCGTTGTACTATTGATATCTGTGCTACTGTCCCGCCGCATTACAAAAGGCATCGTCGAGCCGATCAACCGACTGGATTTATCCGATCCGTTGGCCTGCGACAGTTATGAGGAACTCTATCCGCTGCTCTCACGCATCAACAGCCAGAACATGCAGATTAAAAGGCAGATGGCCGATCTTAAAAAGATGCAGAGTGAGTTTTCCGCCATTATCCAGAACATGCGCGAGGGGCTGGTGTTGCTTTCAAATGACGGCAGCATTCTGTCCATTAACCCCAGCGCCGCGCGGCTGCTTGACATCCCGCACGACAATTGCGTCGGCAAATATTTGTTGAATTTTGAGCGTAGCGAGGAGATGCGTACCGCCATTGAGCAGCTCGCACAAAAAAAGAGCGCCGAATTTATCGTTACCAAAGGGGGGCGCAGTTACCGCATGCTGGCAAACCCCGTTGTGACAGGTGGCAGCCTGATGCTGATGATGGATGTGACCGAACAACTAGCGGCGGAACAGCTGCGGCGAGAGTTTTCGGCCAATGTCTCGCATGAGCTTAAAACGCCACTTCAGTCGATTCTGGGCTATGCCGAAATTATGAAAAGCGGTCTCGCTAAACCGGCAGACTTCCCACGGTTTATCGAGCGCATCTACCGCGAGGCGCAGCGCCTGATTGCATTGGTGGAGGATATCATAGCCATTTCGCATCTTGACGAGGGCAAAGATATGCCCACCGAGCGGGTTGAGCTGCTGTCGGTCGCGCGCGAATCAGCAGATAGATTGCAGCAGGCGGCAGACGATGTCGGTGTCAGCCTGAGTATTGATGGGCAGCCCGCCGAGATTAACGGTGTACGCAGGTTGATCTCTGAAATGATTTGCAACTTGCTTGACAATGCAATTAAATATAATCACAAGGGCGGAAAGGCGTCCGTTTCAGTTGCTCGCGCACAGAATGGCAGCACACTGCTCACCGTAATGGACACCGGATGCGGCATTCCCGAAGCGCATCAGAGTCGTGTCTTTGAGCGTTTTTATCGTGTAGACAAAAGTCACTCAAAAGAAACTGGTGGCACCGGGCTAGGATTGTCGATTGTAAAGCATGCGGCGGCGCAACACAACGCCAAGATCATGTTAAAGAGCAAGGAAAACGAGGGGACGACCATCACTGTTCAGTTCCCGGATGATTCTAAGACAAATTGAAATATTAATCACCGACTTAACTGGGCTAAATAAATAAGTAAGGGCGCGTCAGTCTTCTAATCGGAGATTGAAGCGCCCTGCTTTTTCTAATGTGTAGCTATGTTTTTGTAGTGACACGATTTTGACTTCTAAACTATCTAGGGGTGACGCGCCGTTAACTTAGGAGGGAGAACCGCAGCCGCTACGTAAAGAGGCTCTGTGTCCGGAGGATGGTTATTTCTGTTGCTGCTGTGGCGATTCACGCTTTTGCTTTTTTTCTTCCTTTCTGCGTGTGCGGTCCTCTTTATCAAACATCAGATAGAAGGTGGGGATAAGCACCAGCGTAAGCACCGTCGACAAGGTCAGACCACCGATGACGACAACCGACATACCCTGCATCATTTCAACCTTACCGCCGATACCCAGTGCCATGGGCAAAAGACCCATAACGGTGGTCAGAGTAGACATTAGGATTGGTCGCATGCGGGTACGGCACGAAAAGACGATGGCCTCGCGCACCTCCATGCCCTGTATGCGCATGATGTTTGTAAAATCAATAAGTACAATGGCGTTGTTGACTACAATACCCACCAGCATAACCAGGCCAATCAAAGAGGTCATGCTGATAGAGCTTCCGGTGATAGACAGGCCAAAAAATGCGCCTGTCAGTGAAAAGGGAATGGCGATCATAACCACAAGCGCGAATGTCAGCGACTCAAACTGGATAGCCATGACCGCAAAAACGAGGAATATTGCGGTCAGTAGTGCATAGCCGATGTTGGTAAACTCATCCTTCATCATGTCCATATTGCCGCCGGCTTGCAGTGTTACGCCGTCTGGCAGACTCAAATCTTGCATGATGGCGACGGCCTGATTGGTCATGGCAGTGACATCTGCGCCGCTAATTGGTGTACCTGAGATGGTGACGATGTAATCGCCGTCCTCGCGCGAGATAGAGGTGGGTCCCTCCTCATAGACAACCTGCGCAATATCGGTCAGTGAGATCTGTCCGCCTGAAGGTGTGTCGATCATCAGGCCGTATAAATCGCTGATGTTCTTATAGCGTCCGGAAGGGAATTCAACTTTAACGTCGTAGGTGGTGTCACCGTCCTGATACGTCATAGCGTTCACGCCGGAAATTTTACTGGAAGCGGCGGTGAGTACCGAATAAGGCGTCATGCCAACCGCGCTGGCCAAGATGGGGTCAACCTCAATCTTAGCGCGTGGGTCGCCGTCCGAGACACTACTGCTGGTTGTGGTGATGCCATCCATCAGAGCCAGACGTTCTTTAACTGCCGTGGAGGCGGTTTTAAGTACATTGTAATCAGCGCCGATAAGGTTGACCTCAACATCGGTGCTGCTGTTAAAAGACATGGCGCTTTCAGCGGTGGTGGTGATGCTGCAGTTTTGAATATGCGCTGTTTTTTCACGAATTTGATTAACAAAATCATCGGTGGAAGTACTGCGATTATCTTTGAGCGAAATCGAGATCGAGCCGCTGCCTGAAGAGCTGCCAAACATGCCCCCGCCCCCACCGCCAGCACTCAGTGAATAGGACTCGACGTCGGGTTCCTGCTTGATGATGTTTTCGATCTCGGTCATGATACTGTTGGTAACTTCAAGACTTAGGCCGGATTTTGTTTCAACCGACAGGCTGACGTCACCGCGGTCCATCATAGGCATCATTTCCATTTTAATCCGGCTGAACATCAGTCCCGCGGCAACAAGGCAAACCACCGCGACGAGTACGACGATCTTTCGGGCATTGATCGCCTTTCTAAGCAGACTGGTGTAATACTTATCGATGAATTTGAGCATCCGGTTGGAGGCGGATTCCATTTTTTCTTTTGGTTTCATTTTCATGAAAAGAAGCGGAACCAGTGTCAGTGCGCTAATGAGGGATGCTGTAATTGAAAACACGATGGTAAAACCGGTATCACTAAAAAGCTGACCCGCCATTCCGTCCATCAACGAAATGGGCAAAAAAACGACAACGGTGGTGGCGGTTGAGGCGATAACCGAGCCAGCGACAAGATTTGCACCGGTTGCAACGCTCTCTTTAAAGGTGCGTTCTTCGGTTCGGGCTCTAAAGCAGCTTTCAATGACGACGATGGAGTTATCTACCATCATGCCAATGCCCACAACAAGGCCGCCTAGCGACATCATGTTGATCGTTATGTCAAAGGCCGACATCAACACGAGCGCCGCCAAGACCGAAACAGGCATAGACAATCCAACGATGAGCGAGGCGCGCCATTCACCAAAGAAGAAAAATAGAACCAAAACAGAAATAATAAGACCCATCATTAAAGATGAAACCACACTGTTAATGTTGTTCATAATGGTTTCACCACTGTTTGAGCTGATTTTAATATTCAGGCCGAGGCTGCCGTTTGCGTTGAACTCATTTACCAAGGTGGATATTTGATTGCAAAGCTGAATGGTGTTGGCGCTTTGCTCTTTAGTGACCGAAATGCTGATGTTCTCGTAACCATTCTGCCGGCTGTAAGAAGAACGTTCCTGTTCAGCCATGTACACGTCGGCGATATCAGAAATATGCAAGATGTCACCGGATTTTAACGAGATCGGAATAGATGCCAACGCCTGATAAGTGTCGTATTTTGCGCTGCCAACCATGCTCAATTCAACCTCGCCGCGATTCGCGGTACCCATGGTTACCTCAAACTCTGCAGCGGCAATCGCTCTCGAAACATCACTCATGGTCAAGCCGTACTGATTTAGACGGTCCTCCATCAACTCGATGCTGATATATTTGTTTCGACCGCCGCGCACGCTGACCTCGCCGACGCCTTCAATTTTTTCAATCTCCGGAACGATATTATCTTCAATGTAATCGGTAATGCTGCTGGTGTCGCCGTCGGAGGTGATTGACAGACGCATGACGGAGTTGTTCATGTTGGCGGTGCTCATCTTAATGACGATGGGTTCGCCTGCGTCATCGGGCAAATTGATTCTTGACAGTGCCGATGTGACGTCCTGATATTTGTCGTCCATGTCGTCATTGTAAGAAAACTCCAGCATAACGCGCGAGCTCCCCTCGCTAGAGGTTGAGGACATGCTCTTAACGCCGCTGACGGCAGAGAGCGAACTTTCGATCCGTTCGGTTATCGCCTGGTCCACCTCGTCGGGCGAAGCACCGCTGTAACGCGTCATGACAATCATCATCGGCATATCCATCTCAGGTGTCGATTCGATAGGCATACCCAAGATAGAGCCGATGCCAAACAAGAAAAGCGCAAGGATGCAAACGAGCATGCAAACTGGGCGCTTGACAGCAAAATTCGGGAGAGAAAACATGTGCTAGCCCTCCTTCTTTGCGGGGGCTGGGCCAGGTTGTGCGGTATACTGCGGCGCGGGATCGGGCGATGCCTCGCCACTGTCAAGCTGCTTGTTTGACACCTCGACGCCGTCTTTAAGCCTAGGGTGCCAGGTGGTGATGATGGCATTGTCTGCAGTTATCCCCGAAGTGACCGATACCTTGTCGACGGTAGTCATGCCAACGGTGATATTTACACGTTTTGCGGTGCCGTTATCGTATATGTAAAGATAAGGCTGGTTACCCTCGTAGTAGATGTTATCAATTGAAACGGTGAGGGCATCCTTTTCCTGGGCCGTAATTGCCATAACCTTTACCACGGCGCCCGAGCGGGTGACACCGATATTCTCGGTGAATTGCGCCTTGGACGCGTAAAGGCCGGTAGCGGAATCTGCTTCGGGAGAAAGCTCAATGACTTCGGCTTGATATTCATTGCCATTAGAGGTGACAACCACAGATGCACCGATCGTCATAACCGATGCGCCACCTTCTGAGAGATTAAAATTGACGGTGGGCAACCCCTCCTGCGAAATGATATAACTGCTGGTCTGGGAGGAGATCACGTTATAATCGCTGATATTCTTGCTGGCTATAACACCCGAGACCGGCGCGTATACCTTGTGATTTTGAACGGTCTTCTGCGCATCTTGAAATGTCAGCTCTGCCTGTGATCGGGTGATTTCACGCGCGGTGGCATCTTCGCCGGTGGTCATGCTTTTATATATGTCATATTTGTCCAGTGCGGTTAAATAATCGTCGTAAGCGGTTTCAAATCGGGTAATCAATGCTTTATAATTGGTATAGCTGGCATAGTCGTCGAGCATTTCGTTATAATCTTGCATAGCCTTGTTGTAGGCTTCCCAGTTCTCGGCCGATTCATCGTCGTCATATGCTTCCTCGGCTTTTTTAAGATTTTTGCGATAGCGTTTAAAACTGACAAGGTCAAAATCGTCACCGGTGGCGACCTCTAAATTATCTCGTGCTGTTTCATAAGCATTCTGTGCAGCTGTAATCGCATTTTGGTAGCTTAGCTCAGTCAACGCGTTTGTAGAGCCAGATTCCTCCGAAGCGATATTGGCCAGTGTTTTTTGATAGGCCAGCTCGGCTTTTTTAAGCGCCGTCTGCGCGTCGGCGTCGTCTAGTTCAAACAGAAGATCGCCCTTTTTAACCGTATCACCAGCATTAAAATAGGTCTTAGTAACAGTTCCGCCCACCTCGGGGTAAACCTTGACGCTTTGCGCTGCCGCCAATTTGCCGGCGAATTCGGTTTGGCGTTCCAGCGTTTCAGTTCTGGGGTAGGTGACCTGAACCGAAATTACACTGCTTTTAGCCCCTGCGGGGCGACCGCCCTGTGCCATTGCCGGTGTGCTGTTACCGCAGCCGGAAACACTTGCGGCTAAGGCCGTGGCAAGCGTCAGCAGTGTGATCCACCTGCACGTCTTCAAGAAATTCAAGCCCATGTTTTCAACTCCTAAGCGTTATATTACAATTCAGAATTTTAACACGGCTTTATCAACTGAAGTTAAACTCTACCAAAAAGCTATTGAAAATTGAGACGAGAAAGAAAAGTTTACAATGAGTTCATGTGAAAATGCTATTGTTTTTTAGAAAAGATACCCTGACATCTCATATAAAGCAAAGACTTGTTAGTAGAGTCGTACGGGGATGTTTTGCACGATAAGTGTAGACAAGTGCTTGTATTTTGTGTGCGCCCTCAATTAAAAATAAAGGCGTGGTATTAGTAAGGGGGAAGGGCAAATGTTTCATATTTTAGTTGTGGAAGACGAACCGAAGCTGCGTCAGCTTTTATGCACGGTATTGATAAAAAACGGATATCGTGTCACAGGTGCAGCGGATGGCAGTGAGGCGCTGGAGGCTTTGGAACGTGAGTATGTCGATCTGATGATCTGCGATATTCTGATGCCCAACATGGACGGCTGCGAACTGACTCGGTCGCTGCGCGAGGCTGGATATACACTACCGGTGTTGATGGTGACAGCCTGCGATACTTTTTTTGACAAGCAGCGTGGATTTTTGGCGGGTACTGACGATTATATGGTTAAGCCGATAGATGTCAATGAAATGCTGTTGCGAGTAAGAGCGCTGTTGCGGCGTGCCAAAATTATCAGTGAACGAAAGATCATCTGCGGAAGCCTGACACTGGACTATGATGCGCTGACGGTCAGCGGTGGGGAAATTAACGAACTGTTGCCGCAAAAGGAGTTCTATTTATTGTATAAGCTGTTGGCTTATGCCGGTAAGATTTTTACCCGGCAGCAGCTGATGGACGAAATATGGGGCATGGATTCATCCACCGACGCCCGCACGGTTGATGTACATATTAACCGTCTACGTGAGCGGTTCAAGGATAACGGTAACTTTGAAATTATCACGGTACGCGGGCTAGGCTATAAGGCGGTAAAACACAATGAAGATTAAAGCAAACATTACACTATGGGGCAGCTTTGTCATTTCAGTTTTTTTAATCATGAGCTTTTCGGCTTTTGTCACCACCGGCGCTTTTGTTATGATGAATAAGCGCGGGTGGATTACGATGGCGAGACCAAATCCGTTTGTGCCGCTAATCAGCTTTTTGTTCACCGCTGTGATGGTTGGAACCATGGTTTCGGTACTGGTTGGCCACAAGATTACACAACCGATCAAGCGATTGAGCGAAGCGCTCAAAGAAATTGCCCGCGGCAATTTTAACGTGCGTATGTCAACAGCAAAATGGCTGCCTGAGGGGCGTGAAATGATGCGCAATTTTAATGTGATGGCTCAAGAATTGAGCAGCATAGAGACATTGAGAAATGATTTTGTCGTCAACGTCTCACACGAGTTTAAAACACCGATTGCCGCTATAGAGGGTTACGCCACCCTGCTGCAAAACGTCAGTCTCACCGATGCGGATCGGGAGGAATATAGCCGGCTGATTATTGAGAGCACACAGAAACTATCGATGCTCACCAGTAATATTCTCAGGCTTTCAAAGCTTGAGAATCAGGAAATCGTCCCTAGCAAACTGCATTTTTCGCTGGATGAACAATTGCGACAAGCGCTGCTTTTGCTGGAGGGACAGTGGGCAAAAAAGGCTATCGAGCTGGACATTGAGTTGATGCCCGTAGTGTTCTACGGCAGTGAAGAGCTGTTACAACAGGTTTGGCTGAATATTTTGGGCAATGCTATTAAGTTTACTCCGCACTATGGTACCGTTTCAGTGCGGCTATTTGAACGAGCGGAGCAGGTAACGGTCACAGTATCTGATACCGGCATCGGAATTTCTCCAGAGATTCATCCTCATATTTTTGAAAAATTCTATCAGGGCGACCACACCCGGGCTGTAGAGGGGAATGGTCTGGGGCTGGCGTTGGCTAAGCGCATTGTCACGTTATGCGGTGGAGACATTTTAGTTAGAAGTGATATAGGGGAGGGCGCATGCTTTACGGTAACGCTGCCCAACCATAAACAATAATCTACTTACGAAGGAGAGCGAAGTTATGAAACAGCCGGTTATTACCATCAGCCGCGAGTTTGGCAGCGGCGGCAGGCAGATAGGCGAAGAGATTGCCAAGGCGTTGGGGCTGACTTTCTACGACAAGACACTTATTGATATGGTGGCGCAGAAAAGCGGCTATTCACTGGACTTCGTCACCGAAAACGATCAGCGCATCACACAGAGTATGCTGTTTCAAATGGCGATAAGCGGCAGTGTACCTCCTTGGCTTAATGGTGGCAAAGCGATCACCAATCGCGATACGCTGTTCTCGGCCCAGAGTAAGGTGATTCGTGAACTGGCGTCGCAGGGTGGTTGTGTTATTGTGGGACGCTGCGCCAATTATGTTTTGCGCGATGTGCCTGAGCAACTCTCAGTTTTTATTAGCGGTCAGTTGAATGATAAGATCAAGCGATGCACAGCTGAATATGGTATCCATCCCGACGCTGCCGAGGCCGAGATGCGCGAGCGCGACCGAGACCGCGCCAATTACTATTCCCATTATACCGGCGAAGTTTGGGGCGAGGCTAAAAACTATGATCTCGCCGTCAACAGTAGCAAATTTGGGATTGAAGATGCAACGCAGTTTATTCTGATGGTGGCTAAAAAGCTATAATACCTCTATATTTCCTTGCCGCAAAGCGCTATAATGGATTACAGTAGAAGGCAAAATAAAAAGGAAGCGCCCGACGCGCTTCTTTTTTACTTATTTTATATAATTGATTTAAAACTTTGGAGGGGCCGCTATGAAAAGGTCTGCCAGATACGCCCTGCTCGATGCACTGAGGGGCTTTTCGCTGTTAAGTATGATAGCATATCATGCCACCTATGATCTTGTCGCCATATATGGCGTTCGTCTGCCATGGTATTTTGACACGCCGGGCTATCTCTGGCAGCAATCGATCTGTTGGGGTTTTATTTTGCTTTCAGGCATCAGCTGGCATTTTGGTCGAAGTCCGCTTAAAAAGGGACTTGTCATTTCGACGTGCGGTCTGCTTATAACGCTGACGACTGCCATTTTTATGCCATCTCAGCTGATCATTATGGGCATATTAAGCTTTATTGGCGCGGCCACTTTGCTGATGATTCCGGTGAGCCGCCTGACTAAAAACGTTGACCCGCGCCTTGCTGCAGCTATCAGTGCGGTGCTGTTTTTTCTGTTTCGGAATGTCAGCCGCGGGTCGCTTGGTTTTGAGCGCTTAATTTTAATGCAAATACCGGAACGGCTTTATACCCTTCCGGGTGGGTTTGTTTTGGGCTTTCCGCCCGCAGGTTTTTATTCCAGCGATTATTTTGCGCTTATACCGTGGTTTTTCCTATTTTCATTCGGCCATTTTCTGTGGCGCTTCATAAAACCCAACAGCTCTGTGCAGGCTGCACTACGCTTTGACCTGCCGCCGTTGAGCATACTTGGGCGTAAGAGTCTTATAATATATTTGTTGCATCAGCCGTTGATTATGCTGGTTTTGATGCTTGTTATGCGCTGGCTATAATCCAAAGACCGATTTTTGGCATGTTAAAAATTACTGGTTTAATACGAGCTGCAATTTGATTCCGGCATTGATTTAGCAGGGGGTTTGAGCTATAATCAAATATATGTCTTTTTTTGCAATAAACACGCGGCCTGATAGCCCGATTGGAGATTTAGTACATGATGAAGATTGTAGTTGTTGGTGACGGCAAGGTGGGACATACCCTGACCAGGATTCTATCTGGTGAGGGGCACGACGTTACCATTATCGATAGTAACCTTGACACGCTGCAGGATACACAAGAGAGCCTTGATGTTGCTGTTGTTGAAGGCAATGGCGCCCTTGTTGATGTGCAGATTGCTGCTGGTGTACAACATAGTGACCTTTTAATTGCGGCGACCTCCGGTGATGAAATCAATCTGTTTTGCTGCTTTGTAGCCAGAAAGCTTGGTTGCAAAAACACGGTGGCGCGGGTGCGTAACCCTGAATATGACCAGCAGTTAGGTTTCTTAAAAGATGATTTGGGTCTGTCTTTTTCAATTAACCCTGAGAAAGCGGCGGCCAAAGAGATATTCAGCCTGTTGCAGTTTCCGTCGTTTTTAAAGCGCGACTCCTTTGCCAAAGGCTTGGTGGAACTGGTTGAGATGCGCTTAAAACCGGACAACATTCTGGTGGGGCGCAGACTGGATAACATGTCTGACATCTGGAATATGAACGCATTGATTTGCGCCGTTGAACGTGACAACGAGGTCTATATCCCGTCCGGCAGTTTCTGCCTGCAGGCCGAGGATAAGATCACTGTTGCGGCTGAAACGGCGCAGCTTGTTGAATTGATTAATGCCTTAAAGATTGGCCATAAAAAAATACGTCAAGTTATGATTATAGGCGGTAGTCGAATTGCGGCCTATCTGGCGGCCGGACTCATCAAAGCCAATGTTAACGTGCGAATTATCGAGGAAAAGAAAGAGCGCTGCAAAGAACTTTCAGAGCAGCTGCCCAAGGCACTGATTATTAACGGGAACGGTGCAGAAGAAAACGTTTTGTATGCCGAGGGTATCCGCGAAATGGATG
Source organism: Oscillospiraceae bacterium MB24-C1 (assembly GCA_030913685.1). NCBI lineage: Bacteria > Bacillati > Bacillota > Clostridia > Eubacteriales > Oscillospiraceae > Oscillospiraceae bacterium MB24-C1. The sequence continues at coordinate 824,464 of CP133187.1, read as the reverse complement.
CCGTGGTGACACTGACCGGGATTGACGAAGAGAATCTGGTCATTTCCATGCTTGCTAACCATATCGGCGTACACAAGACCATTACCAAGATGAATCGACTGGAGTTTATCGAGTCATTTTCAAATATTGGCATCGATACCATCGTTCGACCCAAGCTGCTGACCGCCAACGAAATAGTCCGTTATGTGCGTGCGGTTGGAGCGACCGAGAGCGGCAGCGTCGATACGCTCTACCGCATTGCGGATGGCAGGGCGGAGGCGCTTGGCTTTACCGTACCGGAAAAGGCCGGTTATCTGGGCGTTTCTCTTGCGGAACTGCAACTCAAGCCCAACACGCTGATCACCAGCATTATTCGTGCCAATCACGTGATCATACCCAACGGCACCACCTGCATCGAGGCGGGGGATAACATTGTTGTGGTTATGCGGGCTCAGCCTGTAGCGGTTTCGAGCCTGAATGATATTTTTGCTGTGCAATATGGGAACATGGCAAATGATATAAAGTGAGGACTTAACTGATGAATTTGCGCGCTATAACCATCTACATAGGGCATATTTTGAAGCTTGAGGGCCTTTTTATGATCCCTGCGCTGGCGATAGCACTGGGCTACGGCGAAAAGCCCGCTATCCATGCGTTTGTTTTAACGATATCACTGCTGTTGATTTTGGGTTTTATTATGACCCGAGTTTCGGTTAACATTAAAAGCATTTACGCCCGAGAAGGGTTTATTACCGTTGCGCTCGGCTGGATTGCTATATCTTTTTTTGGTGCTTTGCCGTTTTTTATCAGTGGCGCCATCCCTAATTTTATGGACTGCTGGTTTGAGACGGTATCGGGCTTTACTACGACGGGTGCCAGCATCCTTAACGATATTGAGTCATTGCCCAAAGGTATTTTATACTGGCGAAGCTTTACAAACTGGCTGGGCGGCATGGGCGTGCTGGTGTTTATGTTGGCGGTGGTACCTCACAGCCAAGGCAGCGGCCAAACACTGCACCTGTTTCGTGCCGAAAGTCCCGGCCCGACGGTAGGGAAGCTTTCTCCCACCATCCGTGTTACCACGCGCATTCTTTACGGCATTTATATTGCTTTGACCATTATTGAAATCGTTTTGCTACTGGCAGGGGGCCTGCCTTTATTCGATGCGTTGACGCACGCCTTTGCCACAGCCGGAACCGGTGGCTTTTCGATTATGAATAGCAGTATCGCTGCCTATGATAGCGCATATATCCAAGCGGTTATCGGCATTTTTATGGTGCTGTTCGGGGTGAACTTCAATATTTTCTATCTGCTGCTTATAGGTAAAGTGGGTCTCGCATTTAAAAACGAGGAGTTACGCGCCTATTTGGGAATAATAGCCTTAGCGGTAATTGTTATCGCTGTTAATATACGTTCGATGTATACCGGATTTGGCAAGGCTTTTCTGGATTCATTTTTTCAGGTTTCCTCCATCATGACAACCACCGGTTTTGCTACGGCGGACTTCAACCTTTGGCCACAGCTTTCCCGTTATATTCTGGTTGGTCTTATGATCATCGGTGCGTCGGCGGGTTCGACCGGCGGTGGCATTAAGGTGATGCGATTGCTGATTATGGGCAAGTCGGCCAAAAGCGAGATTCTGACGCTGGCACATCCTCGTGCCGTTCGTCCGCCACGAATGGATGGCAAAAAAATTGAGGAAGGCGTTGTGCGGGGTACCTATGCGTTTATGACGGTGTACGGCATTATCTGTGTGGTGTCGATGGGTATCATAGCACTGGACAATTTTAGCATGGAGACTACCTTTACATCGGTTATAGCCTGCCTTAATAATATCGGCCCGGGCTTGGATGTTGTTGGCCCGGTGGGCAATTACTCGAGGTTGTCGATGCTTTCAAAGGCGGTGCTGACCCTTAATATGCTCTTCGGGAGACTAGAGATTTTTCCGATGATTATGCTTTTTTCAAAAGAGAGCTGGAAGCATTAATACTTTGGATTTAAGCAGCGCTTATTTTGAGGAGCACTCATCTTAAAAACCTGTATGTAAAGCAAAAATGTTCGGTTTGCAGCGAGAAACAGCGTCAGAGGGCCGGGAACCCCTGCTTTCCCGATGGATCAGTCAGGTAGTAAAGATTACGATTTTTAAGGCGGGTCGGTTCATAATATCAACGCCTTTCTTATCATTGTTTTTTATCTAATTTAAAAGTTGTATTTGGTAAAATTCCAAATAGACTATATAACAATCTAAAAATAGACTTCGGCGGGTGTGTCAATGCAATTTATTAGCAAGTATCGGGAGAATAGGCTCTTTTACAAAATATTAATCATTTTGATGTCCATGTCGCTCTTAATGTTTGCGGTGGTCTATTATTTTGTATATGGATATCTCTATCAGATATTTCAGCAGCGCTCGGTTGAGATTCAAAGACAGATTCTTAGCACAGCTAGCACACAGATTGACCATAGCCTCAATGAGATCAACTCAGCAATGGAGCAGATTCTCTACAATGAGGATGTTATATCCCTGATGCTGCTCCCGGATGACGCCGATTACCTTAAACGTTCGGCGGTTGCGAAGGTGTTGGAAAATTTCGAGAGAACCAATGGGATGGTCGCTTCGGCACATCTTGTAGTCAACAGTCAGGGCGCAGTATACAGCTCAAACGGCAGTGTATATAACCTTTCTAACTTCGTTTACAGCTCATTTTTGCAGCGCGACGGCGAAAAGTCGGTTCATCTGAAAGAAGAGGGGATGCGCGGCTTGACATTGGTTACAATCAATGGTCAGGCAGCGCTGTTTCGGCAGTTTCCCACACCTGAAAATAACGGCGGCATTTTGATTATGTTGGATATGTACGAGCTTTTCTCGCCCATCATCCAGTTTGACCCCGATACCGTACAGGTTGTTTCATCGGATTATTATCCGCTTTTCCCGCTTTTTGAGGAGGATGAACGACCCGTCATTTTTCAGCCGTTCACGCTCTCTGTCACATCGCCAATAACCTCTTGGAGCTACCGCTTTACAGGCCCGATTAAAGCTGAAGGCTTTGGCGTGGGTAGAGCAATCATTATGACGGCTCCACTTGCGATTGTTTTTATTTTAATGAGCATTTTTTTGGCGACCAATGTCACCTATCATATTTATCGCCCCATTAGTCGCTTGTTCCAGATGGTTATGAACAGCGACGTTTCTCCCGGATCAATGAAAGGACAGGACGAGCTTTCGGTGGTTCAAACCGCTTATACCAACGCCATGCAACAGCGCAACGCGTTGTCAGAGCAGCTGGCCAGCATTGCGCCGACTATCCGTGAAAAGCTCTATAAAAACCTTTTGTTCGGGCGCGAAATGGATGAGCTATATATCCACGAAACATTGTCCTCTGCCAACTGCCCGTTTGACTATGACGATTTGTACATGGTCATGGCGCTGTCCGCCACCACGTTGCAGGGGGAGGACTGCTCTGAAATTGAGATTAATTTGATCTATCAGGCGCTTGAAAACGTAATTCCTTCGCTGATGGACAATCTCCGGTTTGACTGGGTGGTCACCGATAACAACCATTTTATCTTTATTGTTGGTTTTGATCCTGAAATGTCTGTTGTTACAGTCAAAAATATGGTGCTCGGGCTTGAAAAAGAAATTTTAAACCGTATTAAGGAAACTGGCTTCAGGCTTTTTGCTGGACTTTCAAAGCCGACGCTTGGCATTTCGAATCTCTTTTACTGCTACGAGTTGGCCGAGAAGGACTTGAACTACCAGCGTTACCAGTATTTTGAGGATAACGTTTCAGCCGAAAGTGAGTGGTCGGAGCGTTTTGGCGATCAGGAGCAGCAGACCGAAATCATTGATTTGGTACTTGATGGTAACCGTCGATTAGCTGATGCCGCCTTGGAGAATTTTATCCGCCTGGCGAAGTCTGAATCGACCGAAACTGCTGCGCTTAAACTGCGTTTTGACCGCATGCTTGACGCCATGACCGAGCGTCTGGTGGCATTTCGCGCCACCGATCAGGAAATGGAGGCATTCGAGTCGTATTATGCGCTCAAATCGCCTTATAACGAGGACGTGCTGAGCGAAACATTTTTGGTTACAGCGCAGACAGCCCTGACCACACTGGGCATCTACGGCCAAAAAAGCAAGAACCGCTATATCCGTCAGGCAAAGGAATATATTTCACAACATTGCTCAGACAGTGATTTATCCCTGTCTAAAGTAGCGGCTTATATCGGTATTAACCCAAACTATTTAAGTCGGCTATTCTATTCGAGTGGGGAAGAGAATTTTATTGATACCTTAAATCTCTACCGCATCGAAAATGCCAAGCTACTTTTGCGACAGACTGGTATTCCAATAAAGGAAATCGGTTTTAAAACTGGATTTAATTCAATGCAAAGCTTTAACCGTGTTTTTAAAAAGTTTGCGGGCACGACGCCCAGCCAATACCGCAAGGAAAAGGAGAGGGAGTCATGAGACGCATGTCCACAGTATTGCTGACTTTTTTGGTGTTGCTTTGTGGTTGCATGACGGCGTCAGACCTATCTTCTCTTGAACCGCAAATCCAAGAGGTTTCGCAGCCGCCGGTCCAAGAAAAGCAGGCGACATATGAGTTTTCTGTGGCCTTTACCGGAAACAGTTATTCAAAAAAGATCTATCAGGCCGCCGCAAACATTCAAAAACGTACTGACGGCGATATGAAACTGGTCATCTTTTCTGATGGGCAGATGGGTACCGATGCTGAGATTATACGTGCGGTGCAAAATGGAACGTTGAGCATTGCGGCAACCAACACGTCCATTTTTCAACCGCTGGTGCCGGAAGCGGCCGTTATCAACATCCCTGCTTGCTATAAGCAGTATGTGCAGCCCTACATTTCTTACGACGGAGAATTTTACGAACAATTTAACAAGTGTTTTAACAAGGCGGGCTTTGAACTGATGGTGCAGGAGTCAAGCGGATACCGCCTTTTGACCAGTGCGTCCTCAATCACCTCGCTTGAGCAGCTCAAGGGGCTGCGAATCCGGACGCTGGATAATCGTTTCCATGTAAGGCTTTGGGAGCTGCTTGATGCAGAGCCCTATCAGAACATCGAGTGGAGTGAGCTATACTATGCCTTACAGGAGGGGGTGGTCGAGGCGCAGGACAATCCCCTGGAAATCATTCGGATGGGCAGATTACAAGATATTCATCCTTATGCCCTCAATGGACCGTTCTTTGTTACCTACAATTCTTTGGCAATGAACAAAAAAGCTTACGATTCGCTGCCCGCTGACTACCAGAAAATCCTCAAAGAGGAGCTGTATACGGCAATGGCAGAGAATATAACCCGAATGCGCAAAAATCCGATCGAAGTATATGGGCTGACCATCAACAGTTTATCACAAGACGATCAGGAGTTGCTAAAAACACTACTGCTGCCAATGCTTAATGAGATTGAGAGGGAAGTCGGCACGGATTTGACACAGGCACTAATCGTCGAAAATCAATTAAAAAGATAATCGGTCACAAATATAATTTAAAAATAATCCAAATAAACGAACTTATTTTGCTCGTGAGACAATAAGTTCGTTTACTTTTTTGGCATAAAAGTGGTATGATAATGATAGTTCCTTTATTTTAGGAAGCGCGCAAATACACAATACCATATAAAGGAGGAACCTATGTTGACATTACAACAGTTAAAATATTTTTGTGTGATGGCAGAAACGCTTCACTATACCGAAGCGGCTCAGAAATTATATATTTCGCAGTCCAGTCTTAGCTACGCGCTGTCAAAGCTTGAAGAGGAATTAGATGCACCGTTATTTGAAAAGCGGGGCAAACAGACGGTGCTTTCAAAATACGGACAAGGTTTTCTTCCGTACGCTACTCAGGCGCTGGATGCCGTTGATGCCGGGGTGCGGCATATATCGCAGATGCTACAATCCAATTCGGTAATTAATTTGGGGTATATCTACTCCTTAAGTTTTAACTACCTACCTAAAGTGATCAAGGGGTTTAGAACCCAGCCGGGCAACAGCGCAGTTTCTTTTAAATTCTTTCAGGGCTTAAGCTCGGTTATCATGCAGAAGCTCAAGCGCGGTGAGTTGGATCTGGCGCTTTCGGTTGAGCCGGGTGATGATGATACCATCAGCGCTATGCCGGTACACCTTCAAGAGCTGTACCTTGTTGTGCCCAATAGCCATCCGCTTGCCAGTTTTAAAAGTGTGTCAGTTGACGACATGCGCGATGAAACCTTTGTGGGCATAACGCCGAGCAGCGGGCTTTATAAGCATCTTAGCAGCATCTTTGATTCGCTCGGGTTTACCTGCAAAATAGCGTTTGAAGCTGAGGAGTGCAACTCGATGGCCTCGTTTGTCAGCGCGGGATTTGGCGTAGCTGTTATGCCTGAGATTCCGTCGTTTCAGTCCTATCGTGTAAAAGCGATACCTATTGCTGATGAACGTTTTTGTCGTCAGATTTATTTGTTGTGGGCCAAGGATCATTTTTCTTCGCCTGCCATTGAACATTTTAAAAGCTTTATCTGCAAGCCCCTTCCCGAGGCGGACAGCATATATGTATAAATGACTAAATTAGTGCATGAAACTTTATGCAAAACCGCTTAATCGACTTTAAGATTTCATGCAAATTTCGTTGTACAAAACAAACAAAAATTTAAACATAATAACAGCCAATTAGTCCAACTAATCGAAATGTCCGATTTAACGATCGAATTTCGGTGTTGGACTTTTTATTTGCCTTCTTGGATAATGACCATAGACGGCAGAATGTCTTTTCAAGAAATATGCACCCTGCAAAAAGGAGCTGAACTTTATGAATATGCCAAAATCCATAACAGTGTGTGAAGTTGGCCTACGCGATGGCCTACAAAATGAAAAAGCAGTGCTTAGAACTGAGCAAAAGCTAGCTTTGCTAGATAAAATTCAGGAAGCGGGCGTTTGGCTGATTGAAATTGGTAGCATGGTCAATCCAAAGGCTGTTCCGCAAATGGCGGACACTGGGGAGGTATATCAGAAGCTAGAGAAAAGGCCCGACGCAGAATATCGTGTGCTCGTTTTAAACCAAAAAGGCTTGGAGCGCGCGGTGGAAGTCGGTATGAAAAAGGTGAAAATCACCCTGTCGGTCAGCGAGGCACATCAGAGAGCAAACGCGAATTCAACGCCGCTTGAAATGTTCGAAAAATTTGCCCCCATGGCAGAATATGCCGCTGCACATGGCGTGACGCTTTCCGGGGCAATGGCGACATCTTTCGGATGCCCGTTTGAAGGGAAGATTCCGATTGAGCGGATCAAGGCGGTTACCGCAGAATTTAGAAAAATCGGCATAACCGAACTTTCTATGTCGGACACGACTGGAATGGCCAATCCAGCACTGGTTTATCGCCAGTGTATCGAAATGCAAGAAGCTTTTCCCGAGGTGATGTGGAACCTCCACTTTCACAACACGCGCGGTATGGGTCTGGCTAATGTTCTGGCCGGTATGCAAGCGGGGGTAACCCGTTTTGACGCAAGTTTGGGCGGTTTGGGCGGTTGTCCATTTGCCCCCGGTGCAACCGGGAACATCGCAACCGAAGATCTTCTGCATATGTGCGGCGAGATGGGCATTGAAACCGGCGTTGATCTTGATAAGATGATCGCGGCTGCCCACGAGCTGCAGGATATGGTTGGGCATTCACTTCCGGGTGCGGTATTGAAAGCCGGTAAGGTATCGGACCTCTATAAGGTTTAAAGTGCTTTATTTACTGCTGATGTTGTCTAAACAAGTTTCTTAATTCAATCTTTATAAAAGCGAAAGGATGATTTTTACTATGGCAAGTAAGGAGCTTACTGCAGAACAATTGAAAGAATTTGACGAGATGTTTGAGCGCGCACAAAAAGCGGCTGACATTATCGCAACATACGACCAGGAGCGTGTAGATCACCTCTGCCGCGCTGTCGGCTGGGCCATCACCAATCTCAAAACCTGGGAACCGCTCTGCTATGAGGTTGTCGAAGAGACCGGTCTTGGAGATCCGATTTCTAAGATTAGCAAGCGCAACAAGGTGCGCGGCATGCTGCGCGATGCACTGCGCGGAAAGAGCGTTGGTATTATCGAAGAGATCCCCGAGAAGGGAATTGTTAAATACGCAAAGCCCGTAGGCATTATCGCTTCGCTGGTTCCCACCACCAACCCGACCTCCACTCCTGCTGGTCAGGCGATGTACTCTATAAAGGCGCGTAACGCCATCATCTTTTCTCCGCATCCCCGTGCAAAGAAGTGTACTGCCAAGTGCGTACAGATTATGCGCGAGGCGCTTGTCCGTGAAGGCGCACCTGCCGACATTCTTCAGGTTATTGAAGAGCCGAACTTGGCCAAGACCGATGAGCTGATGAGACGCGCAAACCTGATCATTGCCACCGGCGGCCGTCCCATGGTTAAGGCTGCTTATTCCTCCGGCACCCCGGCCTTTGGCTCTGGCGCAGGCAACTCCACTATGATTTACGATGAGACTGCCGATCCTAAAGAAGCAGCAAAAAACACCCGCATTTCAAAGACTTCGGACTTTGGTTCCGGATGTTCCTGCGACGGCAACCTGATTATACACGCTTCCATCTTCGACGCGACGGTTGAAGCCCTCAAGGAAGAAGGCGCTTATCTCGCCAACGAGGAAGAAAAAGAGCTGATCAAGCGTGTCATGTGGGACGAAAATGGCCATAGACTGCCCGAGACCGTTGCGCTTCCTCCCCAGAAGCTCGCTGAGAAGGCCGGCTTTAGCATTGGACCGGAGTACAAGTTTATCGCTGTCATGGGCGACGGCATCGGCAAGGAGCATTTCTTCTCCAGCGAGAAGCTGACCACATTGCTCGCACTGTTTAAGTATGACGGCGAGTTCGAGAATGCGCTCGACATGATGCGCGCCATCTACGAAGTTGGCGGCAAGGGCCATTCCTGCGGCATCTATTCCTTCAACCAGGATCACATCCACAGACTTGGCCTGGCTGCACCTGTTTCTAGAATTATGGTTCGCCAGCCGCAGAATAAGGCCAACGCCGGTTCTTACACCAACGGCATGCCGATGACCAACTCGATGGGTTGCGGCACCTGGGGTGGAAACATCATCTCTGAGAATATTGCACTGCGTCAGTACATGAACGTGACCTGGGTGTCTGTGCCGATTCCTGAAGATAAACCCAGCGATGAGTGGCTGTTCGGTGAGTTCTACGACCCGGAGATGGACAAGTAAGACGGTTCAATGTTATCATCTTACGCGGGACGGCGTCAAAGCCGCCGTCCCTCCCCTCCATATATAACGCTTTGCTTAGAAAGGAGCGCAGATAAAACATGAAGAAATTACTTTCTTACCAAATAGTTGATTATTTGGAGCGTCGTGGCGTTGAGCATGTTTTTGGGCTTTGTGGTCATACCGTTATTGCCATGCTGGACGCGCTTGAGAAGAGCAAGAAAATTAAGTATATTTCCAATCGTCACGAGCAGATCGCATCCACTGCGGCCGACGGCTATGCGCGTGTCACTCATAAGGCGAGCGTGGTTATGTGCCACATCGGCCCCGGCATGACCAATGCCCTGACCGGCGTTGCGAATGCGGCATTTGATTCTATTCCTATGGTTGTGATTGCAGGCGATGCGCCCAGCTATTATTACGGCCGTCACCCGCATCAAGAGGTTAACCTACACTGCGACGGCTCACAGTACGATATTTACAAGCCCATCGTCAAGCGCGCATGGCGCATAGACGACCCCGAGGCGATGCCCGCAATTCTTGATAAGGCGTTTCGCCTTGCCGAAAGCGGCAGACCCGGCCCGGTGCTTATCTCGGTTCCGATGGATATGTTCTCTCGCGAGATTGATACAGATCTCTTTGAACGCACTTATCTCGATAGCGATCTCACGATTCGTCCCGCACTTGCTCCTGACGCTGCCAAGGCAATTGCCAAGCGTTTGGTTGAAGCCAAAAATCCTGTGATGCACGCAGGCGGCGGCATTTTGCTGGCGCAGGCTTCTGAAGATCTAGCGGCGCTGGCCGAGTTCCTTGACATACCCGTTTCGCGCACCCTGATGGGTCAGGGCTGCATCTCGGATAAACACCCGTTGATGATTGGCCAGACCGGCTTCTGGGGTATGGCGTTCACCCATGAGCTGACCGCCAATGCCGACGTAATCCTCGGTCTTGGAACCCGCTTTGCCGAGGCTGATAGTTCCAGCTGGTACCCGGGCGTGACCTTCGATATGGCAAAGACCAAGTTTTTGCAGATCGACATCGACCCCACCGAAATTGGTCGAAACTATCCTGTTGAAATCGGTGCGGTAGCAGACCTTAAATATGCGTTGCAGCAGATTCTTGAAGAAGCCAAAAAGCTTTGCCCCAACGGCATTGAGCGCCCTGAACTGCGCGCGGAAATTGCCGCAGAGAAGGCTGCATTCAAGGCTTCCAACGTCGAAATCAGCAACGATAGCCGCTTCCCGATGACACCTCAGCGCATCCTCAAGGACGTTAAAGAGCAGCTTCCTGTCGATTCGCTCATTTTCACCGACGTGGGCTGGAACAAGAATGGTGTCGCACAGCAGTTCGACGTTGAAATTCCCGGCAGCATCCACCATCCGTCCGGTCTTGCAACCATGGGCTTCGGCTCGGCAGCCATCTTAGGCGCTAAGCTGGCTGCCCCTGAAAAGGCAGTGATCACGCTCATCGGTGACGGCGGTTTTGGCACTAATCCCTCGGTTATTGCCACTGCGGTCGAGCAGAACATCCCCGTTGTATGGGTTGTTATGAATAACTCCGCGTTTGGTACCATCGCCGGCCTTGAGTACGGTAACTACGGCACCAAATTTGGTACGATGTTTGCAACTCCTGATGGCGAGAGCTATACCCCCAACTGGGCGGAGATCGCCAAGGGCTACGGCATCGAAGCAGTGAAGATCGAATCTGCTGATGAGTTTGCTCCCGCCTTGAAAAAAGCGATTGAAGCTAATAGACCCTATCTACTTGATGTACCTATGCAGAACATTCCGGTACCCACCCCGGGTTGCTGGAACATTAACGATATCTATTCTCCTGATGGCCGTGTTGTCAACGGCAAGGTCATCCGCAACGCTGAAGGCGTTTACGAGCCGCCGAAGCATTCTGCTTCGCATAAAACCTAATTAATCACTATAAAAAAGCACACCCCCTAATCCCATTCAATAATCGCAAGGCAGCGGCGCTTGCTTTAAGCGCCGCCGCCATACGCGGTAACACTTGTTAGAAAGGAAAAAAGGTGACCTATGAAGGTTCTCAAATGGTTGGATGAAAGCCTGGAAGAAACTATTCTGGTTGTACTTTTGCTGATTATGTCGCTGGCTATGGGCGCACAGATCATAGCAAGATATATTTTTAATAGTCCACTCTCCTGGTCTGAGGAACTTTCCCGTTTTCTATTTGTATGGTCGGGTTTCCTTAGCATCAGCTACTGCTTTAAAAAACAAATATCCATTAAAATAGAGCAACTTGTCTCTCTGCTTCCGCAGAAAGTTGCAACGGTTTTCAAAATTATTGAAAAAACAACCATGTTGTTATTCTATATTTATATGGTTCCTTTTGCTTGGACCTATTTCAACAACGCTATAACGAGCGGCCAGCTTAGTCCGGCGATGCAGATACCTATGTCTTTTATTTACATTGCCCCGCTAATAGGTTTCATTTTAAGCATTATCCGTCTGACGCAAGGCGTTGTAGAAAAGTCTTTGGTCTTTGTGCGTGGTGCTAAGGCTGGGCCTGGTCAGGTGGGAGGAGGACAATAATGACTGCTGTAATTGTATTTATAACATTTTTTGTATTACTGATTATCTCTATCCCCATTTCATCCAGTATTGCGATTACTTCAATCGTGCCTTCGCTGATACTCCCTAAATTTCCGGCTAACGGAACCTATTTGATCCGTGAGATGATCGGTGGCATCAACAGCTTCCCGCTGCTTGCTATCCCGATGTTCATTTTCTCTGGCATTATCATGGCCCGTGGTGGTGTTTCAAAGAAGCTTTTTAACTTTTTCACTTACTTTCTGGGCAGAATTCCCGCTGGCGTACCCTGTGCGGTTATCATCACCTGCCTGTTCTACGGCGCTATTTCCGGCTCTGCACCGGCTACTGTTGCCGCTGTTGGCAGCATGACCGTGCCAGTGTTAGTCAGCCTTGGTTATGATAAGAAGTTTTCAACCGCTGTTGTCGCTGTTTCAGGCAGCCTGGGTGTTATCATTCCACCGTCTATTCCATTTGTGCTTTACTGCATGGCTTCCGGCGCTTCGGTAGGCCAGCTGTTTATCGCAGGCGTTGTCCCTGGCTTTTTGATCGCATTTTGCCTGATGGGCTATGCTCTCTTTTATTGCTTGCGCAATGGCGAGGACAAAGCGAAGATTAATGAGGTTGTTGGTGACCTGCACAAGCAGGGTTTTGTCAAGGTGTTCTTTGACAGCTTCTGGGCACTGATGACACCGGTTATTATCTTGGGCAGTATCTATACCGGCGTGGCTTCTCCGACCGAAGCTGCGGTTCTGTCGGTGTTCTATGCCCTGTTTATCAGCTTATTCGTCTATAAAACGCTAAAGCTTAACGAGCTGTACAAAATATTTGTAGAAAGTGTTCGCACATATGCACCGCTTTTATTCCTGCTTGCCGCAGCGACTGCATTTGCACGTGTGCTGACCTTCCTCAAGGTTCCACAGCTTGTCAGCACCGCGATTAGTGATACCTTTGGTGGCAACAAGTTCCTCATTTTACTGGTTGTCAACCTGTTCTTGCTGATGGTGGGCATGGTCATGGACGGCGGTCCCGCTATTCTTATTCTGACGCCTATCCTTCTGCCGATTATGCAGACTGTTGGTGTACACCCACTACACTTTGGTGTTTTCTTGGTAACTAACCTTGCTATCGGCTTTGTAACCCCGCCCATCGGCATCAACCTGTTTGTTGCCAGCTCGATTACCGACGTCCCTGTTATGGATGTGGCAAAACATGCCATCCCCTTTATTTTGCTGTTCCTGTTGGCGTTGGTGCTTATTGTTGCTTTCCCAGCAATCAGCCTTGCGTTGGTCGGCATCTAAATTTTGTTTCCCAATAAGGGCGATGCCCTATTTTGAAAGGAGAAAGACAAACAATGAAAAAGTACTCGAAACTGTTAGCACTTGCTCTTTCTATTGCCACTGCGTTTTCTCTTACCGCTTGTGGCTCTAAGCCTGCAGCCTCCAGCGCTGCGCCTGCCTCCTCGGCAGATCCGGCTGCCTCTGCCAGCACACCTGCTCAAGCAGGCGGCAACATTGGTGAGCATTCTTGGACGCTTGGTATGGATAGCCCCAAGGACACGGTCACCTATTTCTACGGCGAGAAGCTTTCTGAAGAGATTGCAGCCCTTTCCGGCGGTAAGATGGCCATCGATGTTTACACCGACGGCACCCTCGGCGGCGACGTTGCGCTTCTTGAGAGCTGCAAGGACGGCAGTGTGACCTTTGTTGTTCAGACCACTGCACCGCAGGTAAACTTTATCCCTGAGCTGGCTGTATTCGACATGCCCGCTGTGTATCCCACCATTCAGGAATTTCGCGCAATTTTCGATAATGCAGACTTCATGGGTAAGGTTGCAGGCTTCTATGATGCGGCCGGCTACAAGTTGCTGGGATATGCGGATCAGACCTTCCGCGTTATGTCCTCCAACAAGAAGATTGAAAAGTTTGACGATTTCTCCGGCGTAAAGATCCGTACCATGGAAAATGCTAACCACATGGCGTTCTGGAAGGCACTTGGCGCTGCACCCACTCCTATGGCTTTCGGCGAGCTGTACACCGGCTTGCAGCAGGGTACCGTTGTCGCACAGGAGAATCCCTATGCGGTTATCGCGGCCAACAAGCTGTATGAGGTTCAGGATTACATCATCCAGACCAACCATCTGCCCCACATTCTTGCGCTGATCATGAACCCTGCCGAATACAATGCGCTCAACGACGAGGAGAAGGCACTTCTTGATCAGGCTGTTACCACTGCTACTGCTTATGCACGCGAGCAGGCTGACAAGCTTGAAGCTGACAAGACCAAGGTTATTGCCGAATCTGGCACCGAGGTTGTTCCGGTTTCCGCAGAGCTCTATGCTGAGATTAAAGCTGCTGCGCAGCCCGTGTACGATTCCGTCGCTGAAAAGGTCGGACAGGATCTCGTCGACGCCTATCTCGGTAAGTAAGAAAAACCAATATTCAGCGGGCGGCTCGTTCGCCCGCTGAGTACTTAAAAGAGGGTAAACCATGATTACTGTAGATACCAAGTTGATTGCCCTTATGGGAAATCCTTTACGCCAATCCTTTGCACCCAGAATGCAAAATGAGGCTTATCGCGCACTTGGGTTGGAGTTTTTATACTTCCCGCTGGAGGTAGAAAATGAGCACCTCAAAGATATGGTTCAGGCATTTCGTAACCTGAACAGCCCCGGATTTGCTGTGACCAAGCCCAATAAGATTAAGGTCATTGAATACCTCGACAGCCTCGATGAGTTTGCTGAAAAAATGGGGGCAGTTAATACCGTGGTTAAGCGGGACGGCAAGCTGATCGGTTACAATACTGACGGACCTGGATTTATCCGTTCTCTGACGCTTGAAACCGGCTGCGATATAACATCCAGCACCTTTTTCGCCTTTGGCGCCGGTGGAGCCGGCCGTGCAATCTGCTGTGCTCTGGCTTTTCACGGCGCAAAAGAAATTGTAATCGTCGACCGTTTTGACGCGGCCGCCAAAAGCCTGGCGGAAGACATTAATAAGAGCTTTGCGCCTGTCGCCAGATGGATTTCTTTTGAAGAGAAATCGGAATACGAAAAAGTCATAGGCGAATGTAATGTCGTTATGAACTGTTCTGGCGTCGGTATGTATCCGCACACTGACGAAACACCGATAGACGCAGCACTGCTTCACGCAGGGCAGATTGCTTTTGACGCAACCTATAATCCGCTTAAAACGCGCTTCCTGCAAGAGGCAGAGAAGGTCGGCTGTCGCATTCTCAACGGCCTTGGCATGAGCATCCATCAGGGCGCCATTCAGGTGAATCTCTGGTCGGGGTTGCCTGAGCCGGTTGAGGTTATGACAGAATCAATCAACAAGATTGTTGCTGAAATTCAGGCCGACCAAAAGTAAAAACAGCTATCTTCTCTTTTACTCTTATTCCTTTCACGTGATAAACCCGGCATAGGAGGACTATTGGCATGACAGAAATTTTGGGCAAGGTTCTTCCTTTGCTCTTTCTAATTGCACTGGGCTACATTTTGCAGCGCATGCAATTTTTGGGGGAAGAGGCCTTCTTCAAGCTACAATCGCTGGTGCTTAATATTGCACTTCCGTGTATGTTATGTATCACTTTTATCAATTTGGACGTTGATGTCTCCTATGCCTGGCTAAGCGTGGCATTCTTTTCTTTAATGGTCATTTTGCTGGTGCTTGGCTTTGTTATTTATCGAATATTTCCTATAAAAAGAAGTTTCTTTCCGTTTTTACTGACCTCCTTCGGCTTCGGCACCACATCGATACCTTTTTATGTCGCACTTTTTGGGCAAGAGAATCTAAAGTATTTAAGTGTCCTTGGCGTTGGGCATGAAGTTTTCATCGCGCTTGTTTTCTTACCATTGGCCCAAATGTGTTTAAGCGGAGAAAAAATTACACCGTATCAATTACTTAGATCTTTAAAAAATCCTTTTTTAGTTATGACATTTATGGGGCTTATTATCCGTGTTTTTGGTTTGCGCGAGCTCCTTTTTAATAATGCGCTTGGGCTGGGCCTTTACGGCGCGATTGAACGGCTAGGCGCTATTTCGCTAACTTTAACGCTTGTTATCATAGGATATCGGTTACAGCTTTCAAACAGAAAGAATCTAGTGGAAAGTGTTCTTTATGTTGTCGTTCGTTATGCCGTATCACTCAGTGTTGCTTTTGCATTTAAGTTAATCATTATTGATAACCTGATTGCGCCAAACCCTTTGTTTGACGCAGCATACTTTATTTTATTGACACAGCACAGTTCAATTTCGCTCACTGTTTTGGTTGGGCAAAACTGTGCGCGTGAAGATCACGAGGTGGTCACCAATACGTTCGTTATAAATACTGTGGTTGGTATTTTGATCTTTCTTGTGTATTCTTTAACCTTTTAATACTACAGATACTCCTGAAAGGATGATTGTTGTTGAAACGAGAATATTCGCTGGCGCACTTGACCGCGCTACGCTGCCCGCCCCCTGAACTAGTCTACACCGCCAAGCTGGCCGGTTATGATTATGTCAGTCCCCGCATTGTCAACCTTGGCGTTAAGGGTGAATCTAATTATGATCTCGCGTCGCAGCCCGAAATGCTTCGAGATACTATGAATGCCATGGAAGATACCGGCATTCGCGTACACGATATCGAGCTATTGCGAATTTTAGAGGATACCGATGTCAAAAGGTATACAGCAGCGGTAGAAGTAGGCGCCCGCCTTGGCGCGCGTCATGTGCTCAGTAGCATATGGACGTCGAATAAGGAACTTTACATCGAAAAGTTTGCACAGCTTTGCGATCTAGCCAAGTCCTATGGTATGGGCGTGCAGCTTGAGTTTGTCACATGGGCCGATGTTGCGAACCTTACGCAGGTAAAAGAAGTATTGACAGCCATCAACCGGGATAACGCGGGTATCATGTTAGATACGCTACATGCACACCGTTCTCGTGTTGCACCTGAGGAGCTGGATGATTGTCCGAAAAGCTGGTTTAAGTTCTGCCATATTTGTGACGGCCCGGCTGATATTCCGACCAGCAAGGAAGAACTGCTTGTTGTCGGACGCGATGGGCGCTATTATGTCGGCGAAGGTGTTATTGATATTGCCGCCTATGTCAGCCGTATGCCGAATGATGTTGTTTGCAGCATAGAGCTGCCACATTTAAAGCGGATTGGTGTTTATGGTGCCGTCGAACATGCGCGCCGCTGCCTTGAATCGGCCAAAACCTACTTTGCTGCGCACAACATGTAATTACCAACAAGAATAAGTGTTTATAGAATGGGCTTTATTCAACCGGAAAGAAACGGCTGCTATGGGATGCAGCCGTTTCTTTCTGTCATATAGCGTTTATTAAGGCGCAAAACGCAAAAACCTTATTTCGTTAAAACAAAAATGCATGTTTATTGACGACAAGTTTCTATTAATGTCGAAAAGTTACCTCAGGAGCAATTGGCAATCTTATCTGGCAGATATTTCACGCATATAATAGAAGGATTGCAGCAGGTTTAAAGAACCAAAACCCCACTGAGAGTTGGGGTAGTTCATTTCATTGCTACGGTTACATCCACGTATTAAGTAGGCTTTGATGGAGGAAGTGCTAAATCCAAGATCGTGTCCGTTGACGATGGCCCACTGCATCATCAGCGCGCACGCGCCAGAAGTGATGGCGGTGGCAATACTGGTGCCGCTCATAAAACCGTATCCCGTAGGGTAGATATCGCCAATCTGATAACCTGGCGCCACAAGATCTGGCGCAATGGGGTCGATTCTTGTGGGCCCCCATGAGGACTGGGGATATAGAATATTGCTGTCAGAGTCGGTGGCGCCGCAGCGTATTGTCCCTAGTCCGGTTGCGGGATAGGTGATGGTGTAGTAAGGGTCCGAGGTGAGAAATTCTACGCTGGGTGAAACAAACCCCATTAACGGTAGCCAGGCCTGTATCGTTCCGTCGAGAATAATATCCCCATATACAGTGATGGTCCATATGCCGGGGGTGGCATCATGTATTTTAACGATTGTAACCTGATCGCCACTGCCCTCAATTGGAAAGTGATAGGAGATGTTAACCTCTGAGCGTTCTAGCACAAGGCGAGTGGTTAACGAGTAGGCAGCCTTGGCGGGTACTCGTTCAATCAGTTCGCCGGTAGGGGAGCGCAGCGACACAGAGGTTCTGTCACTAATTTTATTTGAAACTACTATAAAAATATCCCCGGCGTCTTCACCCGCTCGAACATCAATGTCCACCGGCCCTTTATCCGGCGAGAAACGTTTATAAAAATGGCGCTTGCTTTGACTTTCATTTCCAGCTGAGGTGCATATGCATATACCGGGAATGCTACCAATTGTATACAAATACTCCTCACAGGCACTATAGCCGTCATGACTGTCATAATCTGAACCTAGACCAATGCATATGATGGCCGGACGATTCATCTCGATTGCTTTTTTGGCAATATAATCAACGCCTAGCATGAGAAAAGAAGCCTCAAAGGCATTTTCTTGTTCTTTAGGTACCATAAATCGATCGAGATAAAAAGGGTAAGCTTTTTTTAACTTCACCATAATAATTTCAGCATTGGGTGCTGCGCCGATGACATCTTCCGAGGGACTGGCGGCCGCAACCGAAGCAAGAAAAGTGCCATGCCCCACCTCGTCTCGGTGTGGAACAATTTCATAAGGATTATCTGAAGCCAGTGCGGCGTTTATTTGTTCGTTGCTATACTCCGTTCCCAGCGGGAAGCCGTTTGGCGGTGTGCCGGGAATTGTTTGGTCGTAGATATATCTGATCTTACTGGAGCCATCCTTGTGCTTAAAAACCGATTGGGTATAATCAATTCCAGTATCTACAAACCCGATGATTACCCCTGTGCCGTCTAGATTAAGATAGGGCTGCTGCTGCACCTGAATAATACCGGATGATTCCAGACTGGGCCGAATGGTGAGCCCCAAAACCGTTGGGATGCTATTTATATAATCTGTACCCATATATGACGTCATTTCATTATAATCTTTAATTCTGGCAAAACAGATGATATAGGTGCCTTTAACGGTATAGCTTGCAATAAGACCGGGATGATTTAAAATCATCTGGTCATAATAAGCATCTTTTCTTATTATAAAATCAACGATATCCGGTGCGTACAGTGTGTCTTTATCCAAAAAAGAGCCTCCTTTCGGACGGCACAGCATGTGCGCCGAAGCGTTTATAAAGATGAAAACCTAGAGGAATACCCCCTCATTTATAGCTCGCGCATATAATAGAAAGTTCGCGTCAGGTTTAGCATGCCGAAACCCCACTGATTATTGGGGTAAACAATCAATTCATTTCGGTTGCAGCCACGGATAAGATAAGCTCTTATTACAGGCGTACAAAAACCAAAATCGTGGCCTTTTACAATGCCCCATTGCATCAGCAGCGCACTCGCGCCCGCGGTGATGGCAGCGGAACAACTTGTGCCGCTCATATAGCCGAATCCCGTAGGATATATACCGCCAATTTGATAACCGGGTGCCAGTAGGTCGGGTACGTCGTTTTGCATTCTCGTCGGGCCCCAAGAGGATAGGGGATATAGAATGTTGCGCACACTGTTATAGGCGCCGCAGCATATAGGACCCAGTCCGGTGGCTGGAAAGGTGATGGTGTTATAAGGGATGGATGATAAAAATTCAACATTAGGCGAAATAAAACCGGTCATCGGAAGCCAAGCAAAAATAGAACCATCTATGATAAAATCCCCATAGGCGGTGATGGTCCATAGGCCGGGTGTGGCATTGTGTATTCTGACCACGGTCACCTGGTCACCACTGCTGCTTACCGGAAAGGAATAGGAGATGCTAACCTCCGACTTCTCCAGCACAAGTTTTGTAACTTGTGTGAGCAGTGGCTTGGCCGGCACTCGTTTTACCAGCTCGCCGGTGGGGGAACGTACCGATACTGATATGATGTCAGAAAGGCGGTTTGTAATGGTGATCAAAATATTTCCGGCGTTTTGACCCACCTGAATATCAATGTTCATGGGCGCTTTATCGCGCGTAAAACGATTGTAATAGTGATGCTTCGCCTGACTCTCGTTGCCGGCAGCTACGCAGACACATACCCCCGGAATGTTTGAAACATCGAACAGATAATCTTCTAGCGGGCTGCTGCCGTCATGATTATCATAATTGGAGCCAAGCCCGATGCATATGACAACCGGGCAATCAAGTTGCCTTGCCTTTTTTATAATGTACTCCACACCTAGAATCACCGATGTGGATTCGAAAGCGTTTTGCTGTTCTTCTGGTATTAATAGCTGTTCACGCATGAACGGGTAAGCTTTTTTGAGTTTGACCATGATAATGCCTGCTTCCGGTGCAGCGCCAATAAAATCGCCATGGGCAGAGCCGGCTGCTACTGATGCCAAAAAAGTTCCGTGCCCAGCATCGTCGATATGTGGTAGAACGCTTTGGGGAGACTCTGAGGCCAGCGCAGCGTTAATTTGCTCTTTGGTGAATTCGGCTCCTATCGGAAAGCCATCCGGCGGTGTTCCCGGGATAGACTGGTCATATATAAACTCTATTTTACTGGTGCCATCGCTCTTTTTAAAGACGTCTTTTGTATAATCGATGCCTGTGTCCAAAAAACCAATCAGTACTCCTTGACCTTTTAGGTCGAGATAGGGCTGCTGTTGAATCTGGGTAATGCCAGATGCCTCTAACTCCGAGCGGCCCAGAAGACCCAGAACATTCGGCAAACCGGGTTCAGACCCCATGAAGCGGGCCATTTCTTCATATCCGTCGCGGGTAGCGTAACAGATGGTATAGGTGTCGTTAATTGTGTGGCTGGTGATGAAACCCGGATGTTCGAATATAAAGCGCTCAAAATAGGCCCCTTTTCTAATGAAAAAGTCTACAATATCTTCAGAATATAAATCGCTGTTATCCAAAGTTTACGCCTCCCGGAAACATGTTCAAATACAGGGTTGCTAATACGAAAAGCGATTATATAAGCAGGCTTAATGCATATTGCATTATATTTAAAGCGTATCAAAAATATGAAAATGATGGCTTTACTTTATAGCATCGCCCAGCACATTGGTGCTGTGACAATGATTATCTGCCAAGAAAACAGAGCGTTCAAGCACATTTGTCTGGTGGATTTTTTCAAGATATGCTAAAAGCCAGCGCCTTTTAGACGCTGGCTTTAGAATTAAGATATGTGCCGGAAAATTCGGCGGATCTAATCGGACAAACCGAATTGCCGTGTTTGGCTTTACAGGTGTTAGTTGTTTTCGCAGGTTGCGCAGTTATCGCAGTGGTGCGGATCATCCACAATCTTGCCAACAATCGGCTCAGGGTCTACACCCTGCCTGCGATAATAATCCGAAAGTGCGGCACGAACCGCCTGCTCGGCCAGTACCGAGCAATGTACCTTGACAGGGGGCAGCCCATCAAGGGCGGAGATGACCGCTTTGTTCGAGAGTTGAAGGGCCTCGTCAAGTGTTTTGCCCTTGATAAGCTCGGTAGCCATCGAACTGGTTGCAATGGCGGCACCGCAACCGAAGGTCTTAAACTTGACGTCCTTAATGACGCCCTCGTCAATCTTTAAATACATTTTCATAATATCGCCGCACACGGCGTTGCCTACCTCGCCGACGCCGTTGGCATCGGGCAGCTCACCTACATTGCGCGGATTGGAAAAATGGTCTAAAACCTTTTCAGAATACATCATAACTATCACACATCCTTATTATTTGGAAGATTACTTTTCTTCAGCCATCAACTTTTCCCACAGCGGGGACATTGCACGGAGGCGGGAGATGATGGGCTGTAGCTCAGCTAGAATATAGTCAACATCCTCCATGGTATTTTCGTCACTAAGAGAAAGGCGCAGCGAACCGTGTGCAATCTCGTGCGGCAGGCCGATGGCAAGCAACACATGACTAGGATCAAGCGAGCCAGAGGTACAGGCGGAGCCGGAAGAGGCGCAGATGCCCTTCATATCAAGCATCAGCAGCATCGATTCTCCCTCAATGCCCTCGAAAGAGATGTTTAAGCTGCCTGGCAAACGGTGTTCGCGGCTGCCATTAAGGCGGCAACGAGGGATTTCCTTTAAAATACCGTCGATCAGGCGATCGCGCATTTCCTTCTTGTGGGCGTTGCGGGCATCTATATCGGTCGTGGCAATCTCAATGGCAGCGCCAAGCCCCACGATGGAGGCGAGGTTTTCGGTGCCGGCGCGGCGGCTACGCTCTTGTGCGCCGCCGTCCATAAAGGTATCGATAACAACACCGTTTTTGACATACAGCACGCCGACGCCTTTGGGGGCGTGGATCTTATGACCTGACAGCGAAAGCATGTCAATATTCTGAGCCACGACGTCAATCGGTACATTGCCAACCGCTTGCACCGCATCGGTGTGGAACAGAACCTTAGCTGCACGACAGACGGCACCAATTTCGGCGATAGGCAGCACGGTGGCGATTTCATTGTTGGCATACATGATGCTGACAAGCGCCGTATCGGGCCGGATAGCAGCCTTAACCTGCTCGGCGGAAATCAGCCCTTCGCTGTCAACTGGTAGGTATGTCACTTCAAAGCCCTGTTTTTCAAGCGCCTGAAAGGAATGCAACACAGCATGATGTTCAAAATTGGTGGTGATGAGGTGTTTTTTGCCTTTTTTAGCACCAACGGCAGCAGCACCCTTTATTGCCCAGTTATCCGACTCGGTTCCGCAAGAGGTGAAAAAGATTTCATTGACTTTGGCGTTCAAAGCCTTGGCAACCTTTTCACGGGCGGTGTCAAGCCCGGACTTGGCCTCGCGGCCCTTGGAATAAACGCTCGAAGGGTTGCCGTAATGCTCAGTCAAATAAGGTAACATAGCGTCCAACACAGGTTTGGACACCGCGGTTGTAGCGGAATTATCCGCATAAACAAAACGTTTTTCCATGATAAATCCTCCAAGAGCGAAAATCGCTATTTAAATTGCCGTCCTGCCGAACCAAAGGGAGCCGTAGCAGACGCAGCGCTATAAAATTACGGTCTTATACATTAGAATACCTAAAAACAGAGAAGCTATACTCTTTTTGTCAACTTTATTGTATACCTTATTTGTATGAAATGCAATAGCTTTGTTTAATTTTTTAAAATTTTTTACTTTCGGCTACTGCAAGCCGATCGCAGCGCTCGTTTTCAGGGTGTTCATTATGCCCTTTTACCCAAACAAAACGTGCGTTGTGTCGCTCTAATAGTTCAAGCAACTGCTGCCAGAGATCGACATTTAATGCAGGCTTTTTATCCGCTTTGACCCAGCCACGTGCGCGCCAGCCACGCGCCCAGCCTTTTTCAACTGCGTCGATGACATATTTGGAGTCGCTGTAAATGGTAACGTCACAGGGCTCCTTGAGCGCTGAAAGCGCCTGTATCACAGCGGTGAGCTCCATGCGGTTGTTTGTCGTCTCTCGTTCTCCGCCCGAAAGCTCTCGCTCGACGGTGCCATAGCGCAGAATAGCCCCCCAACCACCCGGGCCAGGGTTGCCGGAGCATGCGCCGTCAGTAAATATTGAAACCTTCTTTTGCGGTATCGACATAAAACCCTCCAGAACTTGTGCTATTTTTTTAATAAAGTTTTAACTCTATTATATTACACCTATACTCCGTACACAATAGTAATGTGCCGTTTAAGGGCATTTACTTGACAAATTTGGTAGTAGCGAATATAATAATTCAATTGTAGAACTATATCGTTTATATTAACGGTGAATACCGTTTTGATATTGGATTTGTTTTTTTTCGTCGTTGACCGGAAATGGCGGCGAAACTTACATATTAAATTATGAAAAATAGAATATGGAGGATTATTTGTGCCTGAAACAAAAAACAAAACGTCCGCCGAGGGAAAAAACAATTTCTCCCGGCGCTCAAGATTTGCGCCTAAAAACCGCCAACAAGCTTCTGAAAATGTTGTTATAACTGAAACTGGCTTGTATGGAAAGGTGGATTTAGACGCCCAGAAGGCTGCCGCACCTCAGCAGACGCAGGAGCAGCCCCAGAAAAAGCAGGTCGAAGGGACACACCGGCCCAGAAAACCGCTTACTAAGAAAGAGATATTTGAACAAAAGGGCGATAACCGCACTGAGCAGCCTACCTTGGCGACTCAACCGCAAAAGCCCGCTAGCCGCCGACGCGGTAGACCCAAAAAGTCTGATGTTGCGCAGACGGTAAACGAAGCAGCGCCACTTGCCACTGTGCCGGTTGAGGCCAAAAAGCCAAAAAATCGCCGTGGACAAAAGAAGGATGCAGCGGATAAAACCCCGGTTCGCATTATTCCGCTTGGCGGTCTGGGCGAAATCGGTAAAAATATGACGGCTATCGAATACAAAAATGATATGGTGATCATCGATTGCGGTCTAGCTTTCCCGGATGATGACATGCCGGGTATCGACCTTGTGATTCCGGATTTCTCATATGTGGTCAAAAACAAGGAAAAGGTACGTGGCGTCTTTTTGACCCACGGTCATGAGGACCATATCGGCGCCCTGAGCTACTTGTTAAAAGAGATTAACGTGCCCGTTTATTCGGCGCGGTTGACCATTGGACTGGTGGAAGGCAAACTCAAGGAAGCCGGTATCCTGAACAGCGCAAAGCTCAATGTTCAAAAGGCGGGGGATGTTGTCAAGATGGGGGCCATTTCGGTGGAGTTCATCGCGGTCAACCATTCCATTCCGGACGCCTGCGGTTTTGCGATCTTTACACCCGCCGGCACGCTTGTGCATACCGGTGACTTTAAAATCGACTACACGCCGGTTGACGGCCAAATGATTGATCTTGCGCGCTTCGGCGAGCTGGGTCGCCACGGTGTGCTTGCGCTGATGTCCGACTCGACCAACGCTGAACGCCCCGGTATGACGCCGAGCGAGCGCCGCGTGGGCGAATCGTTTGAGATGTTGTTTAAAAAGGCGGGGGACCGCCGGATTATTGTCGCTTCGTTTTCTTCTAATGTGCATCGCATCCAGCAGGTCATTGATACCGCTGTGCGTCACGGCCGTAAGGTTGTTGTTTCCGGGCGCAGCATGGAGAATGTAACGGCAAAGGCCATGGAACTGGGCTATCTTAAAGCGCCAAAGGACACGGTTATCGACGTCGACCACATGCGCGGCATTCCGGATGAAAATGTTGTCATCATCACCACCGGCAGCCAGGGCGAGCCAATGAGTGCGCTTACCCGAATGGCGCGTGGTGACCACCGTAAAATCAATGTCACAGGGCATGATTTCATCATCATCTCTGCCACGCCGATTCCTGGAAACGAAAAGCTGGTCGGCAAGGTCATCAATGACCTTATGGTGCTGGGCGCTGAAGTGATCTACGAAAGCACCATGGGCATCCATGTGTCGGGTCACGCCTGCCGTGAGGAAATTCGCACCATTTTAGGACTGATTAAGCCAAAGTATTTTATTCCGGTGCACGGTGAATACAAGCATCTGGTTAAAAATCGCGAGTTGGCTATTGAGATGGGTGTTAAACCCGATCATATCGTCGTCAGCGAAACCGGCCGCGTTATTGAGTTGACCGAGAATTCGGCCAAGGCTGTGGCGACGGTGCAATCCGGTGCCGTCATGGTCGACGGAAGCGGCATCGGTGATGTAGGCAGCATCGTGCTGCGCGACCGCAGACTCTTAGCTGAAGAGGGATTGATCATTGCTGTTGCAGCGATTGATGCTAAGACCGGCGCTGTCATTTCCGGGCCGGATATCGTCTCGCGTGGATTTGTATATGTACGTGAATCTGAGGAGCTGCTAAACAGTGCCAAGCAGGTTTGCAAGCAGGCGCTTAGCTCGACAGCTACCAACGCACAGGGCGGCAGGGAATGGTCCAATCTTAAGCAGGCGGTTCGAGATCAGCTCGGCGGCTTCCTCTATAATAAGACCAAGCGTCGGCCGCTGATTTTGCCAATTATACAGGAAATACAGGTGCCGTAGTCCGGCATTGCACAGTAATCGGTCTGCCAAAAAGCAACTTTCGGCAGACCGATTTTGTTTTGCCATTTTAGAACAAAGATGTTATAATTAATCAGCACGTCACCTGTTAACCACGTTTTAGACTTTTGACATAGGAGAATGTGATGAGACAAAAAAATAGGCTTTATCGGCCTGTCTTTTATCTAATGCTGTTTGAGCTGGCTGCGGTTTCGCTGGCGGCGTTGTATTTTAATATTACCTATTTTTATACTGTGGTGTCCATTTCTTTGCTTTCGCTTGGTTTGGCACTGATTTACATGCTTCGAGCCGACCGCGAGGTCGATCGCTTTGTCACCCAGATTGGTCAAGAAATCAGCAAAATGCAGACCGACACGCTCGTGTCGCTGCCCATGCCGGTTATGGTGGCAGATGATAAGGGGGAGCTGCTTTGGTATAATGACTACTGCCGTACGCACCTGTTTACTGAGGGTGAGCGCTACGGTCATCCTATTAGCGAAATTCTCGGCGAGATCGACAGCGAGGACGGCTGTTTTTCTATTGAGTTTAAAGATCGTTCTTACACTGTTTATTCGGCCCGTAGCACTCGTGGTAGCGGCAAAAATCTAACATCGGAGGCCGGACGTTCGCTATTTGTCTATTACCTGTGCGACGACACTGACTTAAAATGCGACGCGGCACAATACTGGGCGTCACGCCCCTCGATGATGGCCATCATGATAGACAGTCTCGATGAAGCACTACAGGATGCCAAAGAAAATGAGCGTTCTCAGCTGATGGCACAGGTCGAATATGTTATTGAGCAGTTTGTCGGTGACCACGACGGCTTTGTCATAAAGACTGATCGCGACCGGTTTTTTGCGGTTATCGAGGAGCGGCACATGCCCGGTATTGTCGAAAAGCGCTTTGCGCTGCTCGACCGTGTACGTGCGCTTTCAAGTGTGGATAAAATCCCGGTGACGCTGTCGATTGGCGTTGCAAGAAATGTTGATTCATATCCCGAGGGCGAACAAGCGGCGCGTCAAGCGCTGGATATGGCGCAGGGCCGCGGCGGTGATCAGGCCGCTGTCAAGACGCCTAGCGGCTACGATTTTTACGGCGGCGTTTCTAAGGGTATTGAAAAACGCACCAAGGTCAAGACTCGCATTGTTGCAACCGCGCTGGCCGAACTGATCAACTCAAGCTCCAATGTTATTATTATGGGGCACAAGTTTGCAGATCTGGACAGCCTGGGTGCTGCGGTCGGCCTGTTGCGGCCGATTCGCCAGATGGGTAAGCCGGCTGTAATCGCCATTAATCGCTCGCGCAACCTTGTTAATACACTGATTGAGCGCTTAGAGAAGAACGGCTACGAAAATAGCTTCTTAAACCCGTTTGACATTATGGATACCATTACCCCCAACACGCTGCTCATCATTGTGGACACGCATCTTGAACACGTGCTGGAATCTTCTGAGATTTACCGCGCGTGTAAAAATGTCGCCATCATCGACCATCACCGCCGCATGGTGGGCTATATCGACAACGCGGTTATTTTTTATCATGAACCCTATGCGTCCTCAGCTTCTGAAATGGTGACCGAACTGATACAGTATTTCGGCGATAAGCATCGCATCACCCGTGTGGAAGCGGAGGCGCTTTTGGCCGGCATTATGCTCGACACCCGAAATTTTGTCATCCGTACCGGTGTGCGAACTTTTGAGGCGGCGGCCTATTTGCGGCGTCAGGGTGCGGATACTGTTGAGGTACGTAAGTTATTTTCCTCGTCGATGGAATTTTACCAGCGGCGGGCGCGGGTGGTTTCCTCGGCAGAAATATACCACCGCTGCGCTATCGCCACAGCGACTGCAATGAGTGAAAATATCAAGCTTGTTGCGCCACAGGCAGCTGATGAACTGTTAAATATCAGCGGTGTGGATGCATCGTTTGTACTTTATGAATATGATGATGGCATATCAATTTCTGCACGCTCAATGGGTAAGATGAACGTTCAGGTCATCATGGAGGCCCTCGGCGGCGGCGGACATCAGACTATGGCTGCGACCCAGATTCCGGACATTTCGATGGAGGACGCGCGCCAAAAGCTACTTGAAGCAATCGAGGACTACACACAGCAAAATCATATTGCCTAACTTGCTGTTTAAATTTAAACGCTGGAGGTACACTAAAATGAAGGTAATTTTATTAGCGGATGTTAAGGGAACCGGTAAAAAGGGAGAACTTCGCGAGGTTTCGGATGGGTATGCTCGCAACTTTTTGCTACCTAAAAAGCTGGCGCAACCCGCTACCCCCCAGGCGGTGGGTGAAATGAAGGCCAAGCAGGATTCTGCAGCTCATCACGCGGAGGTTGAGCGTCAGAATGCTGAGGCGCTGGCCAAGAAGCTCAACGCCATGACTGTTAAGGTACACGCAAAGGCGGGCGTAGGCGGCAAGCTGTTCGG
The DNA here is from genome assembly GCA_030913685.1 of Oscillospiraceae bacterium MB24-C1. Classification (NCBI taxonomy): domain Bacteria; kingdom Bacillati; phylum Bacillota; class Clostridia; order Eubacteriales; family Oscillospiraceae; species Oscillospiraceae bacterium MB24-C1. The sequence continues at coordinate 796,340 of CP133187.1, read as the reverse complement.
CGCTGTTACTACCAAGGAAATTGCAGATGCCATGACCGAGCAGCTCGGTACGGTGGTTGATAAGAAAAAGGTTTCGATCGACGGGGACATCAAGACCTACGGAGAGTATGAAGCGATTGTCAAGCTGCATGCGGGCATCGCGGCAAAAACAAAAGTTATTGTTTGTGAGTAGGTACAATTGCCCATTATAATCGCTGCGGTTTATTGACTGCCAGCGGTCAGTTTCTATTGCGCTTTTAGATTGATTCAGGCAAAGGAGATCTTGGGGTGGAGAATAAATTTGATAACTATTTCGGCGCAACGCCACAGGAACTTCCTTATAATCTTGAGGCGGAGCAGTCGGTGCTCGGCGCGGTGCTCATCGATTCGCAGTGCGTACCGGAGGTGCTCAAATACCTAAAACCTGAAAGTTTTTATCGTCAACAGCACCGGGATATTTTTTCGATTATTATGCGGATGTTTATCGCCTCTGAGACGATAGACTTTATTACGATTTTAGAGCAGGTCTGCCGGGAGGATGTTTTCCCGACCGACCAGGATGCGAAAATTTATCTGACGCAGTTAGCGCAGGTGGTGCCCACTGCCGGTAACGCAGAAGCCTATGCCCGTATCGTTCGGGAAAAATATTATTTGCGCAGCCTAATTTCTACCTTTGAGCAGGTTATCGGCGCTTCGCGCGAGGGCAATACAGACGCAAACTTGCTCATGGATATGGCCGAGCAGGGAATATATGATCTGCGACAGGGGCGAGATTCCTCCGGCTTTACGCATATCAAGGACGTCATCGCGGGAACCTATGATCGTTTGCAGCGTTTAAGCGGTGAGGACCGCGAACAGTATGTCGGCATTCCAACCGGATACCCGCTGCTGGATAACGTTATTATGGGCTTGAACAAATCCGACCTTATAGTATTGGCGGCTCGTCCCGGTATGGGTAAAACTGCTTTTGCGTTAAACCTTGCGTTGAATGTTGCGAAGCAAAAACGCAGAGTTGCTATTTTTTCGCTGGAAATGAGTAACGAGCAGCTCGTGGAGCGCCTGATTTCCTCCGAGGGGCTTATCGCTTCAGAAAATTTGCATCGTGGCAATATATCGTTAGAGGACTGGGAGAAAATTGCGGTCGCCACACAAAGGCTGACACCGCTACCTGTTTATTTGGATGATACAGCAGGTATACATATTGGCGAAATGAAGGGCAAGCTGCGAAGGCTGCGCGACGTCTCGCTGGTTGTAATCGATTATCTTCAGCTCATGACCGGTGGCGACGGCTCCAAACGCCGCAGCGAAAACCGCGTTCAAGAGGTTTCGGAGATGACGCGTTCACTTAAAATTATGGCGAAGGAGTTCAATGTGCCGGTTATCGTGCTGTCGCAGCTTTCGCGCGGACCTGAAACACGTACTGACCGGCGGCCGATGCTGTCGGATCTTCGTGAATCCGGCTCGATCGAGCAGGACGCCGATATTGTCATGATGCTTTACCGCGCGGCCTACTACGCCAAAGACGACCCCAACGTGCCACAGGGCGAAGCCGAATGTATCGTGGCTAAAAACCGCCATGGCACAACCGGAAGTGTCAAATTCGGTTGGGATGGCGCGCACACGACTTTCACGACACCGGAGCTTGTACGGGATGAAGGATAGCGTTTTAAAGACCATTCAATCACACCATATGCTCAAGCAGGGCGAAAACGTCATTGTCGGGCTTTCCGGCGGGGCGGATTCGGTTGCCCTGCTTTGCGTTTTATATTCTCTTAAAGACGAATTACGCATTACGCTTTCGGCCTGCCACATCAACCATAATCTGCGTGGGGAAGAAAGCCTTCGTGACGAGCGTTTTTGCGGGGCGCTTTGCAGTCGGCTGGGTATTTCGTTAGTCGTGAAAAACGTCGATGTGTTGTCCTATTGCGCCCAAAATGGCTGTGGTACCGAAGAGGGGGCGCGCGACCTTCGGTATCAAGCACTGCAAAGTCTTGATTCTGACGCTAAAATTGCGACAGCACATACTCTTTCTGACAATGCCGAAACGCTGCTGATGAATCTGACGCGCGGCGCGGCGCTCGAGGGGCTGTGCGGCATTCCACCCGTCAGAAATAACATCATACGTCCGCTGATCAACTGTACCCGCGATGAGGTGGAGGAGTATCTTAAAGAACAGGGACAGGATTTTGTCACTGATTCGACCAACCATTCAAATGATTACAAGCGCAACCGCATTCGACATACGCTGATACCGTTGTTAAAGGCACTCAACCCGTCCTTTGAGCAGGCGGTGCGCCGTACTGTTGACGCTTTGCAGGCGGATAAAGTGCTTTTGGGACAGATGACGGCGCAGGCGTTAGCTGCGGCCGCTATGCCTGAAACGCCTGTAATTCTACCGGACTGGGCCAAACGCTTGGTACCGCTTTTACCACGGCGGCCAAAATGGTCGCGCGCGGCGTTGATAAGTCAGCCCAAACCGGTTCGGTTGCGCTGTTATAAAGAAATGCTGCTTACAGCAGGTCAGCGCTACGACGCTGACCGACTGGCACTGGTCGACGAGCTGGTGCTGGTGGGCAGCGGGGGCGTTTCGCTCGATGGCTGCAACACGCTGCGCTGTGACGGCGAAGCTCTTTTTCTTGAGACACTGTTTAAGCCGCCAAGGCTTGAAGAACGGCAAATTTCGCTCTCTGAGACGACGATACCAATAAAAATCCCGCTAAATGAGGGTGTTTTTCTTCAAATATGCGAAATTGATATAACAGAGATAAAATTTTTTGTAAATAACCGTAGTTTGCAATTTAAAAACGCAATTGACTGTGATAGAATAAATGAGATTATCACCCTGCGCCCGCGTGCGGCTGGTGATAGAATTGCGCTTGTTGGGCATAATTGCACACAATCGCTAAAAAAACTGCTCAATGCAATGACCGTTCCAGCGCTGCTCAGAGATGGCTTAGCTGTCCTGAGCGATGAAAAAGGGCCCGTCTGGATCGAAGGGCTTGGCGTCAGCGAACGGGCCGCCATTTCACGGAATACCCGGCGCGCAGTGCTGATCAGAATACAGGAGGAATGACAAAAAGTGCAAAATGATATTCAGAAGGTACTTATTTCTGAAGAGGAAATCAAGAATAAGGTTGCGGAGCTAGGACGTCAGATTTCAGAGGATTATAAGGACAAAAACCTGATGCTGGTCAGCGTACTCAAAGGTTCGGTGGTATTTATGGCCGACTTGATGCGTGCCATTACCATTCCGGCCTCAATTGATTTTATGTCTGTCTCCAGTTACGGCAGCGGCGTCAAGACCACCGGTGTCGTCAAAATTATTAAAGACCTTGACGAGGTGCTCACTGGCAGGGATATTCTGATTGTCGAGGATATTCTCGACTCTGGCATGACGCTTGCTTATCTCAAAGAGCATATCGGCGCCAAGGATGCCAAAAGCATTCGTATTGCGACCTTGCTTGATAAGCCTGAACGTCGCCGTGTCAACATTGTGCCAGATTACAAAGGCTTTGCCGTCCCGGATGAATTTGTGGTCGGATACGGCCTGGACTTCGACGAAAAATATCGCAATCTACCGTATGTGGGCATTCTCAAGCCCTGCGTATATGAAGAATAAATTTTAGCAGGGAGTGTAACGATTGAATAATTCTAACCAGCCAAATAAAAACCCCAATCAGGGCCCGGGGCAGAACCCGCGCAACAGCTTCAACCCTAAAAATAACCGTGGCATTATTATTTATGTTGCCGTGCTGATTGCGCTTGTGCTTATTGCCAGCAGTACGTTCGGTCTGAGCAACAAAGAGAGCCCCTATAAATATTCCGAAATTGTCGCGTTTTTTGACGACAATAAAGTTCAGGAATATACCTTTGACCTCGGTACCGGCGAACTCAAATTCAAATTGAAGGGCGAAACCGAAGAGAAAATCTATACAGTGCCCAACACCAATTTGTTCATCAACACGGTGCAGGAAAAGGTTGAGGAATATAACCGTGAGAATCCCAGCGATAGAATACCCCATGAACTAATACCGATTGCGACGATGCCGTTCTGGGTTTCGTACCTGCCGACACTGCTGCTTATTCTCGCCATGGGCGCGTTGTGGTGGTTCACCATTAAGCAATCGCGCGGAGGCGGCAATATCTCGGGCTTTGGCAAGGCTAAGGCGCGCACTCCCGACCAGGGTCGCCGCGTTACCTTCGCCGATGTCGCCGGTGCGGACGAAGAAAAAGCTGAACTGGTCGAGGTGGTCGAGTTCTTAAAATCGCCGGAGCGGTTTAATACGCTCGGCGCGCGCATTCCCAAGGGTGTGCTGCTTGTTGGCCCTCCCGGAACTGGTAAAACCCTGCTGGCTCGTGCTGTTGCGGGTGAGGCGGGCGCGCCGTTCTTTTCAATTTCCGGTTCCGACTTTGTTGAGATGTTTGTCGGCGTCGGCGCTTCGCGTGTTCGCGACCTGTTTGAGCAGGCAAAAAAGAACGCCCCTGCCATCATCTTCATCGACGAGATCGACGCTGTTGGTCGCCAGCGTGGCGCAGGTTTGGGCGGCGGTCATGACGAGCGTGAACAAACCTTAAACCAGCTGCTGGTCGAGATGGACGGCTTCGGCTCCAATACCGGTGTCATTGTCGTTGCTGCGACCAACCGCCGGGATATCCTTGATCCAGCACTGCTGCGCCCGGGTCGCTTTGACCGTCAGATTGTTGTGGGTTATCCCGATATAAAGGGCCGCGAAGAAATCTTGAAGGTTCATTCTAAAAATAAACCGCTAGGCCCCGATGTTAACCTGAAGACCATTGCTTCCACCACCGCTGGCTTCACCGGCGCTGACCTTGAGAATGTTCTCAACGAGGCGGCTCTGTTGGCTGCCAGAAAGAACCTGAAGGCTATCACGATGGAAACCGTCGAGGAAGCAACCATCAAGGTTATTGCAGGCCCCGAGAAGAAGTCGCGTCTCATCACCGAAAAGGATAAGAGACTTACCGCTTATCACGAGGCGGGTCACGCGGTGGTCACTTATTATATGGATACCGCCGACAAGGTGCATCAGGTGTCGATCATTCCTCGCGGTATGGCGGGCGGCTTTACCATGAGCCTGCCCACTGAGGACAAGAGCTACCATACCCGTAAGGAGATGAAGGAGAATATCATCACCCTGCTGGGTGGTCGTGTGGCTGAGGCACTGGTACTCGACGATATATCGACCGGTGCTTCCAATGATATTGAACGCGCTACCGCCATCGCCCGCGCAATGGTTACTCGCTACGGATTTTCTGAAAAGCTTGGGCCGGTTGTTTACGGTCATGACCAGAGTGAAGTGTTCTTAGGGCGTGATTTCAACCAGTCCCGCAACTATTCCGAAGAGGTTGCCTCTGAAATTGATAACGAGATTCGCAATTTGGTTGAAGAGGGCTTTGAACTGGCAAAGAAAAATCTCGTTGAGCATATGGATCAGCTGGTGCTGATTGCAGAAACGCTCATTCGCTGCGAGAAGATCGACGCAGAGGATTTTGAAAGCCTGATGTCCACGGGTGAAATGACTTCTGTTAAAAAGAACACAGCCGCTCCTGCCGCTGGAAACGATAAAGCGGACGAAGTAGCTGTTATCGATAAGACTGATGTTACAACGTCTGACGACACTATCACAGAGTCTTTGCTTGGCGAAGAGGCTTCGTCGAACGACGACGTCCCACCACGCGCTTAAAGCCGATTAAAAAGCCGCGCTGCAGAATGATTTTTATCATCATTTTGCGGGGCGGCTTTTGTCCGTGCATTCTAAAGCGGATTTTGGTGCAGACTAATACAAAATACTGCCTAAAAACCACGATGCCTTTGCGTTTAATTTTGCGCCTGTCTTTGTTATCCTCCTTGCAGGGCGGTAGCCCGTCTGCCTTGACAGACTCAAAAACTGTTTGCGCAAATCCATTCGCGCTTTAGCTAGTGTTTAGTATAATGCTGGAAATGTTCATAAATCTGTGATACAATGACAAAATGAAAATTTATGAAATAAGACATGAAAAGGTTGGAGAGGTATTGATGACGACAAATCTGATTCGTACCGCGCTCTCGCGCGGCGTTAACCTGTCAGTGTTAAGCGATCCTAAATTTAAGCATAACCGGATTTCAATTAACCTGATTGTGCCGCTTGACGCGCAGACGGTGAGCTGCAATGCCATATTACCGTTTCTCCTGCGCAAGGGCAGCCAAAGTTGCAAAGATTTTACTCAGCTCAACCGCCGTCTTGACGCGATGTATGGCGCCTCGCTTGCTGCCGACGTCAGTAAAAGCGGGGGTAACCAGATTATTACACTGGGCATAAAAATGCTTGATGACCGTTTTACTCTCGGCGGGGAAGCGCTGGTGCAGCAGGCGGCCACGCTGCTGCGCGAGCTGCTGATGGAGCCGTTGATTGAAGACGGCGTTTTTGACCGAAAGGAATTTTTCCTAGAGCGTCAGAATTTGATTGATACGATAGAGAGCCTGATAAACGACAAGCGCAGCTATGCACTCTCCCAGTGCCGGATGCTCATGGGCCGCAATGATTCCGCAGCACTGCAAAAATATGGCACGGTGGAGCAGGCCCAAAAACTTACCCCAAAAGACGCGGCTGAAGCTTACCGCAGGCTTTTGGATACCGCCGCCGTTGAGATTATGTTTGTCGGTTCGGGCGACCCTTCGGCTGCTTCAGAGGTCATGAAAAAGGCCTTTGCTGGTATGACAAGAGCGCCGCAACCCTTTACAGACGCGAAAATTTGCCCTGCGGGTGAAGAGACGCTTAAAAAGGTGGAATACCTCGATGTGGCACAGTCCAAGATGGTGCTGGGCTTCCGCAGTGATAAACGCGGTAATATGGCCGAGCAGTCTGCCATGCGCCTGATGACGGCGCTTTATGGCGGCACGCCGTCTTCGAAGTTGTTTTTGAACGTACGAGAGAAATTGTCGCTTTGCTATTATTGTGCGGCACGCTATGATCGTAGCTCGGCCGTCATGTTCGTGGATTGCGGCGTGGAAAAAGAAAACATTGAAAGTGCTAAAAAAGAAATACTTGTGCAGCTTGATGAGATTAGAAACGGCAATTTTGATGATGAAACACTTGAAAATACCCGCCTTCAGATTAAAAACAGCCTGCGCGCCGTGTCGGATTATCCCGGCACTTTGGAGGAATGGTATATCTCCCGCATTTTATCAGATGAAGTTGCCACGCCTGAAGAGGAGATGCGTGCGATTGATGCCGTAACCCGAGAGCAGGTGATTGAGGCTGCCAAAAAAATTCGGCTTGATGCGATTTATCTGCTCACTTCAAAGGAGGAATCGGTAGATGCTTAGTGAAACTGTTGCTTGCCGCCGTTTGGAGGAGAGCTATACCCGCATCGTCCACCCCAGTGGTCTGACGCTGATGCTTTGCCCGATGGAGGGCTTTTCAGGCGCACATGCGCTGTTTGCCACTCGCTGTGGTTCGATAGATGATTCGTTTGCAATCGGCGACGAAGAATACACCACTGTGCCCAATGGCATCGCGCACTTTTTAGAGCATAAGCTCTTTGAAAGCGAAGAGGGGGATGCCTTTGAGCAGTATGCCAAAACCGGTGCTTCTGCCAACGCCTACACTTCGTTTGATCGTACGGCCTATCTTTTTGGCTGCACCGATAATTTTGACCAGTCGATTGAAATTCTATTGAATCTTGTTACAAAGCCCTATTTCACTGAAAAAACGGTACAGAAGGAACAGGGTATCATCGGGCAAGAGATCAGAATGTACGACGACGATCCCGACTGGCGCGTATATTTTAACCTGCTCGGGGCGCTGTATCATAACCATCCGATTCGAGTGGATATCGCAGGAACGGTGGAGTCGATTTCTGAGATTACCGCCGAACTGCTTTATCGTTGCTACAACGCGTTTTATAACCTGAACAATATGGTGCTGTCGGTCGCCGGCAACTTCGACATTGACACGGTGATTAAGGCCTGTGATAAAATTTTATTGCCTGCCGCACCGGTGACGGTTCGCACGCGCGAAGTTGACGAACCCCAGTCGGTGCGTGAGCGTCGGGTCGAACAAAAGCTTGAGGTTGCGACTCCGTTGTTCCAAATTGGCTTTAAGGGTACCCCGAAAAGCTACCGCGAGAATATTCTCGCGCAGGTGACCGGTGAGATTGTTTGCGATCTGGCCGTGGGTGAGTCGACCGAGCTTTACCGTACACTTTACGACGAGGGGCTGATTAATGCTAGCTTTGGCTCCGAGGTGATGGCGGGTCCCAATTATCTTGTGAACATTTTCTCTGGCGAATCAAGAAACCCCGACGAGGTATTTGCGCGTATTTTAAAAGGTGTGGAAGAGTTACAGCAAAATGGCATTTCGGCCGAAGCTTTTGAACGTGCGCGCCGCGCCGCCTACGGCCGCTATGCCGGCGTTTATAGCTCGGTTGAGGCGATGGCGGGTATGATGGTGCTGGCGTCTCTCGCGGACTTTAGCGCCTATGAACCGTTGGAGCTGATCGACGAATTGACTTTGAATGACGCGCAGGCTTTTCTGCGTGAGAATTTTGACCCTGCGCGCTGCGCGCTCTCGGTAGTACGGGATTAGACAGAAAAGAGGGGACAAACATGGATTCATTTATCCATTTGGCCAGTGCTGATACCGCTGCAAAGTTGGCGTTTCCCGGTTTAGGTTTGGATTTTTCCATCTCACGGGTAGCGGTCTTTATCGGGCCGTTCACTATTTACTGGTACGGCATCATTGTGGTGACTGGCATCGCACTCGGCGTCATTTACGCCACCTGGCGCGCCGCTCAGTTCGGTGTTGACAAAGAGAAGCTCAGCGACGTTTTTCTTTATGCAATCATCGCGGGCATGCTGGGTGCGAGGGCCTACTATGTTGCTTTTTCGTGGGATTATTATAAGCTGCACCCCGAAGAGATTATTCAGATATGGAAGGGCGGCATCGCTTTTTACGGCGGCATTATCGCGGCAATTCTCTGCGGTTATCTGCTGTGCCGCCGCTGGAAGCTTCCGGTGGTGCGGGCACTGGATGCCTCGCTGGGCGGTTTGTTATTAGGGCAGTCAATCGGGCGCTGGGGCAATTTTGTCAACATTGAGGCGTTTGGCGGCTATTATGAAGGTCCGTGGCGCATGGTCAGCCCGGTTATAGACAATTATTTTCACATGCACCCCGATTTGCTACCGGGCTTTACGCCCGATCAGGTATTACAGATGAGCGACATACCGGTGCATCCCACCTTTTTCTATGAATCGGCATGGACGATGCTGGGCTTTTTATTTATCGTGTGGTACACCAAACGGCGCAGATTTAACGGTGAGCTGACGTTGATGTACTTTTTCATCAACGGCCTAGGCCGCGCGGTCATTGAAGGATTGCGCACCGACAGCCTGACTGCCGGCAGCATTCGTGTCTCTCAGCTGTTAGCAGGCTGCATGGTGGTGTTTGCCGTGGTGCTCTGGCTTGCAGTGTACAAAAAGCTGGCCGATGGTACCGCACCGGCGTGGATGTTACTGACGACGCCTGAGCCGGCAGATGCGACAGAGACTGCAGATAGCACCCAAACTGCTACAACCGAGCAATTGCAGCCGGAAGAGACTATGTCCGAAGATCATGATACAGAGAGTGCTGATGAAGCGAGCCGCAGTCAGGATTAAGACATAACTCCTTGCTCGAAAAATACACGAAGTGTAAAACAGACCGTTTTGCGGCTATTGTGATTGAGTCACAGTCTTATTAAGTGGTTTTTGATAGCATTAAGCCAGTGAGGTGAGTGCTATGAAAATTTTAGGCTATGTAATTGGCGGTGCTGTTGGTGCTTTGGCAGGTTATCTGTACTATTATTTTGTGGGCTGTGCTTCCGGGCGCTGTCTAATCACGTCTAATCCGTGGAGTTCAACAGTCTACGGCCTTGTACTGGGTGTTTTGATTGCAAGTATTATAATCAAATAAGTTTTATTTTGATGTCTATGTTCATATCAGCATTGACAAAGGTTAGCGTTGTCAAAATGTTGTAAAAGGCAGAAAAATGCCTTGACAAAGCCAAAAGTCTATGATACTATAATTTTTGCCGCATGTTTCAGGTTATAAGTATACCTTTTTTTAATCAAAGGTGACGCCTGAAAGCAGCGAGACTGAACAGATAAGCAGGTGTAACATGTACGCAGTATTCACTACCGGCGGTAAGCAGTACCGTGTCGCTCAGGGCGACGTGATTTTCGTCGAAAAACTCGACATTGAGGTCGACCAAACCATCGAGTTCGACAACGTTCTCGTTGTTGGCAAGGATGACAGCGCTGTTGTGGGCACCCCCACCGTAGCGGGAGCTAAGGTTGTTGCCAAGGCTCTGAAGAACGGTAAGGGCAAGAAGATCACCGTCTTCACCTACCGCTCCAAGAAGGATTCCAAGCGTAAGATGGGCCACAGACAGCCCTATACCAAGCTTGAAATCACCGCGATTAATGCTTAAAGAAATCTAAACCATTTATTTACTGGAGGTGCAAAACCAATGGCACATAAGAAGGGCGTTGGCTCAACTAAAAACGGTCGCGACTCCGAGTCCAAACGACTAGGCGTGAAGCGTGCCGACGGTCAGTTTGTAAAGGCTGGCAATATTCTGGTTCGTCAGAGAGGCACCCACATCCATCCCGGCGAGAATGTCGGAATCGGTTCGGATGACACTCTGTTCGCGCTTTCTGACGGAACGCTCCGTTTTGAGCGCCTCGGCCGTGACCGTAAGAAGGCTTCGGTCTACGCGGCAGAGAACTAAGCTTACGAACAAAAATCCCGAGCGTTCGCTCGGGATTTTTCTGTGTTGTGGCCTTGTGACGCACTTTTGATCCATCTGGTGGTCTGGGGCGACGCACTATTATTACAAAATGGAATGATGATGGTTTTGCAGCAATTCGTAGAGAATGAGCCGGGCAGAGTGTCTCTTAGCAACCGGACCGGTTTTGAAAGTCGTTCGGCTTACTCTTTTCTGAACACACGCTGTGAGCAGGATAACCCGCACCCGATGGGCAAAACTATTGGTGTGCGCCCCCACAAAGGAGGGAAAAGCATGTTTATTGATAAGGCGTTTATTAAAATAAAGGGCGGCAAGGGCGGCGACGGTTGTGTGTCGTTCCACCGTGAAAAATATGTCGCGGCAGGCGGCCCGGACGGTGGCGACGGCGGACGTGGCGGTAATGTCGTGTTTGTGGCCGATACCAACAAAACCACTCTGATGGAGTTTAAATATAAGACTCGTTATTTTGCTCCCGAAGGTGAGCCGGGCGGTCGCCGCCAGTGCAGCGGCAAAAATGCCGAGGATCTTGTCGTTCGTGTGCCAATGGGCACGCTGATACGTGAGCGCGAATCAGGCAGGCTGCTAGCCGACATCTCGGACGATGCGCCGGTGGTTATCGCCAAGGGCGGACGCGGTGGTTGGGGCAACCAGCATTTTGCTACACCCACTCGGCAGATACCGCGCTTTGCAAAGCCGGGCATGCCGGGCGAGGAATTTGACGTTCAGCTTGAATTAAAGCTGTTGGCTGATGTCGGATTGGTAGGTTTCCCGAATGTGGGCAAATCGACGCTGATTTCGATGGTGAGCGAGGCCAAGCCCAAAATTGCCAACTACCATTTCACTACGCTAACACCGGTGCTGGGTGTTGTGCGGGTGGATACAGAAAAAAGTTATGTCATGGCGGATATCCCTGGACTGATTGAGGGCGCTTCAGAAGGCGTTGGATTGGGGCATGAGTTTTTGCGCCATGTAGAACGCTGCCGTCTGATGGTTCACGTCGTGGATGTCTCAGGTTGCGAGGGGAGAGACCCCCTAGATGACTTCAATTTGATTAATCGTGAGCTGGCCAATTTTTCGGAGGCATTGGCCGAGCGGCCGATGCTGGTGGCTGCCAACAAGTGTGATATTGCATCGCCTGAACAAGTGGACAGCTTTACAAAAGCACTGGAACAGCGCGGTTATCGAGTGTTCTCGATTTCTGCTGCGACCAATCAGGGCATAGAGCCTCTAAAGAATGCAGTTGCTGCCGAACTGGATAAACTGCCGCCAGTGCTGCGCTATGAACCCGATCCGCTGCCGGAAATCGACACGGATTCTACCGGGCGACGTCAGTTTGAGATTACTCGTAGCGATGATGGGATATACTATATTAAAGCGAGCTGGCTGCCTTATATTCTCAGCTCGGTTAATATGGACGACTATGAATCGCTGCAATATCTCCAGCGTTCGCTGCGTAGTAGCGGCATCATCGACAAGCTGGAGGAAATGGGCATCAAAGAGGGCGATACCGTTGACATCGACGGTTTTGAATTTGATTATCTGAGATAAGGAGCTGTTGTATGCTGAATGCAGAAAAAGCGCCTGATCTCAGGCTAATTAACCCTTTGACACTGGCTTTTGTCGGAGACGGCGTATATGAGATGTTGGTGCGCGAAGAGATTGTCAATCGCTATACTAGCCTTTCGGCCAACAAGCTGCATACCCTTGCGGTGGAGATGGTGCGGGCGACTGCGCAAGCGCGCGGTTTTACCGTGATTTCGCGCGCCCTCACCGAGGCGGAGATGACGGTGTTTAAGCGTGGTCGCAACGCAAACGGTGTGACGCCGCCACGTCACACTTCTGCCGGTGAATATCGCACTGCGACAGGCCTTGAAGCGCTGTTCGGGTGGTTATATCTCGGCGGAAATCAGCAGCGTATTCGTACATTGTTTAAAATGATTTTGGACGGGGATTCGCATGAAGCAAGGCAGAACCCCGACATCGAAGACGTGGCATTACCTCAAAACTGAATTTCTTACTGAAACCGCCGCCGCAGCGCTGTTGGCGTTGGGAATATGCGTATTCTCCGCACCCAACCGTATTGTTGGCGGCGGTCTTTCAGGTATTGCATCGGTGCTTTTTATCTTGTTTGGTCTGCCAATTGGCACGGTCAGCCTTGCATTGAATATTCCGTTGCTGCTGCTGGGCTGGCGAATACTCGGGCATCGTTTTATCTTACGGACGCTGCGCATTACGGTAATCATGTCCGTTATAATGGATGCTACAACGGCGCTGGTGCCGCCCTATAACGGCGAGCCACTTTTGGCGTCAGTATTTGGTGGGCTTTTTGCAGGCGCCGGCCTTGGCATTATCCTCATGCACGGTGATTCGACCGGCGGTACCGATATTATTGTCATGCTGATTAAGAAAAAGCGTCCGCATCTTTCGTTTGGTTTTATCGTTTTAGTTACCGATTGCGCTGTCGTGCTGATGGCTGCAATAGCCTATCGCAGCATGGATACCATCCTGTATGGTACGGTGATGATTTATGCCTCAACGGTAGTCATCGACCGTATCATAGACGGTGCGGACGCCAGAAAGCTGGTGCTGATTATCACGCGTGAGCAACAAGCGGTAACACAAGCGCTGCTGACTGGGCTGGAACGCGGAGTTACAGTACTTTCGGCACAGGGTGGGTATAGCCGCGCGCCAATTTCTGTGCTGCTTTGTGTGGTGGATAAAAGGCAGATTTTTAAATTGAAGGCATTAGTGCGCCGAAATGACGGCAGTGCCTTTGTGATTATCGCCCATGCTACCGAGACACTAGGCACCGGGTTTAAACAGCTTTGGGACTAATCATAAATAGAGCTTGCTATCGACAATAATTACATTGTTATTTTCGATGCGCTCAGTTATGATGGGGAAGTAGATGCAAGATAAGAAAGGAAGACAAGACCATGAAATTCACAAAGAGGCAGCTTTTTTTAGGCGTCAAGGGTATTGTGCTAGACGTTGCAGCCTCGACTTTTTTGGCAATCGGCGTTAAAATGTTTGCAGTTCCCAATAAAATAGCGCCAAGTGGGTTTACCGGCATTACAGTGCTGATTAACTATCTGACCGGTTTGCCGATTGGCTCTATGAGCTTGCTGATGAACATTCCGTTTTTGATTATCTGCTGGCGGGTTATCAGCAAAGATTTTGTTTTGCACACTATGCGTATGCTGATTGTTTTTTCGCTGTTGATGGACTGGGTGTTCATTGCACCGCCAGTCTATGCAGGAGATCCGCTGTTGGCGGCACTGTTTGGTGGCCTTTTTTCCGGAATTGGTGGCGGAATCGTGTTTTCTCAGGGCTCGTCGAGTGGTGGAACAGATTTAATAGTCAAGCTCATACGCAAGAAATACCCTTATGTCTCCACCGGCCAGCTTGTCGTTGGCATCAACGGTGTGATCATGGTTATGGCCGCGGTGGTCTACGGCAATATTGAAGCGGGACTTTATGGTTTGATCATGTCCTTTACCTCTGGTAAGGTTGTAGACACCATCTTAAACGGTGCCGATTCCGCCATGAGCGTGATGATTATAAGCAATCAGCCCCAGCCAATTTCTAAGAGCATTATTCATCAGTTGCACCGAAGCGCAACGATTCTTAGCGGGACCGGTGCGTATAACTTTGAAGATACATATGTGTTGATGTGTGTTGTGCGCAAAACTGAGTTTTTTAAGCTAAAGCGTCTCATCCGTGAAGCTGACCCGTTTGCGTTTGTTATTGTCAACGAAGCAAATCAAATTTTGGGCAAGGGCTTTCGTGCCATTGATTCGGCGGACTCATAAAAACAGGGATCAATCTCCATATAATCCTAAATTAAAGGCGGAATCCAACAGACTTGTAGGATTCCGCCTCAGTTTGATGACAATTCGATTAATATAAATACTTATAAAAAAGCCGCGCGGTCCATTTGGATCGCGCGGCTTTAAAAATGTACTATTGTTTTGAACGAATATGTGCGGCCACCTTGACGTCTTCTCGTTTAATGTGGCTGATCAGCCAACCGGCGACAGCGGTATTCACTTTACCTACCAAAACAATGTTGGGACCCTGTAGCTCAAGCTGATCCATTAGCTCACGAACCGTTTTCTTAAACGTTTCATGATATTGTTTGTGGTTGGTATAATCGGGGTATTGGCTAGCAAGCTGAAGTTTTTCTTCATCCGCAAAGTGCTTTGAAGTATAATCGTAAAGAAAAGAAGTGGTTTCTTTTAGCGCATCACGACCTTTGCCTTTGGCGCAGGCCTCCAACAAATTGTTAATTGCAATGAACAGCTGCTTGTGTTGTTCATCAATTTTAGCATTACCAGTCTCCAAATCGGTAGTCCAGCTGTATGCCATTTTTGACACTCCTTTTCTTTTTGTCTTTTTTATCTAAGCAGAGGATTAGTTGAAATATCTTTTCAAAAGACCCTCAAAACCGCGTCCGTGGCGTGCTTCGTCCTTGCACATCTCGTGCACAGTGTCGTGGATAGCATCGTAGCCAAGCTGTTTTGCGCGGGTAGCAATCTGCTTCTTACCTTCGCAGGCACCATGCTCAGCTGCAGTGCGAAGCTCAAGGTTTTTCTTGGTGTCGGCATGAACCACCTCGCCCAGCAGTTCGGCAAACTTGGCAGCGTGCTCTGCTTCTTCAAAGGCGTATTTGGCAAAAGCGGCCGCTATTTCGGGGTAACCCTCGCGATCGGCCTGGCGGCTCATGGCAAGGTACATACCAACCTCGGTGCATTCGCCGATGAAGTTGCTGCGCAGACCCTCAAGAACTTCGGGATCGCAATCCTTGGCAACGCCAATTCTATGTTCGTCGGCGAAGACAAGACCCTCATTCTTCATTTCGTTGAATTTGCTGGCAGGTACTTTGCATTGCGGACAGAACTCTGGGGGCTGCTCACCTTCATGGACATAACCGCAAACACTACAAATAAATTTTTTCATTTTTCGCTCCTCCACATTATATAATTGTTTTTTGATTAATGCAATATTTATTTTCTGCAATAAGCATACCACTATGGTGTGTTTATTGCAATAGGTAAAAATAACTGAAAATTTAGCAAATAATTGATATTTTTTTGAAATAGATGAAATTGAAATGTATAAAGCGTTGTTATGAACAGATAATAAAAACAAAAGTGAGGTGAAAAAGAAATGAACAACAACAACAACAATACTACACGAGGCGCACAGAGCAACAATTCGAGAGAGGCTCAGAGCAATACCCAGACAAATACCCAGAGCAACACCCAGAACTCTGTCAAAACCAACTACCAAACTTCCAACAGCAACAACTCTCCCAGCAGCACGAATAGCAATAGAAACAATTATCAGTCCTCCACACAGACTGGCAACCCCAAGGGCACTAACAACAAGAACGGCGAAAGCTGCAGATAAGTAATCATACGGATAAAAATGCCGCAAAGCCTAAAAGCTTTGCGGCATTTTTGTAAAAAGGAGCAAGTGGGTTGTTAGAAAATATTAATGAGGATAAACGTAGCAATATATTTTTCTGAGCATTTTTCTGAAATTTCTCTAAGTTGTGTTTTGAAAATGCCGACAGATTAATTTATTGCTGTTCGTCATGTGGTGTGTTAGAATAAAAAATACAATGCTGCAATTATTATAAGGAGGCTATCAAAAATGGGCTTTAGTTTTGAACGTATAGATATGGATGCTTTCACCAAGGATTTAATCTCCATGCGACGTGACCTTCATAGACATCCTGAATCAGGGTGGACCGAATACCGTACGACCGTTAAGGTCATCGAGCAACTCACCGCACTTGGCCTGAAAGTGACTTATGGCAAAAGCATACATACGCCTGAACACATGTATGGTATGCCCTCCGAAGAATATTTAAAGCAGTGTGAAGCACGTGCGGTTGCGGAATGCGGCAGGGAAGATCTGATTGCCGAGATGCGTGGCGGTTTTACCGGATGCGTCACCGAGATAGAGGGCGCTCAGCCCGGCCCGACCATTGGTTTTAGAGTGGATATTGATTGTAATGATGTAGCTGAATCAACCGATGAAGATCACCGCCCTTTTAAGGAGGGATTTGCCTCTACCCATGCTAATCTGATGCACGCCTGCGGACATGACGGACATGCCGCTATCGGTATCGGTGCGCTGCGGCTGTTGCTGGCTTATCGCGATCAAATCAAGGGTAAAATTGTCTTCGTGTTTCAACCGGCGGAAGAAGGTCTGCGCGGTGCCAACTCCATTGCACAGTCCGGTGTGCTCGACAAGGTGAATTATATGATTGGCGCACACCTTGGCCTTAAAAAGTGGGAGCTGGGAACTGTTGCCACCGGCACACACGGCTTTTTAGCCAGCACTAAATTTGATGTGACATTTCAGGGGAAGGCTTCTCACGCGGGCGCAAGCCCAGAGCAGGGGAACAATGCGCTGGCTGCCGCTGCAACAGCCACACTCAACCTCCTGGCCATTCCGCGCCACAGCGCGGGAAGCAGCCGCATCAACATTGGCACCCTAAACGCCGGAACCGGCCGCAACGTTATCCCCGAAACCGCGGTAATGACGGTTGAGACTCGAGGTGTTACCACCGACATCAATGCATACATGGCAGAGAAGGCCGAGCGCGTCTGTCGTGCCTCCGCCGATATGTATGAATGCAGTTATGAAAGCCGCTTTATGGGGGCAGCAGGCAGCGCTGTCTGCGACAAAGAACTGGTGGAGAAGGTTTCGGAATCAATCAGTGAATTGCCTGATGTTAAGGAAATTCACAAGGACGTCGATTTTGGCGGCGGCGAAGATTTCACTTATATGATGAGCAAGGTGCAGTCCCAAGGTGGTCAGGCGACCGAAATGATTATCGGTACCCCCTTGAAAGCACCGCACCACAACGGCCGGTTCGATTTTGACGAGGCGGCGCTGCCGCTGGCGGCGCAGATTTTCGCCAAAATCGCGCTGGATATCTGTAAATAACGAAACAGTTTGCTTTAATACGAGCAGCCGCAAAGTGCTACTGGCATTTTGCGGCTGTCTGACGCATAGGGGAAAGCAAGCGCGATCGTTTCATGCTTTCCTCTGCTAAAAGCTGATGTTTTTCCGGCAGGTTTTTAGCGGCAAGCTAAAGGTAATTATGCAGATACCACCCATCAATCCCAATAATTATAAAGGGAATCCTAAGGATTTTATCCCAGGTCATGTGTCAAGAAATATATTATGTATTCCAAAGGGAAAAGAAATAATTAGGCCGCTATATAAGCTATAAATTTGCTTGCCAATCCGCTCAATTTTTTTAAAGGAATATCGCCTAAAAAATGATTGACGCCAGTCGGCAAGATTAGCGTATTATCAACATTACGCTATTATTTATCACACAGTTGTGCTATACTATTAAATAATAATATTTGCACAGATTGCCTTGCGGCGTGAATATTTGCCGCCGTAAGAGAAACACAGAAAAAGGAAAAAACCTACTCAATGACATTTAAAGAACTGAATTTAATTTCACCTATTCTCGCTGCGCTACAAACACAGGGCTATGACAAGCCCACGCCGATACAGCAGCAGGCCATCACACCCGCGCTGGAAGGGAAGGACCTGCTCGGCTGTGCGCAGACCGGAACAGGTAAGACGGCAGCCTTTGCACTGCCTATTTTACAGCGACTTAACGCTACCGGCGCTGTTAAGAACAAGCGTAGGGCGCGCGCGCTAATACTCACGCCGACTCGTGAGCTGGCGTTGCAGATACACGAAAGCTTAATTGCCTATGGCAAACAGTTGCCCCTTAAAGGCACCGTGATCTTCGGCGGCGTTTCCCAGAATCCGCAGACCGAGCAGCTTGCACGGGGTACCGATATTCTAGTGGCCACCCCCGGGCGGCTGATTGACCTTATCAATCAAGGTTTTGTTGATCTTTCCGGTCTGGAGATTTTTGTTTTGGATGAAGCAGACCGCATGCTGGATATGGGCTTTATCAACGACGTTAAAAAGGTGGTGGCCCGACTTCCGCAAAAGCGGCAGACCATGCTGTTTTCTGCCACCATGCCCGCCGAAATTGAGCAGCTGGCAAACAGCATGTTGACAAACCCTGTCAAAGTGTCGGTAGCGCCCCCTGCCACGACGGTGGAGCTGATCGAACAGTCGGTCTATCTGACTGATAAAGTAAACAAACGAGAATTGCTTACTTGGATATTAAAAAATCATTCGATTTATTCGGCGCTGGTGTTTACCCGCACAAAGCATGGTGCGGACCGTGTGGCTAAGGCGCTTAATGGGGCGAAGATCTCCTCAATGTCGATTCACGGAGACAAGTCACAGGGCGCGCGGCAGCTGGCGCTGAGCAACTTTAAAAGCGGTCGGGTTCAGGTGCTGGTGGCTACCGATATCGCCGCCCGCGGCATTGACATCGACCAGCTTTCGCATGTTATCAACTTTGATCTGCCCAATGAGCCTGATACCTATGTGCATCGCATTGGCAGAACAGGACGCGCTGGTGCTGACGGCGTTGCGATGTCATTTTGCGATTTTGATGAGCTGGAGTATCTCAAGGATATTGAAAAGCTTATCCGCAAGAAGATTAGGGTGGAGCAGGAGAATCCTTATCCCATGCAGGTGTTCGAACCGGCACCCAAAAAGCCTACCAACATGCGCCGCAGAAACGACATGCCCAGACAGCAAGCGGCCCGCCCCACAAAACCTGCCCCGCAAAAAGCAGCGAAGCCCACCGGTGACGATAGGCCGTCGGGCCAGAGTGCTGCACCAAAGCGGGCTGGTTCGTCGCGCCGTAAAAAACATCGACCCGCTTCAAAGATGCATTAAGGTTGATGCATTAAACCGTTATCAATGCTGTTAGGAGGAATTGCGTGTGTCCAATAATCAACCAGAACAGGCTATCATCCCGACTGACCCCAGCTTTGCCGATGCCCAAAGCAACTTGCTTTCGCCAAAAGAACAGCAAATGATCAATGAATTCACACAGAAAATTGATCTGACCAATTCCAACACGGTCTTGCAATATGGTACTGCTTTGCAAAAAAAGATTGCGGGCTTTTCAGAAACAGCGCTCGAAAACGTGCGTACCAAGGACTTGGGCGAAACAGGTGGCATGATAACTGATCTCATTGCCACGCTCAAAGGCTTCTCTCTTGACGAAGAAAAGCCAAAGGGCCTAATGGGTCTGTTCAAAAAAGGCCAAAACCGCATTGATACACTTAAAATCGGCTACAATAAGGCCGAAGAGAATGTTGAAAAAATTTCTACCATGCTTGAGCAGCATCAATTGTTGCTGTTCAAGGACATTTCTACGCTGGACAAGCTCTATGACATGAACCTTTCATATTTTAAAGAGCTTTCGATGTATATTTTAGCCGGCAAAAAGAAGCTGGCTCAGGAGCGCGAGACCGTATTGGCGACGCTCTTGGAGAAGGCCAAGCTTTCAAATCTACCCGAGGACGCGCAGGCAGCCAATGATTTTGGGAACCTTTGCGACCGATTTGAAAAGAAAATTTCTGACCTTGAGTTGACCCGAATGGTGTCCATTCAGATGGCGCCGCAAATCCGACTGCTCCAAAACAATAACACATTGATGGTGGAAAAGATTCAATCCACTATCGTCAATACCATTCCGCTGTGGAAGAGTCAGATGGTGCTCGCATTAGGGCTTGCACATTCGCAACAGGCCATGCAGGCTCAGCGCGCGGTATCGGATATGACCAACGAATTACTGCGCAAAAATGCCGAAATGCTTAAAACCGGAACAATTGAAACTGCACGGGAGGCACAACGCGGCATTGTCGACCTTGAAACGCTCCAAAATACCAACACAATGCTGATCAGCACCCTTGACGAGGTGCAGCAGATTCAGGCACAGGGCAGGGAAAAGCGCCGCGCAATCGAGTCGGAGCTATTCGGCCTAGAGAGCCAATTGAAGCAAAAGCTGCTGGATTTAAAGGGCTGATAATGTATGACCAGGGGGAACACCTTACCATGAAGTACTGCCAAAAGCATTTCATACTGCCCGTTGTTGCCGCACTGCTTGCGGTACTGCTGTTACAGCCCTGTGCCTTAGCGGTAGATAATTTGGCAACTGAGCCGGATGCAATGGTTTATGTCAGCGATTTGGCTAATGTGTTGTCTGAAGAGGTTGAAGCGTCTATAGACGAAAAAAGCGCCGCTCTAGATGCGTTGACCGGCGCGCAGCTTGTAGTGGTCACCGTCGATTTCCTAGGTGGTGAGGCGATCCGCGACTACGCAGAGGGTGTATTCAACCGGCTGCAAATAGGGGATGCGGTTCAAAATAACGGGCTGTTGTTGTTGGTGGCAACCAGCGAGGAGAATTATTATGCCTTGCAGGGGCGGGGACTTGAAACTGCCCTGTCGGACACATCATTGGATAAGCTGCTTTTGAAAAATCTCGAACCCGACTTTGCCACCGGAAACTATGAAGTGGGCGTAGAGAAAACCTACGCCGGCCTTTTAGACGCGCTTGAAAACCTGTATGGTATAGACGATCAGGGGGTAGTGGTTGCGGCTGCAGAAGCAAAGGCGACACAGATTAAAATAGAAAATACCAACAAGCAAAAACGCGGCCTGTTGGCGGCCGTCGGAATTGTTTTGCTGATATTGCTGCCGACAGTACTGATTACATTATCGGCGAGTCGTGCCGCTCGGCTCCGCAAAAGACGCAGGGAGGTAGCCGTGCGCCAAAGAGCAGACTACTGACATTTGATGGATAGTTGTCCTAAGCTGTATCGGTTTTTAAGAAAAGTTAGTTGATTTTAATTATGGAAATTAAATAAAATGCGACTAAACTTTGATATTTCTGATTGGTATTTTCATCTATTCGTTCGGTAAATAACAAACTTCTCTTGACTTTTTAGTCAAAAAGCGATAAAAATAGTATGTGCGTCTTGCATGATTTAAATAATACAAGCGGCTTTTTTATCGTTTATTCATATAATGGGGAGCAAAAGCATGAATGAGAAAACCTAAATACTTTACAGCGATTATCATTGTGCTATGTACCGTCATGTTGTTTGGATGCACCGACCCACAAGATCAGACAGGAACTCGCTCTGTCGCCGGAATAGAGTTTGTCATGAACACTTGGGTTGAGCAGCGCTGGTATGGCAAAAACGCACAAAAAACCTATGACGAAGTTTTAGGTGCATTAAAAGAATTAGAGAGCAAGCTTTCGCTTTACGTAGAAGAAAGCGAAATTTCACGTTTGAACTCAGCGGCGGGCGTGCATCCCGTCGCCCTTTCGCATGACACTTATCAGTTTTTGCGTCAGGCGACCGACTATTGTGTGCAGGCGGATGGGTTGTTCGATATCACCGTTGCACCGCTTACATTGGTCTGGAATGTGAACAGTGAAAACCCACGTGTTCCCTCTGAGGAAGAGATTAAAGCAGCGCAGAAGCTGGTGGATTATCGTCGCATCATATTTGACGATACAAACAAGACAGCAATGCTTGCCGATGAGGGTATGCGCATTGATCTTGGCGGCATCGCTAAGGGCTTGGCTGCGTCACTAATGCGGCAGTACGCTGTTGAAAACGATGTTCAAGGCTATCTGTCCATTGGCGGCAACATGATGGTTCAGGGAAAAAAGGCGGACGGTTCAGATTATGTGATCGGCGTTCGCGACCCGAGAGGCGATGCTTCGGAGTTTATTGCTTCGCTATCGCTGGACGGGTTGACCATGGCCACCACTGGCGATTATGAACGCTATTTTGAACAGGATGGCGTAAAGTATCATCATGTGATGGATCCTTTTACAGGCTATCCTTCTGCGACCGATCTGATTTCGGTGACGGTGGTGTCTGAAGACGGCACGCTGGCGGATTACCTTTCTACCCTGATTTTTATGCGGGGCAGTGTTGCGCTCTGCGAATATCTGGAGCGTAATGACTGTATGGTTCTGGCCGTGACAAAAGATTTTGAGGTTTACGCCTCAAGATCGCTGCAGGAGAGACTGACCGTTAACACACAAAAAACTGCTTATAAATTTAATTTTTAAGATAATATCGAGAGGAGAGAATGCCGGTGCCGCCAAAACACCGATCCGCCTATAAGGTGGCCTTTCCTGGCCTGATGCTGGCGCTTGCACTGGGGCTTTCTTTCTTTGAGTCAATGATGCCTGCACTGCCGTTTTTACCGGTTGGTGTCAAACTGGGGCTTTCAAACATTGTGACGATGTACTGTTTGTTTTTTCTCGACGCTAAAACGGCGTTTGCCGTTGCAGTACTCAAGTCGCTCTTCGTGCTGCTCTCCCGCGGCGTAATCGGCGCTGCGTTGAGCCTTTCTGGCGGATTGTGTTCAGTTTGCCTTATGCTGCTCTTTCGAAAGGTACCGGGGCTGGGCGATCATATCATCAGCATTGTTGGGGCGATCTCGCATAATGTTGGTCAGCTTGTTTTAGCCAGCATCATTTTAAAATCGGTCTACACATTTTATTATCTACCCGTCATGATTCTGTCCGGTGTAGGCATGGGTCTTATCACGGGAATTTTACTTCGGTTAGTTATGCCCTACTTGAAAAACGTCAATAGGGCAATCAAATAACAACACTTTTTAAGTATTGGGGGAAACATCAGTGTCTATTAAAAGACTGAGCGGTGTCCATGCGCCTCACCACAAGAACACCGCAGAGTGCGCACCACAGCGCATTCCGACTCCCGACAAGGTCATTATTCCGATGAATATGCACATCGGAGCGCCATCTACGCCTGTAGTCAAGGCGGGCGATCTTGTTAAAGTCGGTCAGGTGATCGGTGAAGCAGCGGGATTTGTCAGCGTGCCCGTTCATGCCAGTGTATCCGGAAAGGTTGTCAAGATTGACGAGCTGCTAATGGCTAACGGTGCGAAGGCGAAGGCTGTCGTCATCGAGGCCGACGGTCTGCAGGAAGTTGCCGAGACAGTCGTCCCGCCCACAGTGGAGACCACTGAGCAGTTTTTGGCTGCTGTACGTGCCAGCGGATTGGTTGGCTTAGGCGGCGCGGGCTTTCCGACGGTGGTCAAGCTGTCGGTCAAGAACCCGAATTCTATCGACTATCTTCTCATCAACGGCGCGGAGTGTGAGCCTTACATAACCTCCGATCTGCGCACGATGATCGATGATTGTGAGCACATTATCAAGGGTGCTGCACTCATTAAAAAATTTGTTGGTCAGAAAAAGACCATCATTGGCATTGAGGACAACAAGCCTGAAGCCATCAAGCTGTTCCAGGAGAAGACTGCGAACGATCCCGACTTTGAGGTCATGGCGATGCCTTCTCTCTACCCACAGGGCGGTGAAAAGGTGCTCATTCACAACGCCACTGGCCGCGACGTGCCCGAGGGCAAGTTACCGCTGGACGTGGGCTGCATTGTCATCAACGTTACGACGTTAGCCTTCATTTCCAAGTATATTGAAACCGGCATGCCGCTGATTGAAAAGTGCCTGACCGTCGATGGCTCCGCCGTTGCCAAGCC
The DNA here is from genome assembly GCA_030913685.1 of Oscillospiraceae bacterium MB24-C1. Taxonomy (NCBI): domain Bacteria; kingdom Bacillati; phylum Bacillota; class Clostridia; order Eubacteriales; family Oscillospiraceae; species Oscillospiraceae bacterium MB24-C1. The sequence goes on along the minus strand of CP133187.1, from coordinate 772,115 downwards.
GGGTAATGTTATTGCGCCCATCGGCACCCCCATTGCCAAAATATTTGAATTTTGCGGCGGCTACAAGGCCGAGCCTAGAAAAATTCTCTATGGCGGCCCGATGATGGGCATCTCGGTACCCAGCGATGAGGTTCCGCTGCTCAAGAACAACAACGCTGTGCTGGCCTTTGCCGAAAAAGAAGCCACTTTGGCTCCTACTACCGCCTGCATCAAGTGCGGTCGCTGCGTGGCAGCTTGCCCGGTTGGCCTTATGCCGGCGACCATTGAGCATGCATTCAAGATCAAAAATGTCGATATGCTCAACGAGCTCAAGGTCATGCTCTGCATGGAGTGCGGCTGTTGCTCGTTCGTATGTCCGGCGAAACGCGAACTCGTTCTGACCAACAAGCTTGCTAAGGCGATGGTCAGAGAAGCTTCGCAGAAAAAGTAAGGGGTGAAAACAGTGAGTAATCCAATGATCGTAACCTGCTCTCCGCACATTCGTCACCAAGATACCACCAAGTCGATCATGCGCGATGTGCTTATTGCACTTGCTCCTGCACTGTTGGTTTCTGTTTTCGTTTTCGGTGTGCACGCACTGGTTCTCGTCGCTGTCTGCGTTGCTTTTGCAGTTGGCGCTGAATATGTGTTTGAAAAAGCCTGCGGCAAGCCCATCACCATCGGCGATTATTCCGCCGTTGTTACCGGCTTATTGCTTGCATATAACCTGCCGCTCGGCCTCCCGCTGTGGATGGCTGCATTTGGCTCCATTGTGGCCATCATCTTTGCCAAGCAGTTGTTTGGCGGCATCGGCCAGAACTTTGCAAACCCTGCCATCACCGCGCGTATCGTATTGCTGATCTCCTTTACCGGTCCGATGACCGATTGGGTGACCGGCTATCCTGATACCGTTGCCGGTGCGACGCCCCTGACGCTGATGGCTACCGGCCAGACCGACAAAATGCCTTCCATCGCCCAAATGGCACTGGGACAGATTGGCGGTTGTATCGGTGAAGTCAGTGCGGTTGCACTACTTATCGGCTTTGCCTATCTGCTCTACCGCAAGGTTATTACCTGGCACATCACCATTTCGTTTATTGCCACCGTTGCGGTACTTACTGCGCTTCTTGGCCAGAACCCGGTTTATCACATGCTGACTGGCGGCCTGATGCTGGGTGCTATCTTTATGGCGACCGACTACAGCACCTCGCCCCAGACACCTAAGGGCCGTGTGATCTTTGGTATTGGCTGCGGCATTTTAACAGTGCTGATTCGTGTGTACGGCAATTATCCCGAGGGCGTTTCCTTCGCGATTCTGCTGATGAATATTATAGCTCCGCACATCTCGAACTATACCCGGAATAAAGCTTTGGGAGGTGCCGCAAAATGAGCAACGCAAAAAATGATTTTGTACTGCCAATTGTTGTTCTTACTGTTATTTGCCTGGTTATAACCACCGCATTGGCGTTTACCGAGCAGGCAACCACCCCGATTATTAAAGCGACTGAAAAGGCCAATGCTGAGGCTGCCAGAAGAGAAGTACTGCCTGCAGCAGACGGCTTTGAGCTGCTCGAGCTTTCCGATCTTCCCGAGGGTGTCACCGAGGTCTATAACGCCACCAACGGTACCGGTACGGTCGTTATGGCCGAGGGTAAAGGCTACGGTGGCGTCATGAAGGTTATCGTTGGTATTGATGCTGATGGCAAGATCACCGGCACTAAGACCCTTTCTCACGGCGAAACTGCAGGCTTAGGTTCAAAAGCAGCCGAGCCGAAGTTCCAAAGCCAGTTCCCCGGTCAGGATGAGAGCCTCTCAGGTGTCTCGGTTATCAGCGGCGCGACCATTTCTTCCAAGTGCTTTATCGGCGCAGTAGAAAAGGCGTTTGAGGCGCAGAAAATTGCGCTGGGTGGCACTGTTGAGAACCCACTAGAGATTAAGATGCTGCAGTGTTATCCCAACGCCGAGTTTAAAGAAGTGACAGGCGGCATTCATTGCGGCGCTGCCGGCAATGTCGTGCTTGTGACTACCAAGGGCTACGGCGGCGATCTGACCATTGCGGTGTTGTTTGACGGCAGCGACAAGGTTATTGATGTGGTCGTCGTAAAAAGCTCCGAGACCGAAGGCCTCGGCAGCAAGATCGCTGAGGAAGCCTTTACTTCACAGTTCGTTGGCAAAACTTCTGCCGACGGCATAGACAATATTGCGGGTGCAACCGTTTCGTCTAAGGCTTTTAAAGAGGCTTTTAACGCGGCAGTCGCAAACCTCGCCGTAGTAAAGGGGGCTTAAAGCAATGAATAAACTTAACAACCTCACCAGAGGTATTATTAAAGAAAACCCCGTTCTGGTGCTGCTGCTGGGTACCTGCCCGATGCTGGCTGTCAGTACGCAGGCCAAGAACGCAATCGGTATGGGCCTTGCCGCTACTGTGGTTTTAGTTTGCTCTAACATTGTTATTTCTGCATTGCGTAAAATCATTCCAGACAAGGTCCGTATCCCGTCTTATATCGTTGTTATTGCAGGCTTCGTTACGTTGGTTCAGATGGTTGTCAAGGCTTACGCGCCCGCGCTGGATGCAGCACTGGGCATCTATCTGCCTCTGATCGTTGTTAACTGCATCATTCTCGGTCGTGCCGAGATGTTCGCTTCAAAGAATGGTATTGTTGATTCGGCGCTTGATGGCATCGGCATGGGTATCGGCTTTACGCTGGCACTGCTGCTGATGGCTACCATCCGCGAAATCTTTGGCGCCGGCAGCTGGATGGGCATTCGACTCGTCTCTGAAGAGGCGCGCACCATCTCGATTATGGGCCTTGCGCCCGGCGGCTTCTTCGTCTTCGGCGCGCTGATTGCGTTGGTCAACAAGATCAGTAAGGGTAAGGCGATCAAGAAGAAGGAATTCGGTTGTGCTGGCTGCGATTCCGAAGAAGCATGCGGCGAAGATGCGAAGGGAGCGTGCTAATCGATGAAGGAATTTGCTATTATCATCATGAGCGCCGTGCTCGTTAATAACTATGTTCTCGCTAAATTCCTTGGCATCTGCCCCTTTTTGGGCGTTTCCAAGAAACTGGATTCGGCTGTTGGCATGTCGATGGCCGTTATCTTTGTTATGATGATGGCTACCGCTGTTACTTATCCGATTCAGACTTATCTGCTGGATCCAAATGGCCTGGGCTATCTGCAAACCATCGTGTTTATTCTGGTTATTGCAGCACTGGTTCAGCTGGTTGAAATCGTGCTCAAGAAGTATGTACCCGCACTGCATAAAGCGCTGGGCGTTTACCTCCCGCTGATTACCACCAACTGCGCTGTGCTTGGCGTTACCATCCTGAACATTGACAGCGGTTTTAATTTCGCCAAGTCTATGGCGAACGCGTTTGGCTCAGGTCTTGGCTTTTTGCTGGCCATGGTGCTGTTCTCCGGCGTTCGTTCTAGAATCGAAGGCTGCGACGCGCCCGAATCTTTTCAGGGTATTCCGATTACACTGGTTGCCGCTTCCATTACTTCGGTCTCCTTCATGGGATTCGTGGGCGTGGTTGAAAACCTGTTCCGATAATTTGAGAATGGAGATGAGACTATGAATGGAATCGTTTTGGCGATTGTTGCCGTTTCTGCGATCGGACTGATTGCCGCTGTGATCCTTGCAGTTGCGTCTAAAGTTATGGCCGTACCGGTTGATGAGCGTTTCGGCCCTGTCCGCGAATGTCTCCCCGGGGCCAATTGCGGCGCCTGCGGCTATGCCGGTTGTGACGCTTACGCACAGGCGCTGGTTTCCGGCGAATGTACTAATGGCAGCCTGTGCATCCCCGGCGGTGCTGACTCGGCCAAGGGCATTGGCGAAGCGCTTGGTCTTGCTGTTGAAGATGTAAAGCCCATGGTGGCCGCTGTCAAGTGCAACGGCACCTGTGACAACACTTTTGACAAGCTTGAGTATCAGAGCGCTAAGACCTGCAAGGGTGCCAAGCTTTTCTTCGGTGGTAAGGGAACCTGTACCTATGGCTGCATGGGCTTGGGCGATTGCGCCGATGTGTGCCCTGTAAATGCGATTGATATGGTTAACGGCATTGCCCATATCGACACCGATCTTTGCATCGGTTGCGGCCTGTGTGCTAAAACCTGCCCGAACAATGTCATCGAGGTTATTCCCTTTGATTACAAAATTCATGTCACCTGTAATTCTAAGGATAAAGGTGCAGTTGCCATGAAGAACTGCAAAGTCAGCTGCATCGGCTGTATGAAGTGCCAGAAGGCTTGCCAGTACGACGCAATCACGGTTGTCGATAGCCTTGCGCATATCGATCAGGAAAAGTGCACCGCCTGTGGCGCCTGTGTTGAGCAGTGCCCGAAAAAGTGCATTCACATTGTGAAAAAATAGATGTGTTAAACGCATCAAAGAAAGCGGGGCGTCCTTAGTGATGCCTCGCTTTAATATTTGGAAGAAGTTCAGCTCAGGCTGGACTTTTTTGTGCGCCAGTACAAAACATAATTTAATAAGAGAATGACAGAAGCCAAGCTAATACCGCATTCCTTCTAAAACACGAAGCCCTAAATTTAAAGTAAGCACTTGACGCTTATAATAAAGGAAGCTCTTCGATTTCGAGTGCTTCCGGTTCGCTAAGGAACCGAGGGGCTATTGCGGTAAGGTCATATAATCGCAGTGCAGACGCGACAAGCACCAAAAACGATGCCATCAAATTCACCTTGCCAGAAAGGCCATCACAAGGTGTAACTGCTTCGTTCAGTGTTTGTATAGATAAAAGAAAAAAATAGATTAATGCTACAAAAACGATAATGCCAGCAGCTGTTCTTGTTTTTAATAAAGAAAATTCTTCACAGTTGTCCAAGGTTAAAGTTCCTGCAAGATTTTCTCGAAGAATGCAGGAGACAGCCATCGCAATAATACCGGACATCAGTGCCATTGCCTGAAAAACAAGCGAGGTGTCAACAACTTCCAATTCTTCGCTCAAGGGAATGTCTGGGGTAATAGGCAAGCGCATCTCCCCCTGTGCATAAATTTTGCTATCGTTATATCATACTCTTTATGCGGTTTTAATGTCACGGTGGTAGTATAAAAGTGCCGGAGCATATGCCCCAGCACTTATAAAATTTACTGTAATGTAATTTGATCGATGATAAAATGCGGACGATGCTTGGCTTCTTGATAGACCCGACCGACATATTCGCCGATGATGCCGAGGCTTAACAACTGTATGCCACCCAACAGCCAGATTGAGCCCATTAAAGTGGTCCAGCCTTGGACAGTATAACCCATCAGCTTTTGCAACAACAAAACTAACAGCGTTATGACACTGGCTAAAAAGATCATCGCACCAGTCGTGGTCACCAAACGAATTGGTTTAATCGAAAAAGCGGTGATACCGTCGAAGGCGAACAGCAACATTTTTTTCAGCGGATATTTGCTCTCGCCTGCAAAACGCTCATGCCGCTCATAAGTGACAATGGCGTGCTTATAACCGATCAATGGTACGATGCCACGCAGAAACAGGTTCGCCTCGTTAAACTGCATCAGTCCCTCGAGCGCACGGCGAGAAAGCAACCGGTAATCCGCGTGGTTGTCAACAATGTCAACCCCCAGTGCCTGCATTAGCTTATAAAAACCCTCGGCCGTCGTGCGCTTAAATATGGTATCGGTGTCGCGTTTAGAGCGTACGCCATACACCACGTCGCAACCGTCCTGAAAATGCGCGACCATCTCATCGATGGCGTTGATGTCATCCTGCAAATCGGCGTCTAAGCTAATGGCAGCATCACAATGATCCTTTGCTACTGTTAAACCTGCCAGCAGTGCATTCTGGTGCCCTTTGTTGCGTGAAAGCTTGACGCCACCAAAATGCGCATCCTGTTGCGATAAATCCTCAATAATGCGCCAGGTTTTATCGCGGCTTCCGTCATCAACAAAGAGGATGCGGCTCTTATTGTTTATCTTTTCCGACTGAATCAGCGCTGCTAGCTTTGAGAGCAGGCGGGAGGCGGTCTCAGGTAAAACCTCCTCTTCGTTATAGCAGGGAACAACAAGATAGAGTACTGTTGTCATGGGTCATCCTCCTCGATGTCAGACGGAACATAGGGCAGCTCGTCGAGTGTTTCAAGATATTCTTCCAGAGAACGCGGTCGCTGCGACGGGGGTGCCAACGGTGGGGCGGGCGGGGAGTTGTAAGAAGCATCCGAATGCCGTCTTCTCAGTAGATGTGCTAACAGCAGATAAAGTGCCAGTATTACGAGCGCTGACAGCGTTATTTTTGTACCGAGCACAAGTCCCGGGGTGACGTAATCAAAGCGAATGGTCGCCTCGCCTGAAGGTACACGCACAGCCATAAAGCCGACATTGGCCTTTTCTATTACGGCGGGCACACCGTTGACGGTGGCCTGCCACCCCTTATCATAAGGTACCGAAAAGAACATTAGGCGCTCCTGCGGCAGGTTAGCCGTGGCGGTAAAGCCGCGGTTATCTATAACGAAGCTGCTGGCCAAAAGCGTAGAACGCGCGTCAATGGCGTCCTGAAGGCCAATCTCAGAAATAGCGCTATAATCCACCGCCGGAAGTTCCTCAATAATATCAAAGTTTCTAATGATGGCGGCGTCTGAAAGCTGGAGCGCATGCAGCATATGACGAACCTTCTGCTCACCTGAAAGCGATTTCATGGCCTCATCATTGACAGCAAATTCATAAGCAAAGCCCATGGGGAGATAGTCACTATTTTGGTAGATATTATATCCTAACTGCTCATCAAAAAGGGTGTAATCGGGCATGGGGTACTGCTCTTTGTTATCGGCGGCAATAATAAGCCAGCGAACCGAAAGTAGCGCTCGCAGGGCTGTGTATTCGGTTGGGGGCTTTGATGAAACATCGCGCTTGATTCCGACATAGGGGTAAAACTCCATGATGGATGCCGGCACAATGGAATGAAAAGCTTGTATATTTGGCAACCCCCAGAACATGCCGAGGTTATCCATGCACTCATACAAATCACTGCGGGCGAAAGGCTCGTCCGGCAATGATAATGCTTTTCTGCCATCGATTGCCACATCCACAAACCAATCGTCCCGCGACTTGCTGCTTTTGCCGCTGATGAGATAACCGGAGGTAAACGCCACGATGATAAACGAGAGAAGAATACAGGTTACACGCTGAAAAGCTGGGCTATCGCGCAACAAAAACAGCAGAATCGCCGAAAGCGACAGACAGAGCATTGCGGCAAAGACAATCAGCCAAAAGCCTGCCGCGTTATCGTAGAGTCCGAAAGTAAATTGCCCTTCTTTGTCCGCGACAGGCGAGAAGGCAACGGCAGCCGAAATGACGAAAATAAAACCTGCCGTCCAGCGCCAGCCGCTGATCCAGCCCAGTCGCATAGCGTCGGTGTCGCGCTCCTCTAACGCGGTTACAGTGGCAACGCACATCATGAGCACTGGCATGTAGAACCACCGCGCATAATACGAGTGATTAAACAGTACAAAAGTGGCATTAAAAACCGGCACGAGCGCCATAATCATCGAAAGAATAATCATCCGTTTGTGGAAATTATGTCGCTTAGCCATACAAAACGCAATAACACCCGTGGTGGAAAACAGCGGCAGCCACGCTGAAAGGGAGGCCCATTTAGCGCCCATATCGGGGAAGAAATTCGGGCGCGAGGGCAATTCTGGCGGAAAGAAAAAGCTTTGAATAATGGCGGGGAGGCGCTGATTAAAGCCGTACACCCACATCAGCCAGCCGTTGATTAGGTTGTCCGTCCCGGTACGCGGGTTGCCCATTAACGCAAGCACCGAGGGGATGAGGCAGATTGCCGACAGAGCCACGCCGAGTACCGCCTCGAAAGCAATACGCATAAACTTAGCGAAACTGCAGCCCCAGCCGCCGGTAGCGATGCGGATAAAGACATAAAGTATGACAAAGACGACCTCACCGATAAAAAACCAGTAATTGATCAGGCAGTTGACCGCCACCATAACGGCAAAAAAGCCCCGGCGGTCATTGACCACCAGTTCTTCGAGCGCAACCAGCAACAATGGGAAAAAGACACAAACATCGTGAAAGTGATTAAAGAAGATGTTAAATGTCATAAAGCCCGAAAAAGCATATAAAACTGCGCCGACAACGGCCCAGTTTATGTCCCGTACAAACCGCTTAATATATAGGTACGCCGTCAGCGAGGCACAGGCGGTCTTAAGCATCAGTAGCGGTGCCATGAGATGCGGCACGAAATCGGTGGGGAAGGGGAGTGTTAGCCAGAAAAATGGCGAGAAGAGCAGATAAAAGCTGTACGAACCAATAAAATTTGCACCCAGATCGGTATTCCAGTTCCAAAAGATGTTGCCGGAACGAACCATTTCATGTGCCAGCCTATAAAAAGGAATCTGCTGGACATTAAAATCCCCAAGGAAAATAAAATAACCTCGATTATATATCATTAGCGGCGTAAAAATAGCAAAGGAAAGCCCCAGTGCCCACAGGAACGCCTTTGCCTTCCCATGTTGGGTATCCGTTTGGGTTCTGAAAACCACCGACTCACCTCATTAAGAAGAAATTATTCATTTTATAGTATACCACAAAACCAAGATTTTCATATCAGCAAATATCAGAAACAGAAAAAATCTGCTATAAAACAACAGGTTATCGTCTTTAGCCATGTTTTATGTTACAATGATAGCGCAATTGACATGACAACGATTAAAAGAACTAAAATAAGCTTCAGCTTTCTTGATTTTAAGCGCGTGCTGCTCGTTCTACGAGCAACCGCAATACATGCACATTTATGGTCATTCCTTTTCATGGCCGTTTTGTGCTTTGATTGAAAACGAAAGGAACGATCATATGCGCGGTTTTTTTGCCATGATATCCCGTATGAAATATATTGATCGGTGGGGGCTGATGCGCTGCACCAGGAACGAGACGCTTGCAGAGCACACGTTGGAGACCGCCATGCTCACCCACGCGCTGGTTGAGATCGGCAACGCTCGGTTTATGCGTTCGCTCGACGCGGGACGGGCGGTACTCATCGCCATGTATCACGACTGCGCCGAGATCATCACGGGAGATCTGCCCACACCGGTGAAATACCACGACTTAAGCATCCGTGTGGCCTACCACTCGATTGAACGCCAGGCGACCAAACGGTTGATGGCTATGCTGCCAGAATCGCTGCTGCCGGCGTTTGCACCCTGCCTGGATCCCGACAAAACGGACAAGGAAACTTATGGACCGTACATCAAGGCTGCGGACAAGCTTTCAGCGTTGATAAAATGTACGGAAGAGCTCAAAGCTGGAAACATGGAGTTTCAGGCGGCATCCAAGGCGATTTCGGAACACCCTGCGCTTCAACTTCCCGAGGCTCAGATTTTTATCAAGGAATATTTGCCGGCCTATGCGCTGTCACTTGATGAAGTTGAGCGCTTTGGAAAAATAGATCAAACGACGGAATAAGCTGATTTCGCAGGGCTACCGGCTTCATATTTCGGCTTTGGTTCAGTTTACATTAAGTCTGACCTTGCTTTAGTTGGCGGGGTCAGGCTTTTATCTATAAATAAAATTGTGTACTATAGGAAATACTGTCAGAGGCGTGTTTAAAGCGCGTTAAAGCTCCTGCCCGCAAAGTTCGCGTAACACCACTTTAATGGCCGCCGCCGTATTGATGCTAAAAGCTTCATAGGGCCATATCGGGCGGTAAAGCTCGTTCCAGTATTGCTCGGCGTAACCCTCAAAGATGCCGGCGTAGTCCCGCCCTTCGTCGAACAGGCGGCGGATTAAAGCGGCAGATTGTGTTATTGCCGCCCGAGATTCGGTCAGATAATCAGCGCTTTGTTCTATTGAAAGCGGCGCCTGGGTATGAGAAAGAATGAACTGGCGTTTACCCAGTGAAGCAATGCGGCTCACCGAATCAAGTGTGGCCTGATAGCCGCTTAAAAAACAGGGCTGAACGCGACCGTCGGGACGCGGAACACCGAGCGTTTCGCACAGCCATGTGGTATTCTCATCGGGGAAATCGACCGAGAGCGAGTCCTTGGTATGCCCCGGGGTAAACAGTATCCGGAGCACACCGTTATCAAAGGGGAGCTCCTGTCCGTCAAAAAGCGGTGTGATGACCTGCAGTTCGGCATCGTCAAAGTGGCCGCCCGTAAAACCGGTGCCATAAAGCCGCTGGGCATTTTGGCACATTTTGTGGATCGTAGCCAGTGCAGTTGGTTTTGAGAACACCTCGCGCACATAGGGGTGCGCATAGATCGGCGTCTCGGGAAAGGCACGCCGCAGCCAGGGCAACCCGGCCGCATGGTCATAGTGTGAGTGGGAGAGAATGATAGCGTCCAGCGGTCTGTTGTTTATAAGTGTTTTAATGTTGTCCACCGTTTCCGGTGCACAGAACGAGACGGTGCAGTCCAGCAGTATGGCAGAACTTTCCCCCAGAATTAATTGACAATTCCCGGCAGGGTGTGCCGAGATAAAAAAGGATTGCAGCATGTGGGTACTTCCTTTATATAGATATCATTACCCAACTATTATGGCATATTTTAAGGAAAAATGAAAGCACAGGTGAACACAGATTGCCCAATCATAGAGTAAAATAGCTTTGAGAAATAACAATAAGATGTTAAAAACACAGAACATCATTTCAATATTGGAAATTTTATGCAGGGTATTTTAAATTGGAATTGCAGATTTTTAATTCACTCTAATTTATCCACTCTAATTGAAATGTAAAATTTTTATTTTTTTTACATTTTCAAAAAATGAAATAAACCTATTAAATTAATGCAGAATAAATGAAAAAATTAATTTCATATGCTAAAATATGAATTAAAATAATTGCTTCCGTCAAAACTTCGATTATAATGCAAAAATGCGCTAAAATGGCTTAACTAAGCGCAAAAAAAGGCTATTGACGCATTAAAAGCAATGGGGTATGATGTAGATATTATCGCACCAATATCATTAATATTTCGGGAGGATATAACCATTATGAAGTGCTTAATTATTGACGCTGTGCATGAAGCCATTGCGCAGGAACTTGGAAAACATATGCAGGTAGATCACAAGATGCTTCCCACTCAGGCAGAGCTTGTTTCACTCATCCCCGACTATGATGTCCTGATTATGCGTGTTGATCCTGCAATTAATAAAGAGATTCTTGATGCCGCCAAGAACCTTAAAGTAATTGGTGTTTGCTCTGTGGGCCTCAACCACATTGATATGGAGGCAGCTAAGGCAAAGGGCGTTCAGGTGTTTAATGCTCCCGGTCTTAACGCCAACGCTGTTGCTGAGCTGACCATTTCCAAGATGCTCGACCTCGCTCGTAACACCATGGAAGCTAACCACGATGTTAAGGTTCTCAAGCAGTGGGATAAGTATAAGTTTGTTGGTCGTGAGCTGCGTGGTCGTACCCTTGGTGTTGTCGGATTTGGTCGTATTGGCCGCCGTGTCGCTGAGTTGGGACGCGCATTCGGCATGACGACTGTTGCGTATGACCCGTTCCTCAAGCCCGAGGATTTCCAGAAAGAAAACACCACGGGTATGGAGGTTGAGGAGCTGCTGAAGACTTCTGACTTCATCTCCATCCATGTTCCGCTTACCCCCGAGACACGTGACCTGGTCTCTAAGAAACAGATCGCTTTCATGAAAAATGACGCTGTTGTCCTCAATATGAGCCGTGGCGGCATTGTCAATGAAAAGGATGCTTTTGAGGCGCTCAAGAACGGCCAGCTTGGTGGATTCGGCAGCGACGTTCTCGAGAACGAACTAGCTGATGGCGGTCTCACTGAGGGCGCAGGTTTTGATTCGCCGTTGTTTGAGCTCAATAACTTTATTGTCTCTCCCCATATTGGCGCACAGTCAATCGACGCTTCTAAAGACATTGGTGCACATATTATCGCAAAGGTCAAAGAAGCTTTGTCCCTGTAAGCTTAATCATAGTTTTGATTTCAGTTAAGAGTTCGCAGTATGCGAACCGTTCCTGGGATAAGGGGAAAAGGTAAGGAATTACAATAGAATATTTAATTTATTTAAGCTGGCATCGTTTTAAGCGGTGCCAGCTTTTCATTGCCTTTAGCGCCATACACCTCAGTGCTAATTGGATTAAAGTTAACTATTCATTGGTGAGATAAACTGACCATACCTTCATATCCAGAGTTATAAAGATTGTAATTAATTGTTTTTAGCGAACGGATCGGTGAAGAGCGGTTTTATCCATGTAAAACATTTTTAAAGGTGGTTTTTTTTCTAGCTTAATATAAACCATTCAAAACTAACTGCAACGTGCCACTTGCACCAAATACAAACAAAGATTCAAGTTTTAACTACCGAATTCAAGTATATATAGCATCAGCAAATTGTTTTTATGTCTTTCAGGTAAGACAATTCACTTGAAGGGGATTGCATAACCAGCGAATTATTAATCATTAGATATTAACAAAAGCGTAAAGAAGTAACTTTTTTCTTCATTATCAATTCATATATTTGATAAATTATGCCTGTTCAAATAATTTGAAAAATGAAAATATATTGCAAAATATGCTCTACCGTCTTGCTGATAAATACACTTTAATAGCAATAATAGAACAAATATTAACTTAACAAAATAAAACCAGACACCAATTCACCTAAAAACACACGTCTAAATTGTGCAGTATGACGATATAGTGATCAAATTATTAAAAACAGTATGATGTTTTTTAAGTAATATGACGTATATATAATTATTGCTTATAAATTAAGTTTATGTTAATATTTATATGTATTCTTTCATCGTTCTGTCCTCGTACCATGGACAACACGAAATTGTATTTGTAAAAGTGATGAAGGAAACGGAAAGGAGGTAGGGGGTAAGAGCAGTAAGAGGCATTTTCCGTAGGTATGTATTTTGACAGATCGATTGTTTTTGTATTGTTTGCAGTTGTTTATACATAGTTACTTTTGCGATAAATATGAAAGTTACTGATTTGTCAAAAAAAATTGAATAGGAGTGACCAATATAATGAAGAAAATTTCCGTAATTGCATTGGCGTTAACCATGATTCTTGTGGCAACCGCTTGCGGCGGTGCGTCCAGCGCGGCGCCCGCAGCTTCTTCCGCACCGGCGTCTTCCGCTGCACCTGCTTCGTCTGCACCGGCTTCCGGCAAAACCACCATCTTGACCATCGGTACTGCTGATACTGGCGGCACGATGTACCCCGTAGGCTGCACCATCGCCAAAGTTATCAACGACAATGTTGAGGGTGTTAAGGTGAATGCCGAGACCTCTGCAGGTTCCCCTGCAAATACCGTTAATCTTCAGGCTGGCGAAATCGACCTCGGCATGATCGCAGGCGACGTCGCTTATCAGGCTTATTCCGGAACCGGCAAGTTTGAGGGCAAAGCCTGCGCAGACATCCGTGCGCTTGCAGCTTGCTATCCGTCTCTTTCCAACTGGATCGTGCTCGATTCTTCTAATCTGAAGTACATCGAGGATCTGGGTGACAAGAAGCTTGCCATCGGACCGTCTGCTTCCGCAACTGCTATTGCTGCTAACGCAGGCATTGAAGCTGCTGGCGTTACCCCGAGCGCTGCTGAGTACCTTGGCCTGACCGAAGGTGCCGACTCTGTTGGCGACGGCGTTCATGACGCTGCGCACGCATTTGCTGGTATTCCTGTCGGTGGTTTCCTCAACCTGACCAACATCAAGGCTGCTCACCTGCTTGCTTATAAGGAAGAGACCCTTGATAAGGTTATCGCTGCTAACGGCTCTTACTACAAGGCTGTTATCCCCGCGGGCACCTACAACAACCAGACCGAGGATATCCCCACCTTTGGCGTTAAGTGCCTCGTAGCGGTCAATGCTTCGATGGACGATGAGCTTGTCGGCAAAATGGCTGAAGCACTGCACACCCATCCCGATGATCTGGTTGCTGGACATGCGGCTATGACCGCTATGACCGACGCAGCTTTCATGTGCAATGACCTGCCCATTCCGCTGCATCCCGGTGCCGAAGCTTACTATAAGGACGCTGGCCTTATCAAGTAAGTTATTGCAACCCTAAAAATCTAAACAATATTTCCTAATTAGGTCAGATGCCGTCCGGAGCGAGGCGCTTCGGACGGCATCAACGGATTTCCCATAATAGTTGAGAATTGAGGATTAAGGAGATTTTTATGGCGAAAAAAGAAAATGTCAATGCAGCTCCAGATATTGACATAGCCAGTTTGGACAGCGATCTTGCTGTTATGAAAGCTGTTGAAGAGGGTAGCGCGAATCCGTTTATAAAAGCGGCTTCAGTAGTTGCCATCGTGATGAGCTTGTTCCACCTTTATACAGCGCAGTTTGGTTTATTCGATGCAATCGGTCAGCGCGGCACCCATATGTGTTTTGCTATTACTATATTGCTGCTTACCATGCCGCTTGCTGATCACAATATCTTTACAAAAGTTTTGAAAGACAACAAAGCATACCGTGCAATTTGTCGTTTTATTGACCTTGCGCTGATTGCGCTCGTATGGTTTGCTACTTACATGTGCCGTGTCGAAAGCCTTGCCCAGAACGATAACATGGGCATTGTTACGATTTGGGCTTCTATCTCTGGCGGCATTCTATATGTTATTGTTATTGAGGCTTCTCGCCGTTCGCTCGGTTGGATTTTGCCCAGCCTGGCGCTGCTGTTCACCGCTTATGCGCTGGCAGGTCCGCATCTGCCGCTGGCTATTGCGCATCGCGGCTATAGCTTCAAGCGTATCTTTGAGTTTCTCGCAGTGGCGGGTGATGGCCTGTTTGGTCAGTGCCTGACGGTTTCTGCAACGGTTATCTTTATGTTTGTTATGTTCGGCGCTTTTCTTGAAGCCTCTGGCTGCTCCGGCTTTATCAATGATATCGCCATCTCGCTAACCGGACGCATCAAGAGTGGCCCGGCTCTGTCGGCTGTTATGGCATCTGCGCTGATGGGCACCATCAATGGTTCCGCTGTTGCCAACGTGGTCGGCACTGGTACCTTTACCATTCCGCTGATGAAATCGAGAGGCTATAAGTCGGAATTTGCCGGCGGTGTTGAGGCGGTCGCTTCAACCGGTGGACAGATTCTTCCCCCTGTTATGGGTTCCGGTGCGTTCTTGATGGTTGCATTCACCGCAGAATCTTACATGACCATTGTTAAGTGCGCGACGTTGCCTGCTGTCTGCTACTTTGTCGGTTGCGCTTTCTCAGTTATTGCACAGGCAGAGCGCGGTGGCATTGTACCCACCCCCGAGGATCAGATTCCTGTCACCAAAAAAGTGCTTAAAGATGGCTGGATTTATCTGCTGATCATCGCCATTCTTGTTTACTGCTTGCTTGGCGCGCAGCTTTCGCCCTCTCGCGCGGCGTTGTTTGCCATTTACAGCGTGCCGCTTATCATGCTGCTGGATAAGAAGAAGCGTTTTACTTTTAAAGATGTAATTCCTTCTCTCAAAAAATCGGGCTTCAACGCCATGTCCATCGTTCTCGGATGCGCCTGCGCCGGAATTGTTGTTTCGATGGTTTCGTTGACCGGTATCGGCGTCGTATTCGGCGATATGATGATCTCCGCTTCGGGCGGCAGCCTGTTTATGTCGCTTGTGTTTACCGCCATGGCGTGCATCGTGCTTGGCATGGGCTTACCTACCACGGCGGCCTATGTTATTGCAGCGTCAATTTTGGCTCCCGCGCTCATTAAGCTGGGCCTGGCTATGTTGACTGCACATCTGTTTGTATTCTACTTTGCCTGCTTGTCCGCTATTACGCCCCCTGTTGCTCTGGCTGCGTATGCGGGTGCTGGTATTGCCAAGTGCAGCCCCATGACCACCGCCATTGAGGCCTGTAAGGTCGGGTTTGCTGGGTTTGTTGTGCCCTTTGTATTCTGCTATACCCCGGCATTTATGATGCAAGGTTCAAGCGCTCAAATTCTTTATGTCCTTGTTACAGCGCTGCTTGGCGTTATTGCCATGTCGATGGGCTTCCAGGGATGGTATTTCAAGAACCTGAACATGCTCGAAAGACTATTACTGTTAGCTGGTGGTTTAGGTTTGGTTCTGCCAGGCACACCGACTAACTTTGCTGGTATTGCTGTCATGGCAGTCCTGTTCTTTTTTGCTAAGGTCTCTAAAAAGAAGATTGCGGCATAAACCTTAACTAGATTGTTTAAACCAAACGCCCCGACAATTTTGTCGGGGCATTTTCTATTAAGTTTAAAACCTATTAAGCACCATTTAGTGGTTTTGGCTTTATATTAGGGTAAACTTCTCCGCTGTATCAGCCAACACGGCTAATGCGGCGATAAAAGTCGGATCGTTAGTCTTACCGGCCAACTCAATATCCACCAATAGATTACCGCCAGGCATAGACTGAGAACGAATATTGGTGATATTGACTTCTGCGGCCGCTAACGGAGACAAGTAACGGCTTAAAGCCCCCGGCTTATCTTGCAAAATAGCACGAACCGATGCGCCGCCCACGTCGGTTGGAACCGAGATGTTCTTTGGCGACTGTTCATATTCATGGAATTTATAAATATCCATCAAAATGCCGTATAGCAGCTTTAAGCCGCTTTGCATCATGACGTCGGGACCTACCACATCGCCCACGCGCTTGAGTACCTGCTCCTCACGGTCGGGCGCAAACACTGGCAGGTTGTGTTCTTTTTTATAGCGTATAACATCTGAAATAAGAGTTCGACGTTTAAGAATCAAAGTAAGAATCTGACTGTCCACGCCGTCAATCTCTGCGCGCAATACCTCCAGGTCCACAACTTACACCTCTTTACTGCGATTTTGTTCTTCTGTTCCCATATTCTTAGTTCCTTATGTTAATATTATAAAATTTGTACAAGTTGGTTGTCAATTGATAAAAGCACTGGTATTGAAATAACGAAAGGTGCAAAAAACAGCACTGTTGACCAACAAAAATTGCAATGAGTTTTCATTAATGAAAATTAAATGAGAACTAAAAACTATTCAAGGCATTATATTGCCAGAAATTATTGATTGGTTAAGTGAAAACCTTTAAGATAGCGGGGGATAATGAGAAAGCATTTAATATTTAATCAAGGGGAGATTTGCTTTGCGCACAACTATAGCAGAGTATTCAATAGTATATACGATGGGCGCGATGGGATATGGTTTATTAGAGACGCTCTGGCGCGGTTATACCCATTGGAGCATGACTATAGCAGGCGGATTGTGTTTTATGCTGATCTACAGTATCAATGCGAGACGCAAAGAATGGGGGATCTTTAAAAAGTGCATTGCAGGGGCGATATCGGTAACGACTGTGGAATTTGTAATAGGTGTCATTGTGAACATAGTTCTGGGCTGGCAGGTGTGGGATTATTCTGATATGCCATTTTCTGTTTTGGGACAGGTGTGCCTAAGCTTTTGTGGGCTGTGGTTTCTGCTCTGCATCCCAATGATGAGACTTTCCGAGCTTTTGCAAAGAAAACTTTTCGGATATCGTTAAAGCATGGTTTATCAAATGCGGTTATCCGTCGATACTAAAAAGCATCCCGATTACCAAAATCTTAATTTGGTAACCGGGATGCTAAACTGCATTTTGAGGCTTTTTATGTGGTGAGTACTGATCTGACGATTAGTACGCAGGTGAGCAGGGCTGAAAACAAACCGCATACGCTTAGATATCCGACACGTAGGCGGGTGCTTTTAATATTTAAAGATATTATGCCAAGTAAGACACAGGTCAGCGTCAACACACACAGGTCAATGCCTATCCATGCAGCAACCACTGTGATGTGTAGCAGTCCGGCAATCGGTTCACTTAACCACAGGCCTGCAATATGTCCGGCAGGGACTAATAACAGAGGCAGCATCGCGATGCTCCAGGCGCTTTTTTTGCCAAGCGACATGAACGACATTATAAGGATGACAAGAATGATCGCGCTGCATTCAAAAATCATAGCGAGGCTCCTTTTTACTAGAAGAAGTTATTTCAGTGCTTCGTTAAATAGTTTTTGAATAGTGTCATTATTATCGGACACAACAAGTAGTAGATAGTTGCCGTTAGTTTCTATTAATGCGTTCTCCAGTCGGAATTTTTCGTCCGGGCGGTAGTTTTCATAGTTTGAAATTTGGTCTGAAATTCTTGCTTCTACCGCGGCCTTAGCCGACTTTAACGCTGCATCACTGCTACATTTAAACAGGGCAAATTCGCTTGCAGTTGCACTGGAGGATGAGACATAAACACGATATTCGTCCAGTCCTTCAAAAGAAAGATCGTAGTAATCGCCGACCACCTTGTCTGAAAGCAGAATCAGTTCATCATTAAAGCTGCCTTTTGAAAGCACGTCGGTTGAAAGGGAATCCATGTCTAATTCCTTTTTAGATGCACCACATCCGGCAAACATGATAGATAGCATAATACAGCATAATGCTGCTGCGATAATTTTTTTCATCGAGAACTTTCTCCTTTATTGTCAGTTTATACGTTATGATAAAGCGTGTGTTTTAAGGTAATCGAACCAGATAATATATTGCGAAGAAATGATATGCATACCGTCAGGGGTGTTGCTTTCGGGCATAGCATTATTTGCATCTTTGAAGACCGAAGCCACATCAAGGTAATAAACGCCTTTTTCTGTCGCCATGGTACAAAGCATCTCATTAAAACGGTCGATATCCGCGTTTGTAGTGGTGTTAGGTGCATATTTGACATGAAACAACGGCTCATTGATCGGCAAAACAGACTGCACGTAGATGATGGTATCATCGCCGGTGCGCTTTAACACCTCGTCGACCAAACGCTCGTACTGCTCAATCAGGTAATCAAAGCTTGAAAGTAGACTGTTGGCACCTAGCATGATATACACTTTTTTTGTGGGGTGCTGAGCCAGTGCGTCCAGAATGGTTAACGTTTGCCCATCCTGTTTGATTGCCTGTTTGGTAAATATATTTTCAAGAGAGATGCCAGTAGCGGCTAAAACAGTGGTGTTGCTCATGACATCATAGTGCTTAATGCCGACCGTTAATGAATCCCCGATAAAAACAGCATCGTCAAAATAAGTGCTGGTTACGCGTGGCTGCTCTGGCAGTGCTTGATTTTGTGGGGAGGGGCGAGCCGATGCCGAAACAATTTCAGATGAAGCGGAGGCGTTGCCTTCAGCACCTGAAGATGCTGTACTACTGGCATCTGTGCCTGAAGAGGGTGCGATGCTACTGGAAGTAGGTTGCCCTGAGGACGAACCGGCCTCTGATGAAACTGAGGAATACTGACCGGTGATCGAAGGATCGAGAACAAGCGGTGAAAGTACTTCGATTTTGGGGGAATTGAGCTGCCAGATTCCAGCTAATAAAGCTGAAAAAGCGACAGCTGAAGAAACGATAATAAGCGGTACCACAGCGCTTTTTTTGCGCTTGGACCGCCGGATTTTTTTACTGCTCACAGTATTCTCCTTGTACATGATTGAGTAACGCTATTATACTACGTTTGCAGCATTTTGCAAAGTGCAACATTTTTAATAACGTGTAAATATTCCGTTTATACAAAGCTATACTTAAAGTAATTAACACTTTCAACAGAGTTTTCAACAAAACTATGGCTTTTTGGCTTTTCTATCATGTTGAGAACATGTGTTTTTCACAATGGCATGTAAAAAATTTCATCCCATACATTTTAATAGTTGATTATATGCGGTTGTACACGAATCTATACAGAGGGTCATTTTATCATCTGAGTGATTGCGTTTGAATAGCATTTTTTTATGAATAAACGAATATGCTGTATCTACTCAAGTGCTGTAAAAAAAGGACGAAATTTATTACATAAATCCATTGACATTTTGCAGTTTGTTTGATACAATGATACTCGCCGCTGAAAATGGCGGCTCGAAATGCGGTAGTGCTGGAATCGGCAGACAGGCACGTTTGAGGGGCGTGTGTCCTAGACGTATGGGTTCAAGTCCCATCTACCGCACCATAAAGAAAAGGCTTAGGAATCACGTTCCTGAGTCTTTTTTGTTTTCTAAACAACCCACTTTGTAACCCACTAAGTTATTTGTCGTTTAAAATACTTTCCCAAATCTCATTTGATTTCTCGGCGGTCTTTCTTCGCATATCATCGTAAGCGTGTCCGTATGTGCCGAAACTGTCCATGTTGGTGGTGTGTCCTACCAGCTTTTGAAGCATGCCTTCTGGCATCTCGGCAGAAACGGAAACAAAGGTGTGGCGTAGCTCGTAAGGCGTCGTTTTACTCATCCCGTTATGCGCACAGTATTTGCGCCAGCGCTGCCCGTACATTACTTGGGTATAATATCGCCAAACACGCGCCCGAACATATTCAAAGTGCGCTGATCTCGTAAAACGTCAGCTGCAATATTGCTTAATGCAAAGGTTCTATTTGCCGACTTATTTTTACCCTTAGTGGTTTCACCGTATTTATTAATGGAACGTTGGATATGAACCAACTTATTATCCAAATCTATGTCAGGCCATTCCAAGCCTAAAAGCTCTCCGGGGCGCAGGCCGGTTAATACTTGAAAGCGAAAGGCATATACAAGTTCTTCCTCAATTTCTTTACCCCGCAAAAAAGTCTTGTTGCTGGAAAATAGCTTTTTAAGATCGGCGGGTAGCAGTATATTTTTAGTTTTAAATTCTGCGTCTTTAGGAATTGTAATATTTTCTGGTAACAGCGTGGTATATTTGCACTTGCGGAAATATTTCATGAATGCGCTTAAGTCGGCTCGTAGATTCATGAGTGTTTTGCGGGACCTTCCAGCAGCGTAAGCACTATTAATAATACGTTGCAAGTGCTGCTCGGTGAGGTTTTCTACTCGCACATTGCCGATCATTGGTTCAATCCATGTTGTATATCGGGAATTAAGTGGCAAATACATACCTTGTGAATATACCTTCTTTTGCTCAGCAAGATATTCATTATAAATTTTAGATAATCTTTCGTTACTTCTGGTGACATTCTCATCCAGCCACGCGTCGGCCTTGGCGTTCGCCTCACGCAGTCCTGTTCGCCCAGGCTTAGAACTATAAAAACTTTTGCGCTCCCCGTCTTTTTGAACGTTAATTCTCCAGCGACCTCGCTTTTTAATCCAAACGGCAGTATTTGTTCGTTTTCCCATAAAAATAAACCTCCTGAAGGTATGCTTACGCAAGCCCTGCGAAGGTGTTATAATTCACCTTGCAGAGCGGCTTTCGTGATAGTTGGCTGCTTATATTGCGTTCCGTTCGGCGTTGGTAGCACCGGGCGGGATTTTTTGTTTAAAGCACTTTTTCGCTGATCATGCGGCAGATTTCCGAGACATTGCAGTCGGATGTAAATTCCAGTTTCACCTTGCCGAGTCCGGAAAACCACAGGACAAGCTCACTGTCCAAATCCAGCACGCCGGCTGTCTCGACTGAAAAGCTTTGGATTTTGGAATATGGTAACGATGTGAAGTCTTTCTTTTTGCCAGTGATCCCCTGAACGTTTATTACAATAATACGTTTGTCGGTAAAGACAGACGCAATAAGCGAGACTGCCCGACCTACCGGGAGTGCAATAAATTCCGCAAGTGGCTCAATGCGGTTTGGGCTGAGATACATAGTACTTTTGTGATAAAGACAGATAAACCATAATTTACCTGCATTGCGTTATGTTCATTTTATGCGATTAGATTGGGATTTAAATCTGCAGTACGCTTTTATTGGTAACGAAATAATAAAATAAATAATCATTGCATTAAGCAACAGAGATAGAGGATTTAGTTGCATGGACATCAAGGGGGTTACTCTAATTGCCGTATCATAAATAGTAATAAACGGTATGGGAAAACCAACCTTATATTGAAAATTGTCAATTATCTTAAATGGTAAAAGATAAGATAAAACAATCTCTATCCAAAATGCTAAATTTAATATTTTCCAATTAATATTCTTCACTAAAATTCTCCTTCGTCTAAAATAAACATTTTATTTTATTATCTCAAATGTCGCTGGAGAATTCTACCCCTGTTTAAAAGTTCGGCAATTGCTAATGTGACGACAAATAACAGTTTATCGACGGATTGCCGACAGAAAGGACGCAAATATGAAAAAAGCAGGGGAAAAATAGGCAAAAAAAATCCAGGGCCAGCAACTGCCCCGGGTCTCTTCCTTTTGACTATCTCTCACTTACATAAGGGACTTCGTCTTCGTAGATCAAATCATCTACATCTATGTCGCCAATATTTAGAAACACGCTTAATTCTCCTTCCTCAATTTATAATTATATACCCCACACAAATCCGCTCCTGTGAAGAAGCGGATTGTGTAGCGAGGGTTAAGCTACACGAACGTTAACGGCGCGCAGCTTGCGGGAATCCTTGGGGTCGGGTTCGGTATCAAAGAAAACCTTCTGCCCCTCGACTAGCGATTTAAAACCGTTGCTTTGAATGGCAGAGAAGTGAACAAAAACATCCTCGCCGCCTTCGTCGTTGGCGATAAACCCAAATCCTTTGCCCTCGTTGAACCACTTGACAGTACCTTTATTCATAAAGTACCTCCTGAAAAAAGTTATCCTACAACAAAAATAAAAACCACGGGTGAAATAAGTCAAACGAAAATTGACTTACAACCCGCGGCGATCAATTCGTACATTTAGAACACTCGTTAAGTATACCCGGGTTGTCCAGTATTGTCAAGACAAATATTTTAGCATAAAACAGTTGGCTAATATTCTGCTGACGCAACAAACAACAGAAAGGACGTGACAGCATGACCATACACGACATAATCAAGGGCATACCGCTTGAACGCCTTGCTTTTATCTGTGAGGCAGAGAAAAGCCGCCGCCTCGTCGCGTTTCCAACAACCGCATCTGCGAAACGGGCAGCCGAAGAAGCCTATGCAGAGGCGTTTTGCGATTTGGCTGAATCCTCCGCTAATGAATGGTTGGAACAGCAGGAACAGGACGGAAATGCGCGGATAGAGGCCACAGAGGACATTGAAAACCCACGCCTCACCGAGTTATGCGAGGCCGAGCGCGACGGGCGGTGCGTGGTGCTGCCGTGTAAGATTGGCGATTTCATATACGACATAGATTTTAAACGCCCAACTATGAATGCAGTAATAGGATTTCGAAATGGCGCAATGATGGGCGAAGACTATGAAGATGAAGATATATGGAAGGATGGCAAGTAGAATATGCTAGATCTGGCGTGTCGGGCTCATGCCCAATAAGCGAGTTCGGGAAAAGCTTATTTCTCACCCGCGAAGCCGCCGAACCTGCATTGGAGGTGCAAAATGAACGCTGACAAGCTAACCGAAATACTACGCCTCTCGGAAGAAACCACAGTGTTAGCAGAGGCTGATGCAGGCTTTGCCGTAGGAGAAAAGTTGTAAGGCATGTGGTCACTGGCGGGGGCACCCCGATGCCGGGCGGTGCGCCTGCGATTTGCAAGACACGGATAATCTTGTGGCGCTGGGGGTTCAAAACGCCGCTAAATAACAGTTTATCAGGCGCACAGAACTAAAAAACGCCATCCATAACATGGCAGTCCTTTTAAGAAATGCCATTCCGGATAGCGTTTTAGGTTAATGGCGCCGGATATAAATATGGTAAAGCCTATGTGCAGGCTTAATCCGAAATATCAATTATCGGCGTGAGAATACACGCGCCACGGGGTTATATAGCTCGGTGCCCGAAAGTGTCGCTGCCTTGGCCACCTCTGGGTCAGGAGAAACTAACGGAATATCCGAGATGACATAACGGCCCAATGTGCGGGTACGGAAACGGAAGCCTTCGTAAGACTCATCATACACAGCACCCAGAATTTCTACCGGCATACCGTCAACAAGTTCGTAAATATATTTGCCGGTTTCAGTCTCGTAGAAAAATTCTCCTGTGCGGTTGAAAGCGGTATTGTTAAAGCCAATAAAAACCATGTTGGCAGTGGGGTTGGCGGCCTCAACAGCCGAATTGGGCGTGGTATCATACAGCAGCAGCAGCTTGCCCTGGCCAGAAACATCCACCGTGAAGGTGCCTTCGTTCGGATCGGAACCAAAGCTGAATTCTACTTTGTCGTCGTAGTCAAACTTAAGCAGATAAGGGTCGCCGGGAGAGAGAAATTGTGTATCTTCTTTAATGATCAGATCCTGTGTAACCATGCGGCTGTTGCGGTAGCTTTGGAAATAGTCTACCGAAAACTGCACCGGTACCTCGGCATCTTTTATGTGGTATGCCGCTTCACCCGTTCTTTTGTTAAGGGTAATAGTTCCGATAACGTCTGCTTCACTGGTGCTTTCGCTGTCTTTTAGTTTAATCTTTATGACGGGGTCATATAGTCTGTTACCGTCTCTGTCAACACCTATAAGGGTAACCCAAACAGATTCCACAAGGTCACCGCCCTCTTCCCAATTAGCCTTTACCTTAATATTTCGTATCATGTCAAGGTTAAAGCCTTCGATGCCACTTTCTCCTTCAGTAGCAAGAACCACCATCACTTCCGAGCCATATTCAGCGGGACAAATTGCTGTAGGCATAGCGACGCTCTTTTCTTGATCCACGAAAACCACCGTCTGGGCGTATTCGCTATCTTCAAATGCTATTGCCCCTATAATTCCCTCGGTTGAAAAACCTTTTGTAATAAGCGGAGGGCCTGATGGCTTTGCGTTGGAAATGATGACCAAACTAAACAGCAATGCTACGCTTAGTATTACACTAAAAATTTTTTTCATATTGTTTCCTCCAGTCAAATTCAACTATTGCAAAACCTCATTTCATTTTTTACCAAAAATCCTTTGGTTAATTCTACCGTTTTTTCATAAAATTATCAACATTTTTTAAATTTAATTTTTGATAAATGAACGTTTATCTCATAAACAAAAGGGCCTGCTTTTACAGCAAGCCCAAGAGGCTATATTTAATACCAGTATCGATTGCAGCATCTACAACCGCATCCGCATCCGTTAGAGCAGCCGAAGAGGCCTAACAAGAGCAAAGGCCACAAGTACATAATGATCACTCCTTTTAGCTTATTTAAAAAGCAAAGAAAAGTGGACACAGTACAGATTATGGCGATAGGAGTATATGTGTGAAATATAGGACACAGAAGGAGGAATCTGTTTGACCAACATTGAAAAGAAAGCTTTCCTGCGTCGCTACGGAGATAATGAACGAGAGATAAAGCGCCTCGAAGAGGAAATTTCCCGCTGGGAATCACGAGCTGAGAAAGTAACGGCCAGTTATAGCCTGGCACCAGCGCATGGAACTGATGGCGACAAAGTACAGGTCGCGGTTGATAATATTGCCTAGATTAAGGCCTTGCTGTACGACCGGCTGACGGATGCCACCGAGATGCGGCGCAGCATTCAGGCGGCAATTGATACGGTGGAGGACGGGTGGCTTCGGAACCTGCTTGAGTACAGATACATAGATTCACTGTCGTGGGACGATGTTGCTGAAATGATGAACTATGATCGTCGGTGGACGATAACTTTGCATGGTGCGGCCTTGATTGCAATGGGCATCAAAAACACAGCACTTTAATTCACTCAAATCTGTGGTATTCTGTATTTGTAAAAATTTGCAGAACTAACCTGAATTTAATCATGCGCAAGCATACAAGTCCTCTCGTCGGTAAAACTATTATTATCAAACAAAAGGGGGCCTTGGCATGGAACTCAACACGCAGGATTATCTAAAAAAGACGTTGGTTGATACACAAGAGCGCGTGCGGGACTTTATGATGTATTCTGAAAAGTCAAATGATAAAAACATTCAGAGCTTTTTTAAGCAGTATGCGGAGTCCGAAGCACACCAGGCAGCACAGATGCAGCAATATATCGATAATATCCATTAGTATAGTTAACCAAAGAGCACCCTCGACGATTCGGGGGTGCTCTTACAAAAAACCGAGGATCACTCCCCGGTTTTTTCTTTGGTATAGAATTCATCAAGTGGGCATTCTAATGCGTTGTAAATCACACTTGCGGTAGAGATACAGCAATCCCCGCGGCGTTCATAAGCGTAACCTTTTATAATTTCAAGTGTAAATTATAGCCGTATTTTGGTAGGGTTTTAAGAGTTGGAAACTTGTAATATTTTACAGTGTTCTATATAATGAAGAGTACATCCTTGCTTTGTACGGTGATAATTGTAGCACAATAAGTTTAGTGGAAAATAAAGCTGAAATGCATAACACATTCCGGCGATATGGGGAGCTTGTGGAACCGGAAATGATGCAAAAATTTACAGCTAAAATCAAATGGGATGTTGTTGGTTATATCGGCGATAAAGAATACGCCATGCAGGGTCTATCGGAATGTTTCGAAAGTATATCAATAAATGATCCTTCGCAATGGCGTGAAATAGGGTCTCGACTTTACCGGCAATCTAAAATCGCAGAAATATCCAACAATCACTATGCTTATGACATTCGTAATAACATCACGAAAGCAGCCGTACGTAGCGGTCTTGATAATTTCTGGGAATTGCACTCTTGGAATAATGAGTTTCGCATCAATCTCTAAAATCCGAGTCAAACTCAGATGCCTTTTTCAAACAAATGCTCACCCCACAATGGATGACTATCATAGATCATGAATCCAAGGAAATTGAAACTGCTTATCAGCCCGAAGCGGACAGTTATTTCAAACATCTATACGCAATATGCAATTGCTGCTCAAACTACAATATAGTAGAAAACCCGATAAGATGAAGATGCTGTTTGAGAAAGAACTTGCTACGCAAGAGTTGTGGATTACAGGAAACTTCAATATTCCTGTAGACTATAGATTCAATGATCCAAATTTAGTCTACTGTAGTGCAGAATCTCCTAACTATGATCTTCCAGACTCAGGGAGCCCCGATGACTCAAGCATTTTTGAAAACTTTCTTTCTTTAACTGAAGAGCATGATAGAGAATCACAAAATGCAAATAAAATTAGGAGGTTCATCTCAAGATTTTCTGCCACTGAAAAATATGTTGACGACGAGTATATCGAAACAGGAGATATAAGAATACCTGCGCTTAATCCAGATATAAACGCGATTTTATATACCAAAGAAAAACATGGCAAATGGCATTAGGGCTTGATAAAACACAACTCTCAAAAATTGTGTTTCAAAAGCTTCCTACAGGTAAAATGCCACTTTCCGCATATGTCTGGTACCCTTGGGGATATGAGGATGGGGCTGTATTTTTAGAAACAGCAAAGGTGTGCTCAATTTTTAATTCATATCGTGACAATCATTTTGATTGGTGTTTAGGGAACTTTGGATTGCTTGCTAAGGAAGGCTCTATTGATGAGACAAAAGATACATCAATCTTTCATGGTGGAATCAACCTTTTCAATCGGGTCGGTGGCAAGATTAGGGTTCGCTTTGGTAATAGTCAACTGGTTCCATCATCAGCGTGGAGACAACTGCTCCATTGTGTTCCCAGTAGTGCCTCCCCCTATGTTTGGATAAGTGAAAATGGCAATGAGGTTCTACGACTTGAGCATATTGCATCACCAACTAGAAATAATAACACTAATTGAATTTCCCATTATTGATATTACCTGAACAGTTTAGATTGCCGCCCAAATGCTGCCCGTCTTTATATCCTTGCTGAACAAGGCAATGGGCGCTACGGGCGGCATGGGCGGCATTTTTACAAAACTATCTATAATACAACCCTGTATACTAACTCATATCAGCATTTAAAGTATGGTTGAGTAGGCCACTAATCACGCTTCAGCGGCACCAGAACGATCCTCAAGTCTTTCTTGAGGGTCGTTTTTCTATTATTTATAAATAGTTTCTGATATAGATTAAAATATCATAATAATGGCGTTATAATGCGGGTTTATATTTTATAGTGCTATATACTCTCAATGCGATATTTTAAGTGATTGCCTGAATACCGGATTGATAAGATAATTAGTCTGTTTGAATATTTTAAATCTCAGATAATTATATTGGAGCATTATAAGATAGCTGTTATTTATATAAGGCATTATTACGTGATCATACCCATATTCAAATATATCTGCATCCGAAAAATAGTTAAAATATTTTTAATGAAATGCCGCCCATGCCGCCCGTAGCGCCATTCCCTTATTCAGCAAGGATAATAAGCGGGCAGCATTAGGGCGCACCCCTAGGGGGGCGGACAACCTCCTGTGACTACATTTTGGCCCAGGATTTTGTCCGTACCCCCTTAGGTCAATATACATTGGCGATTATACCAAATAAGAATAAATGAGACTTATAAACTCTTTGCTTACATTTAAAATAAATTTAATATTTTAATTACTTGTATTTTTTGTAATTTTCTCTGCGGCTGTTTTCGCGCATTTCATAACCATTGTTACACCATTACCTGGATGGATTGATGATCCCACAAAATATAGGTTTTCTACTTTTCTATTATAAACCTGAGGTCTAAAAAAGATGCTCTGCAAAATTGTATGTCCTAACCCAAAGGCCGCCCCTAAATAGCAGTTGTATCTTTCTTGCAAATCTATGGGTGTGAAAACATCCTCATAAACAATTACATTTTCAATATCACTAATACCAGATATTTCGGACAATTTTGACTTTAGTAGGTTTTTTAATGATTCTATGGTCTCGTTATCCCATTTAGGGTTATCGTCTTTAAGATTTGGTACCCTAACCATAATATTAATAGAACCACTTCCATTAACAACAAAGCTTTGGTCAATGGAAGATGGATAATAAAAATATATAGGTGGATTTCGTGGTAGTAATCCACTAAATATGCGATCTATTTCCTTTTTAAAATCATTGCCTATATAGATATTGTGAACGCTGAAGTTTTCTAGTTTTTTTAATAATACAAGTCTTAAAATAAAGACCGAGCAGGACGTTTTTACGCTTTTAGTTACCCTTGGATTATATCTCTTTGATATGGTTTCATCCTTAATAAGGTTTGAAATGGAGTAGCAATAGTCTACATTAGAAACTACAAGGTCATATGGCACGAATTTTTCATTTGTTTTAACTCCATAGGCCATGCTGTCTTTTATAGCTATTTCTTTGATGGGCATATCACAAAAAAGCCTACCACCCAAGTCTTTAAAAGCCATAATTAGTGCCTTTGTATATTGTGACATTCCACCCTTTATATGCTTAATTCCCCTTACTTGGGTGAGTGCTGGGACAGATGCATAAATGTTAATGAGCTTATACGGTGAGATGCCCATATAGAAGCTTAAAAAGGCGAGAAAATTACGAAGATTTTGATTGTTAACGTAGTTGGAAATTTCACTATAGGCACTTTTATAAGGTTTTAGCTTTAATGCTGCTATTAGTGTTTGGCTATTAACTATGCTTTTAACATCACAAAAAGATTGAGTTAAAAAAAACTTATCTGCTACAAGATACTTTTTATAAAGTTTATTAGTAAAAGTAGCATAATTTTTAAAAGGCTCACCAAAAAAATTTAGAAAGTTCTCTTTTTGGGTATTGGCGCTTCTATTAACTTGCCACGTCTTGCCATGTTCAAAGAATACGGTATAAAGAACATCTAGATCAATAAAGCTAAAATATTGTCTAGGGTTTAATCCACAATCTTTAAAAACAGTATCATATTCTAATGGATCAAGCGCTATAGAAGCTGTTGTATCAAATCTGAATCCACCTTTTGGGTTTGTTCCTGTTACTCCCCCGGCGAATTTTTGCTTTTCATAGATATCTACATCAAAGCCCTCATTTAACAGCCTAATTCCAGTACATAATCCACCTATTCCGCTACCTATAATCGCAACTTTCTTTTTCATATACCACCTAAGACCACATCTTTTAATTTTAAGACCTTGCAATTCAAATACAAGTATATATATTGGTATTATTGTCATAAGTGGCTTGAAATAAATATTAAATTAGGGTGTATCTACCGATAGGTCCAAAATTATAAGTCTTATCATATGTAGGGTTTTCTGAAACAAAGTGGATTAGCACAGGCGTGCTATCAATATTGGGATATTTTTGGAATAAGAATCTATCAGCCTGTCTCAATGCTTTTAGGGCTGTTGGCATTTCAGAATAAAAAATTCTATTCCTAACTCCAGGATTACCTAATATACCTGCTCCATCTATAAGAACTGAGCCTATTAAAAAAAGTCCTCTTTCGGTTTGCTCCCAACCTATTTTTACATCATCATGAATGCTGGTAACTTGATCATCAGCATAATTATCAGCAACAAATACAAATAGCTCCGCTGTAATGTCAGAATGAGTAATAGTATATTTTCTGCCTACAACCGGCTCATAAGGATTAACGCTGTCACGATATTGTACAAACACTTTTTGCGGATTGAGTTCTCGCACATTTATCACCTTCAGTAATTAATGTTTTATATATTTTAATCAGTGACTGAAAATAGTGTTCGAAAGGAACAATCCCTAGCGCCAACCTTCTTATCATTCAGTTGAAGCTTTTCGCTACTGTTCAATTATCACATACTTTTCTTCAGGTTTACTTTCTATGTAATCAAGATGAGATCAATAAGAAATAACACATAGATTCATAATGATTTTTTTATCAATTGCGCATTATTGATATGATCTTATAGTTGAGAGAATCGCTGAATTTCGCTTAATGTTTATACAGGGCAAGCCCAAGGGATACCCTTGGGCTTGTAAATTAGTACCAGAACAGGTAATTCAGCAGAATAAAACTACTTATTGCTGCCTCAAAAATTAACAGACAAAGAGCTGGAAAAAACACGGTAGAAAAGCGGCTCGCGCCGACGTGGTTTTCCAATGCGGTGGACGTCAAAAGGCCACCTTCATAAACAGTGCGACGCAGCAGAGGATGATGGCGAAGGGAACATAGAGGTAGCGGCCCGTCCGATACCAGCCGTCACCGCGCTGGACAGAACTGCCCCTGTTGATTTCTGCCATCAGATCCTCTTTCCTCATGATCCAGAACCAGGAAATTGAACCGAGGGTTGCGCCGATGGGAATGATATAGATCGACACCAGATCCATCCAGGGCCCCCATTGGAAGATGGCCTCCATATTGAGACCTACACCCAGACAGATCAGACAGAGAATTCCCAGCGCGACTTTGCGCCCCAGCTTTGGAAACCGGTGCAGCAGGGATTCCGCAACGGCTTCAAACATATTTTGCAGAGAACTGATCCCTGCGAGAATCATTGCAATGTAAAGAATCACGGCAAAACACTGCCCGAAGGGAACGTCCTGTAAAATCGTGGGCAGGGTGACAAATAGCAGGCTGGGGCCTGCCCCTACATCCACGCCGTAGGAAAAACACGCAGGGATAATCACAAGCGTTGCAACCAACGCTGCAATGGTATCTAAAAAAGCGGTGTGACGGGCAATGGAGACGACGTCCTCGTGGTCGTCCAAATAAGCACCATAAACAATCATGCCGCTTCCGGTAATGGAAAGAGAGAAAAATGCCTGCCCCATTGCCCATATCCACACCATCGGATCTTTCAAAGCTTCCCAGCGGGGAATCAGGAGAAAGAGGTATCCTTCCAGAACATTGGGGAGCATTGCCACCCGAATTGCCAGGATAACGAAAATAATGAAGAAGGCGGGCATCATGATTTTATTGGTTTTTTCAATACTCTTTGCTCCAAGCAGCAGCGTCAGCAGGGTGCCGAATACGACGATGATATGGAAAGGGACTACGGAATAGGTAGAGAGGGAGAACGACTCAAACCAGGCGCCCGTGTCCACGGACATCAGCGTACCGGTCAGCGAGTCATACAGTGCCTTTAAAATGTAAGAGACGATAACGGCATAGCCGATGGCGATACACATGGAACCGGCCAGAGGAAGCCAGGCCAAAAGGCCGCCGGCCTTTCCGGCTCGTTCATCTCTGGTTTTCCATGCGTTTTCGTAAGATCCCAGTGTACCGGTTTTTGCACGCCGTCCGATTGCAAACTCTGCGGGCAGTCCGACATAGCTGAACACAAAAACGAAAAACAGATAGACGAGCAAAAAAGCGCCTCCGCCGTTGCTCCCCAGCTTGTTGGGGAACCCCCACACATTTGCCATGCCTACCGCCGAACCGACAGAGGCAAGAATGATGCCCCATCGACTTCGAAATCCATGTTCCTTCTGTTCCATTTTAATAGCTCCTTTTCAAATCATTCAAAAATAAAACATCGTCCTCTGTCCCTGGGCCGGGACAGAGGACGATGATTCATCGTGGTACCACCTCTGGTTTGAGCAGTTCTCGCGAAATGCTCCTCTTTGTGTGCAAACACACACGCAACGCTGTATCGGGCGTACCCGGCTTACCCTACTCGCTCTATTCAGGCAGCTGCTCGGGAATGTATTCAAACAGTCCGTCTGCATCCTTACACCGACCGGATGCTCTCTGAAGGGCGGATTCTGTTCTACTAGTTTCCTTCTTCGCATTTCATTTATTGCTTTAAACCATAACACACCGGAGAGAAAGAAGCAAGGAGTATTTAAAGAAAATTCCCTTTGCCTTCCCATTCATTTGAAATCGGAGCTTAATGGAGAGGCGGATTATATTATGGCATTTAATGATTTTGTGTTAGTAGATGGCGGAAACGATGGGGGCGTAGATGGACTGTACATTTTTGTAAAAGGCAACTATCTTTCTGATAAATCAGATTACCATGATAGTAAAAAATACGATAGCCAAAAGGAAGCTTTGATTGAATGCAGCTTCCGTGGATCCTTTGATGTGTTTAACACTTGAGCACAATAAGAGCTTTATACATAGAGAAAGAGACTAAATAAAATCCAGAAAATATTAAGTTGTATTAATGGCAAGCACAGTAACTCAGTCGTAGGTTTGAGCTCAGTGACACTGATTTAGGACTTACGAACTTCGTTTAATGTTTAGATTCCGCAATTACCAAGCTCTAACGGTTAGTAATCTAATAGCAGGTTGAAATTAAAAGTTTCGCATTCAGTTTTCATTATTTTTTTGACCACACTTTTTTTGTTCGATCTACATTATGATAATTTTATAGCATTTTTATAATGCGAAAAACGGCTTGGATAAGCTAAAAACCAGTGTCGGTGTTTTTAATGTGTTTGTTTTTTTAGAGTTCAAGTCCCATCTACCGCACCATAAAAAATCATGTATGAGCTTTTGAACTCATACATGATTTTTTGTTTTATTTATGATAAACTTAAGATGAAACCATTTATATAACAGAAAGGATGAGACGATGATATTTGCCTTCAAATTAATCAGTATTATTATGGGCGTGGCATTTCCTGCATTTTTGATAAAAGCAATCAAAGTTTCAAATGATGACTCTGCATCAAGATATACAGTTTTGGCTTGCATAAGTTTTGGAATTATTGTGTTTACTCTTATGGGGTTGCTTTAATCAAGTTTTTTATATAATATACGGGAGGATAAAGAGGGAATGAAAAAACAGATAGAATGTATTTTAATTGCTGTACTGATAGTTTTTCAGTTTTATTCCTTAGTAAAGATAAATTTATTGCAAAGCAGGGTTGAAAACACCAATAATATAATTAATTCTGTTGAAAATCGGTTAGATAATCAAATTAACTCTATCTATCAAAAGGTAGATCAAAAATTAGAGGCACAGGCAAGCTTAATTCATAAGTCCTGGACAAAAGTAGGAAAACTGGATATTGGTACTCTCACTGTACCTATTACATTTATGGTAGAGCCAAAGACAGTAACAGAAACTATGTCTGTATTTCTTGATTTTAACGGAGAGATTATCCGACTTGAGAAATCAGGAGTGCAGTATTCCACAATTAAAAATTTTGAAATATCGGATAGCATTTCTCCAAAGATTATTATGGAGGATAATGGCGTAAAAAACATCGAAGAGCATATGGGGTTGCGGGTATCAAGCATAAAAGAGCAAGTATTTCCCTATTTTTATGCTGGTTTTTCTGGGGAATCTTCTTATAGATCAAATGAATATCGTGCAAAAGGAAAACTTAATATAAGTTGTAAACCGTTACAGGAGAATAATTCCTTTGTTGATATAAAATATGTGATTAAAGTGAATGATAAAATCATAAAAGAAACAGATGTAATTTCAGAAAAAGAGAATGGATTAAGTGAAACATTTACGCTTGATATTGACGATAAATTTTCTATAAATGATGGACAAATCCTTACTTCCAATGTTGTGGCTGTAGATAGTTTGGGATTTACTCACGAATATTTGGTAACTCATTTTGTAGCAGGTTCTAATATGCAAAGAGAACCCTATTTTCAAAAAATGAACATAATAGCTCCTAATGGAGGAATTGTTTATCAGTTTGACGAAAACAATTACGAGAAGATAAATAAATAAAAAGTTATCATATAGATTATGAGCATAATACGAAGTGATAGTTCAAGTCTGGATAAAGACTGAAGGTAAGAGTTATGATATTCTATATGAGCAGAAAGCACATAAAAAAGCGCTTTGGAATGTAATTCCGAAGCGCTTTTTTTCATGAGTGACTACATTTATCGGTTTTAACCGCCTTTTTTAGCTTTTCTATTTGCGAGAATGTAGTGCCAATTACTGAGTGAAAAACGTGTTGATTTACCGTCTTTCTCATATGAAATATTTTGGAAACTGCTTTACAATACCCTGAGTCATCATATCGGCCATTATTAATGCTTCCTGTTCAATTTTTTCAAACACATTGATCGTGTCTGCATATTTTTGGGTTAAGAAATAGACAGCTTCAGATTTTGTCATGGCAAGGTGGTCATATAATATTTTCTGCCACGCCTGAGCAGACCAATACGGATTGATTTTACCAAGGAAAGTTGCAATTTGAGTTGCGTTTGCGTACCATCGTTTCTCTGTGTCGGCCGCTGCGGTACTGTCGCCCGCTTTTGCAGATTTAACAAGCTCGACGGCAATTGTAAGATGACTTGTAAATAACTCTGAAAATTTTGCTGCAAGGTCCTCTCCATAGAATCGTTTCAGAGCCGCTTCGAAATCTTTGGGGTTACGCAGGAGACGATTGGCGACGGGGTCCGTATTCGGTAATTCAAAAGCCATGCTGAGAATGAGCAGTCTCGTCCAATAAACATGCTGTTCCCACAACATTCTCAGGTGGTTGCTGAGTGTCTGTTCTGTCGTGCTGATGCAAAAGGGAACAGGTTGCATGGGCGTCTTATAGGGGTTGTATTCCTGAGGAATGCAGAGCGTTTGCCCGATAGACAGATTATTTATATCAAGTTCGGGATTTAATAACACGATTTCCGGTATGGATGTATGAAAACGTTGCGCGATCTGCCATAAAGAGTCGCCAGGTCGGACGGTATATAAAAATCCTGAGGGGCATGAGGACATATGTAACACTACCTTTCAAAAAATACATTGTTACATAATATGATTTCCCTTTCAGGATATTGCCAGTCATACGGCTCAGAAATCGTAATTTATTTGCTTGCGTTATTCTCATAACGTGTTATTCAATCGGCAATCCATGCTGCCTAAGAAAAGAAAGCTTATCCCAATAGCCACGTTGGAAAACAATTTTATCATTCACAACCTGAAAAAATCCGCAACCTCGAAGCCCCAGGGGATCACGCCATTCCATAATTGCCCACTGCCCATCCTCAAAAATATTTTCCACGATACAAACCATCTTGGCTTGTTCAAATTCATCCTTAAAGAATTTTTTAATATTTTCACGACCGCGTACCGGTTCATTTGCTACTTGGTAGTTGATGGCGTCTTCTGCATAGAGTAATGATAATGCTTCGGCATCGGCCTCATTAAAAGAGTCAATAAACAATAGCAAAACTTCTTTTGGTCTCATTTTCACTACCTCCAGTTATTTAAACGTTCAGTTTTAGATGAAGAGACCTTTATTTCTTTTTAAAGACAGCGTTTATGCTTCTGGTGCCATAGATGGCGTCAAAGGTGAAGGCGGCTGTATCGCCGCAGTTGATGCTATTGGGAACAGCCTTTCCGTCCACCTGAACATAGTAGATGGTGTAGCCTTCGTCGGCGGTGATGGTGTATTTTTGGTTGATATCGCCGGGTCTAAAGAGCTTTTCACCTGGTTCGGTAATGCTGCCGCCTTTACCCGCATTAGCGGTAATGGGAAGATAGAGCAAGTTTTTGTGCGATGAACTCTTTTTACCAAAGGTAGGCGTGATGTAAAAAGTATAGTTGTTATTGGTATCTAGTTTTTCTTGTAAAAAAACGGTAAGTTCTTCATTGTTTGTTGGCCAATGCTTGCTCCAAGCCACTTCGGGGGCACCGTCCGCGTCGGAGACTGCAACTATTATAGGATACACGGCATTATTCGAGCTGATATATAAGTACATGTCACAATAGTTTTCATTACATTTATATGTACCACCCGAATAAATAGCATAGCCAATTGTATCGGAGCTTTCTGTGCGGCGGATATCAAAAGAGAAAGTACTATAACTATCGTAACCCACTAAATGATCTGTCGAACTAGGTATATAGTAAATTGTTTTATTGTGCTCACTTGTCTGGGCGGCAGGTAATATTGTTGTTGGCCTCGTGGGGCTGTCTAACAAAAAGACGGGTATGCCATTTAATGTAGCTGTGGAAAGAATACCGTCTAGCGATGAAAGGTCATCGGCAGTAAAGCAAAAGCCACCTGTCAGTGTAAAAACAGCGGGTGAAGATCCTATAAGAACATCGCCCTCCTCGGTGAGTAACTTTGAAAAATCAAAAGGTTCTGGTGGGTCTGCAGCTATTACAGAAGTTGGAAGTGCAAGAATAATAAGTGAGACTAAAAGCGCTAACAATAATAGTTTTTTCATTACTTTATAACTTCCTTTCTTATGGAAATAATATCCAACAATAATAACATAATAGTGAAAATTTTTCAATGCGTTGAAATTGCAAAAACATTAGTATCATATTTTAAAAAGGCTATAGGAACGAGTTATTATCTGCCCAGCAGCGATAAGTGAGAATTTAACAAAAAAGCACCTGCTCATCGCAGGTGCTTAAGTTATGGTGTTATTATTCGTTATCATCCACTGACTCTTTGCAGCCATAAGCACTAAATTCGGCAGAGCAAGCAATGTCACTAGACTCATAATTGTTATTAACTCTATTATCAATCATAATAGTCTACCTCCTCGGTGTGATATTATGGTTATAATACCACATTGGAATCAGTATGTCATGTGATTAAGTCACATAAGCAGCAATAAATGGTTATCATTAAAAAGAGTAATAATTGACCGGCATTGAGAAAAGCCTTCTTGCGTCGTTACGCTGACAACGAGCGGGAGATGCGGTTGATAATATCGCCTTAAACTCATGGTCGCGCTTTAGGGCAAATATAAAATTTTGCAAGGACATAGAATGATACACCACATCTGTGATATTATGTATTTGTAAAATAATCAAAAGCGATTTGTCTGTGGATACTTAATAGACCTAAACGCACATAAGTAGTGATAGGGTGAGGTGCAGCGGAAACCTTTCAAAACCTGATATTCAGATTAAAATCCAGCGGCGGAACTCCAATCGCGAAAAATGTACCAAGATTAAGCAGGACAGAGTACTTCAGAAGTTTTGAATATTGCCTTTTCAAACGGGGACATGTTTGAAAAGGTCGTTGAATTAATTAGATTGTCGTCATGTTCCTGATCTTATTTTGTCGGATGTTTATGGATGCCACAGCCGCTATTATATCCTTGTGCCCATACTTCTGCCGGCGGTTGTTTCGTTGGCATCTTTGTTGTACTCTTTAATTACCACGCTGCCCTTCGGTCTATTACCCCGCAGGTTGGTGTGTTCCTATATGCCTCGGAGAATGTGACAGGACTGTCGTTTCAAACTTATTGAGAAAAGCGACAGTGCCGGGGTTCATTTTAAACAACGGAAATCTTTATTTACGCTGATTTTAATTGCCGCATGAGCGCTACATAAATGCGGTGCCCACGCATTGTTGAAAGGAGTTTGAACCATGAAAATAGTCGTATTGGACGGATATACACTAAATCCCGGTGACATCAGCTGGGAAGGGTTTGAGAAGCTTGGTGTACTTAAGGTTTATGACCGCACTTCTTTAACGGACGAAAATGAAATTATTGCGCGGATCGGGGATGCCGAAATTGTTTACACAAATAAAACGCCTCTTTCAAAACAGGTGCTAGATGCCTGCCAGAACATTCAATTTATTGGCGTACTGGCGACTGGTTATAATGTCGTGGATGTGGCTTGTGCAAAGGGTATGGGTATTCCTGTTTGCAATATACCCACCTATGGCACCGATGCGGTCGGACAGTTTGCTATTGCTATGTTGCTAGAAATTTGCCACCATGTTGCACATCATTCTGACGCTGTCCACGCCGGACGGTGGGAAAAGAACCCCGACTGGTGTTTCTGGGATTATCCGCTCATTGAGCTGGCAGGGAAGACGATGGGCATTATTGGTTTTGGTAGAATTGGTCAGACGACCGGACGCATTGCAAAGGCCATGGGAATGAAGATTGTCGCCTTTGATGAATATCCCAATGAGACCGGTAAAGATATTGCGGAATATGTTACGCTTGACGCACTGCTCAAGACTTCAGATGTGATTGCTGTACATTGTCCGTTGTTTCCGTCTACGCAGGGCATTATTTGCAAAAAGAACATTGACAAGATGAAAGATGGTGTTATCATACTCAATAACTCCCGCGGGCCACTGATTGTCGAGCAGGATCTGGCAGACGCTCTCAACAGTGGCAAGGTTTATGCGGCAGGCTTGGACGTTGTTTCGACTGAGCCGATCAAGGGAGATAACCCTCTGCTCAAGGCCAAAAACTGCATTATCACGCCCCATATCTCATGGGCACCTAGGGAAAGCCGTCAGCGCTTGATGGATATTGCGGTGGACAACCTTAAACAGTTTTTGGCGGGTAGTCCCACAAACATTGTAAACAAATAAAGGGTGACAGCATGAAAAAGTTCATTTTGGTTCCAGATTCCTTTAAGGGGACGCTTTCTTCAACCGAGATATGTGGTATGATGCAGGCGGAAATCGCCACAGTGTTTCCTGATGCAAAGATATGTGCCATACCGGTGGCGGATGGCGGCGAGGGTAGCGTAGACGCTTTTCTGGCTGCTGTCGGCGGCGAAAAGAAATGGGTTACCGTAAAAGGCCCTTATGGCGAGGATATGGAGGCTTTTTACGGAAAGCTGAGCAATGAGCTGGCGGTTGTAGAGATGGCGGCAGCGGCAGGCCTGCCCCTTGTGGGTGAAAACCGGCACGCAGAAAAAACCACAACCTACGGCGTAGGTCAGCTCATTGAAGCTGCCGTAAAGGACGGTGCCAAAAGAATTATCGTTGGACTTGGCGGTAGCGCCACCAACGACGGCGGCGCGGGCTGTGCAGCAGCTCTTGGGGTGCGCTTTTTTAATGAACAGGACAAAAGTTTTGTTCCCGTGGGCGATACGCTAAAAGATATTGCGAAGATTGATGTGAGCGGGCGAGCTCCTTGCCTAGAAGGCGTTACTTTTGTGACCATGTGCGATATTGACAATCCGCTTTGCGGTGAGAATGGTGCCGCTGCTGTGTTTGGACCGCAGAAGGGGGCGGACATTACAACAGTCCGGTTGCTTGACGAGGGCCTTTCGCACTTTGCAGCCATATTAAAGCGCGATATCGGCGCTGATATCCTGAATCTTCCCGGGGCGGGAGCTGCAGGCGGTATGGGTGGCGGCATGGTAGGGCTTTTAGGCTCCAAGCTGCAAATGGGTATTGATACCGTGCTGGATACGGTCGGCTTTGATGAGCTGTTGCAAGAGGCTGATCTGGTGCTGACCGGAGAGGGCCGAATTGACGGCCAAAGCCTACGCGGCAAGGTTGTGGTGGGCGTTGCAAAGCGTTGCCAAAAGCAAAATGTCCCCGTTGTTGCGGTTGTGGGTGATATCGCCGATGGCGCGGAAGCGGCTTATAATGCCGGCGTCACTGCCATATTTAGCATTAATCGTAGACCCATGCCATTTTCAGAATCAAAGTTTCTTTCGCACGACAATATGCAGTTGACGATGCGAAACCTTATGCGCTTGATATCCAAAATAAAATGAAAATCACCAATTTTATGGTGATGTGCGATTGTTAAAAAAAGCCGAGGCAACTGATACCAGATAGTTGCCTCGGCTTTTTGTGTTTTAGCAGGGTTATAACATGCTTATTTACAAAATATATGCCGATTATTTATTTCAACTGTTTTCTATATTCATCAAGTAGTTAGCTATATTGATTTTAGAGGAACCACCCCTCCAAATTATGGTTATGGCCAAGGACGCAAATTTTTATGTTCTGCCACCGGTGTCTGCGCTGATAACCCGAATGTACCATTACCATTTGTTTTTATACTAAGCTCACGGAATAAATCGTGAATCGCGTACCGAGTCCAGATATGCCATCGCCTGCAGCATAATATTCTTCAAACTTAGTCTAATATCATTAGATATTGGACGTGAATATAATTTCATTAATTTGATATATATAGGAAGGCATATTTTGTTGCGCGTCTTTTGCGGACAGCAAACAGGGGAAAGTATCGACCGACAAGCGTCTGACGAGATTTTATAAAGCTAATAAAAATGTCAAGGCAAGCAACTGATTGTTGCCTGCCTTGACGTTACCCCTGCCGTTATATGAATTAGAATGAAGCTTTAAGCTTCTTCCATTATCTTGAGATCGGGACTGATCTTCAGTTCGCAGCCAGTGGCGGCGCGAATTTCATCCAAAGTGTAATCGGGATGTAGCTCAGTTAGCAGCAGCCCCTTCGGCGTTACTTCTATAACGCCCATCTCGGTGATAATTAGCTTAACGACGCCCAGCGCCGTATAGGGCAGTGTGCATTTTTTAAGGATTTTATGTGCGCCCTTTTGTGTGTGCAGCATTGAAATGATGACCTTCTTTGCGCCTACAACAAGGTCCATTGCACCGCCCATGCCAGCCACTATTTTGCCCGGAACAATCCAGTTAGCCAGATTGCCATGCTCGTCGACTTCCATAGCGCCAAGAACAGTAGCATCAAGATGTCCGCCCCTGACGATAGAAAAGCTCATAGCGGTGTCAAAGAAATTGACCTCGGGTACATAGGTCACATAGCTGCCACCGGAGTTGATGACATCAACATTTTCTTTGCCTGGCTCTGCAGAAGAGGAAAGGCCTACAAATCCGTTTTCGGAATGCAAAATAATGTTTACATCTTCAGGAATATAATTGGCAACTAAAGTTGGAAGCCCTATTCCCAGGTTTATAACATCACCATCTTTAAACTCTTTAGCGGTTCTTGCTGCTATTCTTGCCTTTAAATCTGCCACGGCTTTTCACCTCCAACTATAGAATCCACAAAAATGCCTGACATTGTAAAGGTATCCGGTGGCAATTCGCCTACGCCAACAACTTTTTCAGAGGCTAAAATGACAGTCTGTGCTGCCATTGCCATGACATAGTTAAAGTTCT
Source organism: Oscillospiraceae bacterium MB24-C1 (assembly GCA_030913685.1). Taxonomy (NCBI): domain Bacteria; kingdom Bacillati; phylum Bacillota; class Clostridia; order Eubacteriales; family Oscillospiraceae; species Oscillospiraceae bacterium MB24-C1. The sequence goes on along the minus strand of CP133187.1, from coordinate 730,806 downwards.
TGGTTGCCAAGGCGCAGCTATAATTACCATACTCATCACATATAGACGCTCTAATTAACGCAAAATCTGCCTTCAGCGGTTTTTCGAGCAGGTAGTCCTTACCATCAATACTGATAACCTGCTTTCCTTCGGCTACAATGGTTCCAACACCGGTTGGCGTCAGTACGCCGCCCAGACCTGCGCCGCCTGCACGTATTTTCTCCGCCAGACTGCCTTGCGGAACCAGCGTGCAATTTAATGTACCATTATTGATCCCCTGACCAATCAGCGGGTTCATGCCGACGTGAGATGCTATAATATGATCGATCATTCCGCGCTCAAGCAGTTTTCCGATTCCGCGCGCGGTTGTACCTTCTTTTGCAGGAAGACCGCCATCATTAGCAATAACTGTGAGGTGACGCACACCCTTCGCGACCAATGCATCTATCAAAATTTCTGGTGTTCCTGTACCTAGAAATCCGCTTATCATGACAGTTGCGCCGTCATGAATTTCCGATACCGCTTCAGTAGCGGTAACAAGTTTTTTACTCAATTTTTCTTCCTCCCTTTCTTGGTGTATTCAAGCTTAGAAGCACTGTTAAATTATGAGGCCCCAAATTAGCGCGAGCAGCAACGAGCCGATAACCGGTATAATGCAGGTGGTGACGCATATATCCAGATAAGATTCTTTATGCGTGCAATTTGAAACTGCCAGCAGGGTTAAAACGGCGCCGTTGTGAGGAAGCGTATCAAGACCGCCCGAGGAGAGCGAAGCAATACGGTGCAGATATTCGGGGTTAAGACCAATTGCCATGGCCTTTTCCAGATACTGCGGTGCAAGCGCACTGAGCGCGATGGACATACCGCCGGAAGCTGATCCGGTTGCACCTGCCAAAACGTTAACGGCAACCGCTTGTGAGAAGAGGATGCTGCCCGGCATGTTGAGCATGATGCCCGTCAGAGCCGTAAAGCCGGGAACCGCCTTGACGACAGAGCCGAAGCCAACTGCGCAGGAGGTGTTCATGATTGCCGTGAGAGAACCGTTTGCGCCCGCGCTGATAGCGGGGAGAAGAATTTTGAACTGCGCAAAATTGATGAGACAGCAAACGATAATGCCGGATAGCAACGCCATGACAATATGCCATTCAAATACGTTAAGTGTCACGATGACGGTGACAATGGGGAGCAAACCAGCAAGCCAATGCCAGGACGGCAGGTTCTGATTCTGCGCCGATTCAATATGTTTGGGATCTTCCACAAAGACCAAACCTTTTTCACGGCTTTTGCGCGCACGCCACTCAAGATAAAGATATCCGGGAACTCCGACAATAATAATTGCCGCAATGGACATTGTCGGGGCGGCCATGGGTGTCGTTCCGTAAAAGTTCATGGGAATAAGGTTCTGAATCTGTGGCGTTCCGGGAACAGCTGTCATGGTGATGCCAAACGCACCATATGCAATAGCGCCCGGAAGCAGTGTTCTGGGCAGGTTTGCCGCCCGGTAAATGGCATATCCCATCGGATAAATAACGAAAACGACCACAAACAATGAGATTCCGCCGTAGGTCATCAAAAGGCAGGGTAAAACCACAGCAGCAACTGCGCGCTGTGCGCCGATAATACTGACGAGTTTCTCGGCCAAAGAACGCGCCGAGCCTGTAATATCCATAACCTTGCCATAAACGGCACCAAGAAAGAATGCAGGAAACCATGTTTTAACATAGCCTGCCAGACCTTCCATGTAATTTCCTACATATGTATCCAAAATACTCATTCCGCTGAGAACAGCCACAAGAGCGGCGCAAACAGGCGCAACCCAAACAATAGAATGGCCTTTGTATGCAAGAAACATCAGTAAGACAAGCCCGATAAAAATGCCCATCATAGAAACGTTCACAAGATGCACCTCCATCAATATTCATTTATAAACCGGCTGATATAACTGTCAGAGCAAGCGGTTTCGCTCAAGATCGTCCTTCCACAACTAATGCGGCTGCGTTGACAGACCTTATAGCAACAGCACAAGCGAAACCGAAAATACCAATATTGTCTACAAAATAAATTTAATTTTAGGCGTAACACTGCGCTGAGTCAGCCAACCGAGCAGTGTATACCAAAGGCGAGGCTAAATTATTTTATTTAGCACGACAACAGCATGATTGCAAATGCCTTGTCAATTGGCTGTCCAGCCCCCGTCTATAGGAAGTGCGATGCCTGTAATATTAGCTGCGTCTTCAGAGCAAAGGAACTTGACAACAGATGCGACAGTTTCGGGCTTGAGCATAGTCTTGATTGCCGCCTTCGCAAGCATAATATCGCTGATGACCTTTTCCTCAGGAATATTGTGGTTTTTTGCCTGTGCCGTAATTTGCCCTTCAACCAGCGGTGTCATAACATAGGCAGGGCAAATGGAGTTGACCGTAATCCCGTAAGGACCGCCCTCAAGCGCGGCAGTTTTGGTAAGCCCGAGCAGACCGTGTTTTGCTGAAACATAGGCCGATTTAAACTCCGATGCAACAAGACCGTGAATAGAATTCAGGTTAATAACCCGTCCCCATTCGTTCTGCCGCATTGAGGACCAGCAATATTTTGTAAGCAAAAAGGGTGCTGTCAGCATGAGCGACATCATGAAGTCCCATTTGTCCTCAGGAAAATCTTCTATTGAAGCGACATTTTGAATTCCGGCAATGTTAACAAGAATATCGACCCTGCTGTACTTTTCAAGAGTATAATCAACCAAAGCCTTGCAGTCTTTGCGCTTGCTTAAATCGGCAACAGAAAAATCTCCCCCGACCTCTTGCGCCGCAATTTTAAGTTTTTCTTCGTTGACGTCTGCCATTACAACCTTAGCACCCTCCTGGGTAAGTGCATGTGCCACGGCATAACCGATACCGCTTGCCGCGCCAGTAACAATTGCAATTTTGTTTTCTAGCATAGAATCGCCTCCTCAATTTTAATGCCCATATGCCACGTAATTGGTTAGGGTATTTACAAATTGATATATGCAAATTCTATGCCAACTCAAATTTTTGTGCAATTTTACCCTGAGAATATGATGTTATGTACATACTATAAACAAAAAACAAAAAAACTGTCCGCACGATGTAAGCGTTGCAGACAGTTTTTTAAATGCCGTGTAAGGAAAAGCGAACACTTGCTAAAAAAACAATAAAAAGTGTTATGCTTTGTGTACACTTTGCGGTAATTATAGTTCTTTAGTATCCAGAGATATGTTGTATTTAACCATTTTTTCATAAAGGCTAGTTCGGCTTATTCCCAGTTCGTTGGCTGCGTTAGTTTTTACCCCGTTGTGCTTTGAAATGGCACGCAGGATTGTTGTACGCTCGGTATCTTCAAGAATATCTTTAAGATTCATTTTTTCAAAGCCGAAGTCGGTCCCCAAAACCTTGTTTTGCAGATGCTTTATCTTAATTATGCCGTCTTCGTCAACAAAATTTGAGGCACGCTCCAGCGCATTTTCTAACTCGCGTATATTGCCTGGCCAATCGTAAGTTTTAAAATGTTCCAACGCACCCGCTGAAATACCACGCAGAGAAATATTTTCTCTGACAGAAATTTTTTGCATAAAGTGTTCAACCAACTCGGGAATATCCTCTTTACGATCGCGGATGGGCGGGATATGTATGCTGATGACATTCAAACGATAAAACAAGTCCGCCCGAAAACTGTTTTCCTGAACCATCTTGTGTAAATCTTTGTTCGTGGCGGAAATAATTCGGATGTTGATGACTTCCCCAACCGAGGAACCAACCCTTCGAATTTCCTTATCCTGAATGGTGCGCAAAAGCTTGACTTGCATGCTCATAGACAGATCGCCTATTTCGTCAAGCAGCAGCGTTCCGCCGTTGGCCGCCTTAAGTAGTCCGGGCTTTCCGCCTTTTTTTGCGCCGGTAAAGGCACCTTCCTCATAGCCGAACAACTCCGATTCAAGCAGTTCTGACGGAATGGCAGCACAATTGACACATATCATCGGACCATTTCGCCGCCTGCTCGCATTGTGAATTGCATGTGCGACCAGCTCTTTGCCGGTGCCACTTTCTCCGGTAATCAATATATTGGAATTTCTGACAGCAATTTTTTGTATGGTTTCTCTAAGGCTAGATATTTCGCGACTTTCTCCGATGATGTCGTACACTGAATATTTGGCCTCGTTAATTCTGCCATACTTGCTTCGGTACAGCGAAAGCTGGCTTTCCATATCCATTATTCTATCATGCAGTGAGTATAGCTCCTTGGTGTTTTTGAATAACACGCGCCCAAATGCCCCAACAACTTTTCCATCTTTGTAAATCGGTATCCGTGTTGCAATCATGGTCTGATTCTTGATACGCTGGGCATCCGCAATTTCTGGCTTTCCTGTTTTCATCACTATGTGCATTCTTGTATTTTCAATAACATCGGTGACATGCCGACCTAGCGCATCTTCCTTTTTAATTCCCAAAAATTCCGTATACGCCTTGCTCAGCTCAGTGATGATTCCAGCCTTATCCACAATAACAATTGCTTCGTTGGTAGCATTAAGGAGAGTATCCAGCAATAGCGCTTCGTCCATAGTCGGCTCCTTTGTTTTATATATTGCAGTGATGCCTGTTGAAATGATTACCATTTATTAGCAGATAATTCCATCATAACGCAAGCCTGTCTAATAGTCAACATGTACGGAAAAATTTACATAATTATTATTTTCAACGCATACAGCAAGTTACTATATGTGTCCAAAAAGTTCTACCATTTCTGTTTGTTTGTTTATTTTTCTAATTTTTATTGACATATGAAAATATTTTTGTAATATTATCAATAAGAATTATATTGAAAAAAATGGAAACCAACAAAAAGACAGTAAAGGAGGAGCATATACATGGCAGAAATCAAAAAGGTTGGCATCGCTGGAGCAGGTACCATGGGTTTTTCTCTTGCACAAATCATCGCGCGGCACGGGTATGACGTTTATCTCTACGACATTTATGAGCACGCTATCGAGAAGGCAAAAAAAATCATGCGCCTCAATCAGGAAACTGAGGTCAATGAAAATATCCTGACTCAGGAGCAATCGGAGGCATTGTTAGCGCGCATTCAATGCGGCACAACTACCGACGGGTTTAAAGATGTCGATTTTTTGGTAGAGGCTATCCTAGAAAAAATTGACGTCAAGCATAAATTCTGGGGCGAAATCTCCAAAATCGTAAAGCCAGACACCATTCTGGTCAGTAATACTTCTGGTCTAAGCATCACAAAAATTGCGCAGGTCATTGAAGGGCCTGAACGCTTCGCGGGTATGCACTGGATCAATCCACCGCATATTATTCCGTTGGTTGAGGTGATTTCTGGTGAAAAAACTGCGCCTGAAACAGCAGACGCCGTTTATACGTTCTGCGAAATCCTCGGTAAAAAACCTGTTCGAATTAACGATGCCCCTGGTTTCGCTCTCAACCGTATTCAGTTTGCCATATTGCGTGAATGCCTACATATCTATGAGCAGGACATCGCGTCCATCGAGGACATTGACAAGGTCATGAAATATGGCCTTGGTCCACGCTACGCCGTCTTTGGCCCGTTTGAGGTTGCCGATCTTGGTGGGCTAGATATTTTCCACAACATATCATCTTATCTTTTTGCAGATCTCGGAACAGAAAAAGATTGCTTTAGCAAGCTTAAAGAGAACTTTGAGGAGAACCGGCTCGGTGTTAAAAATGGCGCCGGTTTCTATGATTATTCAAACGGGCGCGACATGGATGTTATCCGTTACCGTGACGAGATGTATACTAAAGTGGCAAAGGTGTTGTTTGGTCAGTAGCTTTTAGGCAGTTTGATTTATTTAGCTGATCGTAAGCGTTTGTTTCGTGTGTGGTATGTATACCACGCGTCTTGATAAGAACGGCTTCGCGCTGGAGACGGTAGTCACAGCGGCCATGTATATATCAAACAAATCCCTGAGTCTGCTATTTACTCAGGGATTTGTCTAATTGTATTCAACTTTGCCCAATGGCTTGCAAGTATAAAGCATATATTCCTTTGGAATGGGGGACATGCGAGTGTGGGCTTTCTATATCTTGTTTCTGAGCAACCACGTTACACCCGTCAAGATATTTTCCAAGTCATCACATTCGAGCTCCTGGCTTTTTATATAGCCTTCAAACAAGGCTTTTTTGTCAGGATGCTTTTTTATTAATTCATTCGCTCGCCGTACAATAGATTTGGTGTTATAATCGTTAATATCGTCATCCATGTCATCTGTAGAGGCGCTATCTACCAAGGTTAATCCAACTTCTTTAAAAAGATCGAGCCATTGTGCATAGGTTAGATACTCATTGCCCGAGTAATTGCTTTGTTCATTTTCATCCGGTTTTAAATAAGCATCGTCTATAATGATAAATCCGTCTGTTTTAATAACGCTTTTTAGCTTTTCTAGGGTTACTTTTGGCGAACCTAATACATCTCCGACGGCACCTAAAATGACACCATCATAGCTTTGAGTAGTACTGATTGTTTTATTGATGTCCTCAACCGCAAACAAACACAAGGAAGTTACCCCTTGTTCTTCTGCCTTTTTCTTAGCAAATTCAATGAACTCAGGAACGATGTCCACTCCTCTGACATTTACGTTTAAAGCTTCTGCCAGCTTTACGCTAACAGCGCCCTTGCCGCAAGCCAAATCCAATATAGTTGTGTTAGAGGCAAGGGGAATATTCTTGCTTATCAGGTCAATAATGCTCTGGGGCTGGCTGCCAAGTTCCCATAAATCTTGCAAAAGATACGGAAGATAAGGAAGCAAGTCGGTTGTTTCAGCCGTCAATGATTTTGCCAGTTTTTCATCTACTTGATCGATTGTTTTCATAAAAATAAAGCCCCCTCTAAAATATGAACTATTCTTCGTATTCTTATTATAACACTTACGTTATATCTGTCAATACGAATAATTCTTCGTATTCGTTGACGTTGTTTGGGGATGGCAGTATAATAAAGGGATAGCGGGAGGCGATTTGAATGGATGAAACAAAAATACGTGAGCCGCAACAAAAACGCGCTATCGAAAAGAAAAATAAGATAATACTTGCGGGGTTGAGCCTTTTTTCAAAAAAAGGCTATCACAATACAAATACAGTTGAAATTGCAAAGCTAGCAGGTGTTTCGACCGGTGCGCTTTACAGTTACTTTAAAGACAAAAAGGCTATTTATATTGAGGCCTTTGATTACTTTCTGAATGAACATGCAGTACCGATTTTAGACAAAGTTGCGCAACTGCCATCCCAAACTGACTTGACGGTTTTCGTGGAAAAAATAGTAGATGCATTTCTGGTCTTATATAAGGATACGTCCAACGCTATGTTGGAGCTAACAAATACGATGTCGATAGACGAAGATATCAGCAGATATTTTTGCGACTATGAAAGCTGGTATTTTCTCAAGTTTGCCGAGGTTTTTAAAAAGCATGGCATATATCATGATGATATTTTGGAAAGAATCTATCTCGCCTACACATTACTCGATTTGCTCGGCTTAGAGCAGACAAACTATCACCATAAATTTATTCGTTTTGAAGTACTAAAAGCAGAAGTAGTCTCTACTATTACGAATTTGCTGACAGCAGAGTAATAAGTGTAATATTATCTAGGAGGAAATTATGTTATCAAAAGAAAAAGTAGTAGATGCTGCTAAGAAAATATATAAAGACGCTTTACATCAAATGTTGGTTGATATTTAAACTGAGAAGGGATACTGATTATGGATATTTCGAATGTACTATTCGCTTTTTCATTAACACTATTTGCGGGCTTGGCTACAGGAATTGGTAGCGCGCTTTCATTGCTGACTAAAAGAACGAACCCGAGATTTTTGTCAGTGGCTTTAGGTTTCTCGGCTGGAGTGATGATATATGTATCCTTTGTTGAGATTTTTGTGAAAGCCAAAGATGCTTTAGTTGCTTCTTTGGGTGTAAAAATGGGGACGTGGGTTACTGTTGGTGGTTTCTTTTTTGGTATTCTTCTTATTGCAGTAATAGACAATTTGATTCCATCCACAGAAAATCCCCACGAAGTACATACGGTAGAAGAGATGGACGGGGAAAGTGAGAGTCATAAATCTCACCTGATGAGAATGGGGTTATTTACCGCTTTAGCAATTGGTATTCATAATTTCCCTGAAGGGCTGGCGACATTTACAGCTGCATTAAGCGATCCGAGCCTTGGCGTCCCGATTGCGGTCGCGATAGCTATCCATAACATACCTGAAGGAATCGCTGTGGCAGTACCTATCTTCTATGCAACCGGAAGTCGGATGAAAGCGTTCAAATTATCATTTTTGTCCGGGCTCTCTGAACCATTAGGCGCGTTGATTGGTTATATTCTTCTGTACAGATTTTTTAACGACGTGGTGTTTGGTTTTATCTTTGCATCCGTTGCAGGGATTATGGTTTATATAAGCCTTGATGAACTACTACCTTCTGCAAGGGAATACGGTGAGCATCATTTGTCCATTTATGGATTAATTGCTGGAATGGCTGTTATGGCAGTGAGTCTTCTGCTTTTTATTTAATCAATAACTCAAACATAAATGGGGAAGAGGATATGCAAAAAAATGGTAGGGAACACGATATAGCCAAATATTTAGATAAGTTTCAAAACTATATCAGAGGCTCTAGCAAAACGGGAATCTTTCTAAGGCAGGCGCACAGGTGCCTTTTTTGAATTAAAAATTCCCCCATGCGAGGTGGGGCAAAACTAAAATTGCCACTAGCGTACGCTAGTGGCAATTTTTATTAGAACTTAATAATAAAGCACTTTCAAATTTCCAAAGGATTGCATCACAAAACACTACATTTATTAAAACTTCAAGAATGCCCAAAACTCTGGCAACCCTTATAATTTATATTTATAGTGGCTTTATGCAGATAGAGTAATGCTTGCTGGCAAGGGGAGAAACCTCTTGAATGTCATTTTTTTGTTCCAACATGGCACTATCGCTTTGCTTTCCTGTCATTCCCGCCCACGGCTCTATACATATGAAAGGAGCGCCAGCATAAGGAGCCCACAACACACAATATTCAAACCCGGTAAAATCAACCTGCGTTCCGCTGTGCGACACTGTGTTTACCAGTGTAACGCGGCTTGTTTGCGATTTATTGCAGGAAAGAATGATGGAGCGGTTGTCGACCAAATTCGCAACTGGAATATCAGGCCCGACGTCGACGCTTTCGCCCGAACCGGACTGTAAGCCGTCTACCACTCTTATACGCACAGCATCCAAATCGCCGCATAGTCTCAATCGGTAATCTTCGAGTTGCTCTCCTTCCGAAACAGGCAAAGCATAAGCATAATGACTGCCGATAGAAAAAAGCAAACGCTGGTTTTCCGAAGGATTGAAAACCTCATATTCGACAGACAGGCAATCGTCCTGCAACGTGTAGCGAATCCGCAGGTGAAACCTGAATGGGAAAACTTTCTGAGTAGAAGGGCTGTCGGTCAAAAGAAGCGTGGCAGAAGTCGTATCCTTATTTTCCAAAACAAAAATCTGCTCCCGCAAAAATCCGTGCGGATTCATCTCATAATCCACGCCTTCATACTGGTAGCGATTATCCGGCAGCATTCCACAAATGGGAAAACAAACTGAGGTGCGCCGGGGCCAGACAGAATCTGAATATTTCCATGCATGGCTTCTGCCGGTGGTTTTATCGAATATCTCCTCAATATGTCCGCCGCAGGTTGAGAAAAGCACTCGTAATACATGGTTTTCAAGAGCGATTATTTCTGCTGATTGATTTTTTGGCAATGCATTACACCTGGAACAACCCTGAAGCGCTGGCGTTATCTATGAATAGATGCCAGTCAGGATGCGTTTTTAGAATTGTAGCCGGTACCTGAGGGGTTACGGCGAGGGTAAGCGCATCTTTTATGGCTTGGGCTTTCACCGCGTGCGGCACGCAAGAGATAATGGTTTTGCAGGCAAGAATTTGCTTGACGGTCATAGTGATCGCCTGTTTTGGCACATCGTCAATGGTTGCGAACCAACCTTCGCCGACCTGCTGATTTTTACACTTGTCATCCAGATTAACCACCATATATGCCGCATCAGTTTCAAAATTTGCTGGCGGGTCATTAAACGCAATATGAGCGTTCTCGCCAATACCAATCAGGCCGACATCAACTGGTTCTTTTCTGATCTCATCGCTCAGTTGTGCAATATGTGATGCAACATCGCCCTCGCCATCTACGAAGAAAGCGCTTTTAAGCGTTACCTGTGAGGTGAATCTTTCTTTCAGATACTTTCTAAAACTTGCGGGATGGCTTTCCGGCAGGTTCACATATTCATCAAGATGGAACATTTCCACTTTGGACCAATCGACATTTTGTTTGATAAGAGCAGATATGGTATCAAACTGCGATGAGCCGGTGGACAAAACAAGCCGAGCTTTGCCTTTTGTGGCAATGGCGTCGTTGAGCGCCGCTGCCGCTTTTATGGCAGCAGCATTGCCCATTTCAACGGGCGTGCTCTTTACATTAATCGTCATATTCATAGGGATAAATCCTCCTATATGGTTTTAATACCAGAAACGTAGACCGACTTTATGGAAATATCGTTGTCAAACAGGACAAGATCGGCCTGCTTTCCAACCTCTAGAGAACCAATTTTGCTGTCCATATTCACAAATCTGGCTGGGTTGAGCGACATCATCTTGACTGCTTCCCACACAGACAAACCGGCTTGATACACCATTACGCGCACAAGACGGTCGGTAGTCGCAACACTACCGGCAAAACAAGACCTATCTGGCATTAGTGCTATACCGTCTTCAACAATTACCTTCTGGCCGTCCTTTTTAGAACCCAGTATGGACGGGCCATCTGGCATTCCCGCGCCTCGCATGCTGTCGGTGCATAAGCATATAGCGTTATGGTCCTTACAGCGCAAAATCATCCGCAACAAATTTGGCGGAAGGTGTATACCGTCAGAAATTATTTCAAGGGTCAACCCGTCGAGCAAATAGCCGCTTTCAACAACGCCCAGGGTACGCATTCCGTTTATCCGGACAATGCTGGACATAGCGGAATAAAAATGCGTCAGGTGTGTAATGCCATGCTCAAAAGCCTGCTGCATTTGTTCAAATGTAGCAGAAGTGTGTGCTGCCGAAAGCAAAATACCGCTGTCAGCAAGGCGGTCTGCCATCTCAAGCGCTCCCGGAAGCTCCGGTGCGAAAGACCACCGTTTGATATGTCCTCTTGCATAGGCCAAGATCTTTAAATAATGCTCAGGATGAGGATGCATCAAATAGCGTTCGTCCTGTGCGCCCTTGTGCTCACTCGCGAAATAAGGGCCTTCAAGATGCAGGCCAAGCAAATGTGGCATATTTTCTTTTACTTCCAGCGCCTGATGGTAAGCGTCTATCGCAGCATACAGATCTTCGTCGTCGCTGGTCAAGGTTGTCGGCATAAGGGCAGTTGTTCCGTGGGCCATTTGTGTTCTAGCTGCCCCAATTACATCACGCACGCTGCCGTCCATAAAGTCGTATCCGCCGGCGCCGTGTGTATGTAAATCAATAAACCCGGGCGAAAGATATAAACCCCGGCAGTCCACGATTTCCTCTTGGATTGCCGGCGCTTCGCTCATATCGCCCAAGCTGGTTATGATGCCATCTTTTTCTGTCAAAAAGCCGCGCTGAATAATCCTGTCTTTGCAGACAAGACGCGCGTTTAGAAATATTTTCACTGATCCACTCCTTTCGGAGCAAAAAGTTGTCGAGTCAAGCTTAATATATGCCATAGGTTCGAAAATTGTCAAGTGTATTATCAAAATGCAGGTATAATATAGCAAACTGCACAAGAAATGAAGTATTATTTGATTTCTTTAGCTAATTGAATTATAAAAAAATGTATGTTAAATTGTTAAGGAACCCTTAACGTAACCGATTACGTTAACGATTTCAATTCATAGGAGCAAAATATGAGCGGTCGAGTTACATTAAAAGATATTGCTTTGGATCTTGGAATTTCCCGTACCACGGTTCACCGTGCGCTGCACGGAAAGGAAGGCATCAGCGATCAGTTGCGGGCGACTATTCGCAGTAGGGCAGAAGAGATGGGATATACAGCTAACTATGTTGCGTCATCCCTCAAGCGCAAGACGGTTCGGCTTGCTGTCGTATTGCCACGCAAAGACGGAAAAGGCCAGTATTACCATAAATACTTTTGGAATTCTGTCGAAACCTTTTTGCCGGAAGCCAGTAGTTTAAACGCCTCTATTGAGTTTTACTCTTTTGAGGAAGACACCGATGAGCAGTTTGCGCTGCTTGGCACATTGCTTGAAGAAGAAGTGCCGGTTGACGGGTTACTAACTATGCCCGCCAAGTGCGATCCCAGCATGCAACAGATGATAGAACGTTTTGGATATCGTAATATTCCAGTGGTTTTGATCGACAACGATCTGCCCGGTTCCCATCATTTATGTTGTGTTGCACCTCATGATCACATGACGGGACGCCTTGGTGCAGAAATACTACTGACCACAACCCACCAAAAGGGAAAAATTCTTATTGCCAACGGAAGCGCTGACAGTGCTGCGCATATGCATAACCTGCAAGGCTTTCGCGATTATCTAAACGAAAACGGCAATCCGTTTGAACTGCTGGTAATACAGGAATATGGCAATTATGACCGATGCTACAATCAGGCGCTTCGCCTGCTGAAAGAGCACAAGGACATTGTTGCGTTTTATTCTGTAACAGCACGAAGCACACTGCCATTGTGTCATGCGGTCAAAGAACTCGGGTTTGCTGGTGTGTTGCGGGGGGTTGGTAGCGATCTGTTCCCAGAATCTGCCCAACTGTTAAGAGATAACGTCGTACAGGCGCTTATCTATAAAAACGCGTTTGACAAAGGCATGCTGGGCTTTCGAATTCTATTTGATTACGTGGTCAAAAATATCCAACCAAAGAAAACACAGGTTACAGTTCCAATCAGTGTTATTATGAAAAACAATTTGCGATTTTTTGAAAAATATATTTAGACTTGTCCCTTGTAAGAATAATGATATTCATGACAATAGGAGGATCAAGAATTATGAAAAAAGTATTATCGGCTCTACTCGTAGGAATCATGGTTTTATCGGTTGCTGGATGCGGTGGCTCCTCTCCGTCTTCCGCCTCAAGTGCGCCCGCTTCTCAGGGTTCTGAATCACAGGCAGCGTCTACAAGTGAAACTGTTTTTGAACTAAAGCTGGCAGAAAATCAGCCTGCCGACAACCCGATTTCTAAAGGTATGCAGATGTTTGCCGATCTTGTAGCCGAAAAAACCGGCGGCACCGTTAAGATTGAAGTATATCTCGACGCGCAGCTCGGCAACGAAAATGAGACAATTGACCAGATTCAGGCCGGAACTCTGGATTTTGCACGTATCAACACCTCTGCTTTGGCTGTGACGGCTGACTCCGTCGGCGTGTTTACGCTGCCGTACGTCTTCACAAGCCCCGAGCACAAATACAAAGTTCTTGATGGTGAAATCGGCCAGAGTGTCGTGAAGGATCTTGAGCAGTACAATATGATCGGCCTTGAGTTTTGGGAAGCTGGTTCCCGTAACTTCTACACCACCAAGAAGCCTGTGAAGAGTGTCGAGGACATTGCAGGATTGAAGCTTCGTGTGCAGCAGTCGGATGTTGCTATCAAGATGGTTGAGCTTCTCGGCGGTGCCGCAACGCCCATGGCATATGGCGAGGTTTATCAGGGCCTTCAGACCGGCGTTATCGACGGTGCTGAAAACGATTTTGTTTCGTACTACACCTCGGGTCACTATGAAGTTGCTCCCTATTTCTCGCTTGATGCTCACATGGCACCGCCCGCTATGCTGTTGATGGCTAAAAATGTTTGGGATGAGATGAGCGATAACCAGCGCACCGCGATTAAGGAAGCTGCTCGTGAAGCTGCAGTGTGGCAGCGTGATGCTATGGACACTTATCAGAATGAGGCACGCGCCAAGGTTGAGGAGGCAGGATGCCAGGTCTTTGAAGTTGAGGTTCCTGCATTCCAGGCAAAGGTTTCCGAAATCTATGATATGTATCCTCAGTATGCCGAGGTTATCGAGCAGATTAAGGCCGTATCGTAACTAGCTGCTTTATAAAAAACCATCGTGTCAATAGACGCCCCGGCACGATGGTTTTTTATTTTCTTAAACCACTATTGGAGGTTTTTTAAGGTGAATAATACCATAAGTGTTGTTCGCAAGGCCTTGGACAAAGTAGTAGATATTAAGCGGTATATTTGCGCAGTGCTGCTAATTATTATGACGTCGATTACTTTTGTTCAGGTCATAATGCGTTTTGTTTTCAGGGCTCCGTTTAGCTGGGCTGAAGAAGTTACCCTGATGTTTTTGGTGTGGTTCGGTTATATTTGTATGTCAATTGATATCTACACCGATACACATTCTGCTCTCTATTTTTTGTATAATAAGCTTCCTCCTCTGCCTAAAAAGCTTGCGGACCTGCTTCGTCATGGCGCACTTTTTTGGCTTTTCTATGAGATGCTCAAGTACGGTTGGATTATAACGAAGATGAATCTCCCCAAGCCCCAGCCCGCTACCCATTTTTCTCAGGGGTGGCTTTTCGCCCCGCTGGTTGTCGGCGGGCTCTTTATGCTGCTATATTCGCTCGTCAACTTACTGTCGGTTCTCCTCAAGCCGCTGTCTGAATACCATACGAAGCCAGACCACGAAAAGACAGTGGAGGAAATGAACATTGAAAGGGGGGGCACTGTATGAATAGCGTTGTCATGGGCACTACAATATTGTTTGGTGCTCTGATATTTTTGATGGCGTTGCGTGTGCCAATTTCCTTTAGCCTTGGAATATCTGCCCTTGTTACCGCTCTTTATCTGGATATACCCTTTCTCAATCTGTTTCAGAAAATGGCGACCGGCATTACGAGTTTCACCTTTATGTGTGTGCCATTCTTTATCATCATGGCTCAGATTATGACGGATGGCGGCATTTCTGACCGGTTGACGAAATTTTGCAACGTGTTGGTCGGACGTATGCGCGGCGGTACTGCAGTCGTTAACTGTGTAGTTTCGATGTTCTTTGGCGGAATCTCCGGTTCATCTATCGCTGACGTTTCTTCGATTGGTGGATTTCTGATTCCGGCTATGATTAAAGAGGGCTATGACCCGGATTACAGCGTTGCAGTTACCTGTACAAGTTCTGTCGAAGGCGTCATTATACCACCCAGCCAAAACATGATTTTTTACGTTGTTGCGGCTGGCAGCGGGTTATCAATCAGCACGATGTTTATGTGCGGATATATCCCAGGCCTTCTTTTGACCACGGCCCTTTGTATTTGTTCCTTTGTGATCGCAGTAAAAAAGAAATACCCTAAATCCCAGAAGTATTCTTGGAAAGAAAATATTAAAATTATCAGAGAAGCGCTGCTTGGTCTCGTTACAATTCTAATTGTTGCCGTCGGTATTACAGCGGGTGTTTTTACCGCTACCGAGGCCGGTGCTATAGCAGCTGTATATGCTTTGCTGATTACCAGCTTTGTTTACCGTACGATGGATTTTAAAAAGCTAATGGGTTGCCTGCTCAAGTCTCTGAAAACCCTCAGCACGATCATGGCGATCATTGCTACTTCTAGCGCATTCAGCTATGTACTCTCTTATCTGAAAGTGCCGACCAGAGTAGCCTCTGCGCTAACCTCGGTTTCTGATGAGCCGGCTGTTGTCATGCTCCTCATGATAATGATGATGGTCATTCTGGGATGTGTTATGGATATGGGAATTCTCATTATCCTGCTTACACCTATTCTCTATCCCGTAGCCATGTCTATCGGATATAATCCGTATCACTTTGGCCTGATTATTGTACTTACACTGGGTCTTGGTTTGTTGACGCCACCGGTCGGTACCTCGCTATGGGCTGGTTGTGCCATTGCAAACATTCCGATAGAGAAATCTGTCAAAGGATTTATGCCCTTTTATCTGACCTATGTGGTGGTTCTTGCATTGATTATTATCTTTCCTTCAATTTGCCTGCTCCTTCCCCGCAGCTTGGGTTATGTGGTTTAGGAGCTAAACCCTAATCACGTAAATCCTAGAATAATACCAAAAAATTTATGTGGGCCATCGAGCGCAATAACCTGTGAACTATATCGAAAGCATACGGAATTTGCCCGGCAATCTTCGCGTAAAGCAAAGAAACTATACGAAATAGAAACTTGTAATATGCACCGGAACAATTCTGGGAAATCAAAGTAAGTTTGCTTTTGCACAACATCATATTATTTAGTTGACGTTGTGATTATAGTCAGATCAGGTGCACGTATAAGTGTGAACTTTATCACTAAAAACAGTCGTTTCGGAATTCGCATTCGAGACGGCTGTTTTTAATATATTTACTTTGAAACCAAGCATTTATTCTGAACGAGGCTGTTTTAAAGGAAAACACCACACAAGTACAGCTTCTTCAAAAAAGTTCTCGCCTCTACTAGAGAAGCGCAACAATGGTGAGTATTACATTATTTTAAATACAGTAATAATAAAATCGAAGTCGACACCAAAGGGTGCCGGCTTCGATTACAGTTTTATAGCAAATATAAGTTTATTAATAGTATCTTTGTCTCGAACGGCTAAAGTTGACCAATGCACAGATCACGAGGCCGATCACCGAAAGAAGTGCGCCGATGCTGCAAACGATCATGGCTAGTCTGCGATAATCAGTTGCAGTTGTCGCATCGCTGACTGCTGGATTTGTCACAGTGGGCGCGCTCAGCTTATTTTCAGTCTTTTTAGTGGTACCAATAATGGTGGGAGAGTCATCATCGGACTGCTCGACAGTGGATGCAGGCGTAGAAGAGTTGTTGATAACGGCGGGAGCTGTCGAGACGGGGTTGTTGGCGACAGCTGGTGCCTGTGTTTGACTTGGAATACCATAGGCGATGTGATCAAAGCCGAAGCCACCGGTACCCGGGTTGTAATTGGTTTGGGTGTCGTTATCATAGATAACAGCGGTATCGTCGTCGTCGGTGTTGGTATTCTGTTCCGCGACTTTCAGCTTCATGTCAGATACGACATAGCGTCCAAGCGTTCGGGTGCGGATAACAAACGCATCATCATAAGAGTCGTAGGAAGCATTGATCTTTTTAAGGGTGTTATTATCCTCAACTTCGTATACATAGCTACTTCTATCGGCATTTAAATACAGATAGCCCAATTTATTAAAAGTAGCCCCGTTTCCGTTAAAAAAGTCCAAGTTCGCGTTGGGATATTTGTCGGCGATGTCATCGTCATAATCCGTATCCATACCGAGAACAATTTTTTTCTGATTATTAGTATTTACGACAAAATAACTATAGGAATCCGCCTCAAAATCGAAGGTTTCATCGTCGTATTCGTCAAAATCCTCCTCGGGAACGAACAACGCTGGCGTGATGGGAATGACGTTGGAGTCCTCAGGGGCGGTATAGCCTACCTCAAAGTCGACTTCAACCTGCATGTCGTCATAATCAAAGCCGTAGTCACCACTCTTTCTCAGTTTTACTGTGCCGTAAACATCGTTTTTTGCAGTAGTTGTAGAAGAGCGGGTTTTAGTTTTTATCGCAAGAAAATAGCAATATTTTGAAGCGGATAAATCTATGTTGCTACTGGGGGTGCCAATAAAACGCTTTTTGACCACCGAAAGCTTGTCAATATATGAGGAGCCACCATCCCAATCGGTTCTTATTTTAATGCCTCTGGTAGCAGTGCTTTCATGTACGCCGGCATAGCCCGAGCCCGAATCCGAAAGTAACGGGTAGTATATGGTCTCGCCATAGGGCACCGAGTCGTCTAGCTCCTCGCTAAAATCGACGTAGGAGTCATCCTCATCCAGCAAATAGCCGACATCATAGATTTCGTCGACAGGATATTCGACATCTGTTGCAGCCAAAACGCCGACAGAAAGTGTAAAAAGTAACGAACAGGCAAAAATGAACGCGAGCGTACGCTTCAAAGCGGTTCCCTCCTTTTTGGATAGTTTAACCATTATAACATAAAAAATGTTTGCGAACAACCTATTAAATAATGAAAAAAGTATGAAAATGAGGAATGAGGATAAAAGAATGCTTTTTCCCACGATGTTTTTTTAGTCCTTATACTTTATGACAAAATGCACAATGAGTGGGAATGAACCGGAGATTAACACAATATTTTGTGCTTAGATGTAAAGAGAAAACACTTGACAGGGGACGTGCGCTTCGCTATAATCATGAAGTACCAATTGCTGTTATAGAAAGGGAGCGCTGTTTTATGGCAAAGGATCTAAGTATTTCGATGCTTTATGATTTTTATGGCGACTTACTGACTGAAAAGCAGCAGGAGGTTATAGAGCTTTATTATAACGAAGATCTCTCGCTTTCTGAAATTGCCTCGCATAGCGGCATCACAAGGCAGGGTGTGCGCGATTCAATAAAGCGTGCTGAGTTTCAGCTTTCGGAATTTGAAGAACAGCTTGGGCTGGCAAATCGTTTTGAAGAAATAAAAGGCAGCCTTGACGATATATTAAAGAACGCCTTTGAAATTGAGCAGATCAATTCACGGCTCTACAACTCAAAAGACATCAGCACCCGTGTCAGCAGAATAACTAAGCTGGCGCGTCATGTGGCTGAACTGTAAGAACAATGGAGGACTGGCATGGCTTTTGAAGGACTTTCCGACAAGTTGAATTCCGTTTTTAAACGGCTGAAATCCCGAGGGAAGCTCAAGGAATCAGATATCAAAGAGGTTATGCGCGAGGTGCGCCTGGCGCTGCTTGAGGCCGACGTTAACTATAAGGTCGCCAAGGACTTTGTTGCCGCTGTTTCCGAAAAAGCAGTCGGTGCGCAAGTGCTTGAAAGCCTGACTCCTGCGCAGCAGGTTATTAAAATTGTCGACGAAGAAATGACGGCTCTGATGGGCACTGAGAATGTCAGAATTCGTTTTTCTTCTAAGTTACCCACCATCATTATGATGTGTGGCTTACAAGGTTCCGGTAAAACCACCCATTGCGCCAAGTTGGCCAAGCATTTTAAGGAACTGGGTAAACGGCCGCTGCTTGTGGCCTGCGACGTTTACCGTCCCGCTGCTATCAAGCAGCTTCAGGTTGTTGGCGAACAGGTCAAAGTGCCCGTTTTTGAAATGGGGCAGGGCGACCCGGTTCAGATTGCAAAAAAGGCCATTATACGTGCTCGTGACCATGGCGATGACATCGTCATTCTCGATACCGCCGGTCGTCTGCATATCGACGAAGCGCTGATGGGTGAGCTTTCTAACATTAAAGAAGCGGTTGGCCCGCACGAAATTCTGTTGGTGGTCGACGCTATGACCGGTCAAGATGCCGTCAACGTCGCCAAAACCTTTGACGAGCGACTGGGCATCGACGGCGTCATTCTCACCAAGTGCGACGGTGACACCCGCGGCGGCGCGGCGCTCTCTGTTCGTGCGGTTACAGGCAAGCCGATCAAGTTTGTCGGCATGGGCGAGCGGCTTGACCAGCTCGAGCCATTTTATCCTGATCGCATGGCCTCCCGAATTCTGGGCATGGGCGACGTGGTCACACTCATCGAAAAGGCACAAAGCACTGTCGATGAAAAAAAGGCGCAGCAGCTTGCGCAGAAAATTAAGAAAAATAGCTTTACCCTCACCGATCTTTTGGATCAGATGAAGCAGATACAGGGCATGGGGCCGCTGGGTCAGGTGCTCGGTATGATTCCGGGTGTTAAGATAAACGATGAGGATGCTCAGCGTGGTGAGAAGGAATTGAAAAAGATGGAAGCCATCATTTTTTCAATGACTTTGGCCGAGCGTGAAAAGCCCTCGATCATCGACCCCAAGCGCAAACGCCGTATTGCTGCGGGCAGCGGCACCCGAGTCGAAGATGTCAATCGCATTTTGCGTCAGTTTGAGCAGATGCAAAAGATGATGAAGCATCTGAAGAACACCAAAGGCCGCGGTATGCTCGGCAGAGCGGGTCTGCCGTTTTAAAGGCGGATCAACACAGGTTTTTCCCCACGATGCTGGGTAAAAATAATCTTATACAAAAACTAGGAGGTGACAGGTTTGGCTGTTAAAATAAGACTTCGCCGTATGGGTGCCAAGAAGGCTCCCTTTTACAGAATTGTTGTAGCGGATTCCAGATATCCCAGAGACGGAAGATTCATCGAGGAATTGGGCTATTATGATCCCACTAAGGAGCCTTCGGTTATGCAGATCGATGCAGAAAAGGCAAAGAAGTGGATCGCCAACGGCGCTCAGCCCACCGATACGGTGCGTGCGATCCTGAAGAAGAACGACGTGCTTTAATCATTGGAGGGCAGGATGGAACAGTTAATCAGCGTTATTGCCAAAGGCCTTGTCGATGACAAGGATGCGGTGACCGTCACTGCCGATGCGCCCGCTGAAGACGGAACGGTGGTTTATCACCTGCATGTCGGGGCGGAGGATATGGGACGCGTAATCGGCAAGCAGGGGCGTATCGCCAAGGCGATCCGTACCGTGGTTCGCTCCGCTTGCGGCAGAACCGGTGAGAAGGCCATAGTCGAAATCGACTGAGTTCTTCCGGTTTTAAAAACAAAAAGGGAGTGTCTCCAAATGCATCCCATGCATTTAGGGGCACTCTTTTTACCATCCGCACAATGGCGGTCGTTTGAGGAGAAAAGAGATGAAAAAACAATATCTTGAATGCGGTAAGATTGTCACCACACATGGTGTTATCGGTGAGATTAAGGTGCAGCCATGGTGCAATACCCCCGAGGAATTGGTGGAGATTGCAACACTTTATTTTGATGGCGGTAAAACTTCGCTAGAGGTGCAGCGCGGACGTGTTCATAAAAATATGGCACTCCTAAAGCTCAAAGGCGTGGACAGCATCGAACAGGCCCAGGCTTTGCGGGGCAAGGTTTTGTGGGCCAACCGCGACGACATTCCGCTGGAGGAAGGCGAGCACTTTATACAAGATCTCATTGGCATGACGGTAGTGGATGCCGACGACGGTCACACCTATGGCACCCTTTCCGATGTGACTGAAACGGGAGCCAACGACGTTTATCACATCACATTTCCAGACGGAAGCGTCCGGTTGGCACCGGTTATTCCGCAGGTTGTCATTTCCACCGATATCGATGCCGGGGTGATGTGTATCCGTCCGCTCAAGGGGTTGTTTGATGATGAAGATTGAGATTGCAACGCTGTTTCCCGAGATGTGTGAGCGCGTGGTGGATGAAAGTATCATCGGACGGGCGCGCCGCGCGGGCAAGCTGGACATCTCTTGTGTCAACATCCGAGATTATTCCGACGACCGCTTTCATCGTGTCGATGATACACCCTACGGCGGCGGCATGGGTATGGTGCTGGAAGCTGAACCACTGGCACGCTGCTGCGAGGCCTTTGGGCAGCGGCATCAGACTGATGAAAAACCTTATGTCGTTTATCTCTCACCTAAGGGGACAGTTTTTGATCAGCAAAAGGCGATTGAATACGCTAAAAAGCCCGCATTGCTGTTGGTGTGCGGGCACTATGAGGGCGTTGACCAGCGCTTTATAGAGGAGTGTGTAGATGAGGAGCTATCCGTCGGCGACTATGTGCTGACGGGGGGTGAATTGGCTGCACTCATCGTCACCGACGCGGTGGGCCGTCTTTGCGAGGGCGTGCTCTCTGACGCAGAGTGCTACACGCAAGAAAGCCACTACAACGGCCTTTTGGAATATCCGCAGTACACCCGCCCGCCCGAATGGCGCGGTAGAGTGGTGCCGCCGGTATTGTTGTCTGGGCACCATGCCAACATTGCAGGCTGGCGACGGGTGCAATCGCTGCATCTCACAGAGGTACGCCGCCCCGATCTATATGAAAAGGTCGAGCTGACCAAACAGGACAGAAAGCTGCTGGAAAAGCACGCTAAAGAGGGAGAATCTTGATGTATGACAGGAACCATTGTCAATGCGGCGGCAATTGCGGCGGGTGCTGCAATCGGGCTGCTGTTTAAAAAGGGTCTGCCAAAGCGCATAGAGGAAAATGCACTGAAGTTTGTGGGAACTGGTGTGGCGATTTTAGGTCTGAACGGCGTTATCTGCGCCATGATCACTGCCGACACTGCCACGGGGTTGCTCTCATATGAGGGCGGTATTTTGTTGGTGCTTAGCCTGGCTGCTGGTGGTATTATCGGCGAGCTTTTCTGCATAGAGGACAAGCTCTACGCAGGCGGGGTGACCATAGAGAAAAAGCTGGGCGCTCAAGGGTTTGCCAAGGGGTTTGTGTCGGCCTCGATGTTGTTTTGCATCGGAGCTATGGCGATTGTAGGCGCTCTTTCGGACGGGCTTAATCAGGACAGTAGCATTCTGTTTGTTAAGGCGACGCTCGACGGCATTACCTCCATTGTGTTGGCGGCGGCGCTTGGTTACGGTGTGTTGTTTTCAGCCCTCGCGGTGCTGGTTTATCAAGGACTGATTACGCTGTGTGCGGGGCTATTGGCGCCGGTCTTGGACGGCACTGAGCTACTTAACCAAATATGTATGGTGGGATATTGCATTGTTCTCTTGATCGGCACCAATATGCTAGGATCAACCAAAGTCAAGACTGCCAATCTTTTGCCGGCAATGTTGGGCCCTGTAATGTATAATTTTATAATGATGTTGAAAAATACTTAGTAAATTAGCACAAACAGCTTGTCCATACAGGCAAATTTATTGCGTATGCGTAGAAAATTGGCCGTATGACATTTAATTGCCTTTTGTGTGATTGACGTGGTGGCAGAATGACCGTATAATGAAGATGAGGATATAAAATTGTTGTTTTAAATCACCGATGATAGGAGATATGTACTATGTATATGAAGGATGTTAATGTGCAGAATCAGATTGGACTGCACGCCCGTCCCGCTACTTTTTTTATCCAGAAGGCAAATGAATTCAAAGCATCCATTTGGGTCGAAAAAGATGAACGACGTGTGAATGCCAAGAGTCTTTTAGGTGTTCTTTCTCTGGGCATCGTCGGGGGCTCCTCTATACGTATCATAGCGGACGGCGCTGATGAGCAAGCCGCTGTTGACGGTTTGGCAAAGCTTGTTGAAACCGGCTTTACTGAGCAATTCTAGGTTTTGGACACAGCGAGACGGTGTGCTGCTTTTGTTGGCGGCACACCGTTTTTGTTACGCGGCAGCACTGCCGGTTTGATGGGGGAAAGATATGTCGGAAGAGAGAATACACGCGCTTCATCAGAAATCCCGGGCATTGACGGCTGAGCCGGGCGTTTATTTAATGCGTAATAAAGCCGGCGAGATCATCTATGTTGGCAAAGCCAAAAACTTAAAAAACCGTGTCTCAAGCTATTTCCGTGCGTTGGATAAGCATCTGCCAAAGGTGTTGGCGATGGTATTGCAGGTACAGAGTTTTGAAACGATCGTCACTGCCAGTGAGTTTGAAGCGCTTGTGCTTGAATGCAGCCTGATTAAGCAACATACGCCAAAATATAATATTTTGCTCAAGGACGACAAAGGCTACAGCTATCTGCGCATTGACAAAGGGGAATACCCTCGTATCACCGAGGTCAAACAGAAGACGGATGATGGCGCGACCTATATTGGACCGTATATGTCGGCGTGGGTAGTGAAAAATACTGCTGATGAAGCGAACAAGGCATTTGGGCTACCCACCTGCACGCGGCAGTTCCCCCGCGATATTAAAAAGGGACGGCCCTGTCTCAATTACCATCTTAAACAGTGCATGGGGGTATGTCGGGGCGGCATTTCGCCGGAGGAGTACGCCGAAATTATGCGGCAGGCAATGGAATACATTAAGGGCGGTAGCGCTGAGGCGCAAAAACTGCTCACTGAACAGATGGAACAAGCGGCCGAGAATCTTGAGTTTGAAAAGGCAGCTAAATGCCGCGACAGGCTTCGGGCGATCGCCCGCTTTGCCGACCGCCAGCGGGTGGTGTACGCCAATGTTACTGATCAGGATGTGCTGGCGTTTGTACAATCGGGCGACGATTTATCGTTGTCGCTGATCAAATTCCGAGGGCAAAGGCTGGTGGATAAGCTTGACTTTTTGTTCCCCGACATCTCGTCGGTTGAGGATGCCAGAGAGGAATTCATCTCGCGTTACTACTCAGACCCGATGCACGAGCTGCCGAGCCAGCTGACGGTGGATGGACCGCTACCCGATAAACCGTTGATTGAACAGCTATTGTCGCAGCGTTTAGGCAAAAAAGTGTCCATTGTGCAGCCGCAGCGCGGCGACCTGGTTAAGCTGGTGGAGATGGCGCGATTAAATGCCGCCGAGCAGCTGTCGCTGCGAAGCAGTGGGCGCACTGGGCGAGAACTGGCGGCGCTCGACGAACTGGCAAAGCTTCTGGGATTATCAAAACCACCGGTCTGGATCGAATCCTATGATATTTCAAACATTGGCAGCGAGACGATCGTTGGCTCGATGGTGGTGTTTGAAAATGGTCGGCCGCAAAAGGCAGCCTATAAGCATTTTTCGATCAAGGATATCGTGGGGCCGGATGACTACGCCAGTATGGCGCAGATGCTCAATCGCCGGTTTGCCCGCTATCTGGCGCAGGCCGAAGACGGCGGTTTTTTTAATCGTCTACCAGATTTGCTGTTAATCGATGGCGGCCGGGGGCATGTTTCCACCGCTAAGGGCGTGCTGGAGTCGCTGTCACTGAACATACCGGTGTTCGGTATGGTTAAAGATGACCGGCACCGTACCCGTGCCATTTCGTCTCAGGGGGGCGAGATTGGAATCGCTTCTCATCGTAGTGTTTTCACGCTTGTGACCATGATTCAGGATGAAACGCATCGTTTTGCCATAAACTATGCGCGTAAGGCGCACAAAAAGACAGCTTTTGAGCTTTCGCTCACCAAGGTCAAGGGTATTGGAGATGTGAGGGCGCGCGCCCTTTTTTCACATTTTAAAACCAAAAAGGCGATTCTCACCGCAGATGAAAAAGCGCTTGCTGCCGTCAAGGGTATGAACCTGCGCGCAGCCAGAGCGCTGCTCGATGCGGTGCAGAAGGGTGAAATCGGTTGACAAATTGTCATAAAAAAGGGATAATAATAAGCGATCTTTAATAGATTAACACCTAATACTATCGCTCGTCTTTGGGAGAAAAGTTCCCTTGCAAATTATGTTTACCTTTTAATGGGTGAGTGAATAGTTTAAACAATCGGCTGCTCGCGGCCGAGCTTTAAGGAGACAAGTCATGAGAGTTATCACCGGCACGGCCAGAGGGCGCAAGCTTGTGGCTCCGCAGGGATTAGATACCCGCCCGACCTCAGATATGGCAAAAGAAGCGCTGTTTTCTATCATTCAGTTTGAGGTGGAAGGTTCTGCGGTGCTGGATCTTTTTGCAGGTTCGGGTCAGCTTGGCATTGAGGCGCTGTCGCGCGGCGCACGTTCGGCGGTTTTTGTCGACGCTTCGCGCGAGGCAAATCAGGCCATTACCCAGAACCTTGAACACACCAAGCTCAAAGACCATGCGCGGATCGTCATGATGGACGCTGTCGCGTTTTTAAAAACTGTACGCGAGCCTTTTGATATTGCGTTGTTAGACCCGCCCTACAACAAAGAGCTGATTAATTCGTTGCTGCCGTTGCTGGTGCCTTGTATGAACCCCGGCGGCATTATTATGTGTGAAACTGAGCGGGATGAAATGCTGCCCGAAGCCGTGGGCATTTTTGCCGCGCGCAAAGAATATCGTTACGGTAAGGCAAAGTTGACGACCTACCGTGCGCTTTAAGGAGACATTATGAGAATTGCAGTATGCCCCGGCAGCTTTGACCCCGTCACTTACGGTCATTTGGATATTTTTAAGCGTGCCTCCAAGCTGTTTGACAAGGTGATTGTGGTCGTGGTCATCAACCCGGACAAGCACCCGACCTTTTCGGTTGAGGAGCGTATGCAGATGATCCGTGAGGTGGTCGCCGAATATCCCAATGTTGAGGTTGACAGCTATTCTGGCCTGCTCATCAACTATGTCCGCGATAAAAACGCTGTGGCCATCGTCAAGGGACTGCGCGCTATGAGCGATTTCGAATATGAATTCCAGATGGCGATCACCAATAAGAAGCTGTATCCGGGTGCCGAGACGGTGTTTTTGACCACCAGCCTGTATAACCTTTACTTAAGTTCCAGTTTGGTGCGGCAGATGGCGATGCTCAAGGGCGATCTTTCTGGGTTAGTTCCCCGGTGCCTACATGAGCGGGTATATCAGCGATTTGAGAAGAAAGGTGGAGACGCTTCAGAATGAACATTGAAGAAATTTTAGACATGCTCGATGAGCTGTTGGATAAAAGCTGGAATCTTCCGCTGACCAACAATCGTAGTGTGGTGGATATTGAGAAGATTCAGGAGCTGCTCGACGATATTCGCATGAACCTACCTGGCGAGATCAAGCAGGCCAAGAGCATTGTTTCAGATCGCGCCGATATCATCGCCACTGCCAAACGCGAGGCGGATGCTGTTGTGCGCCGCGCCGAGGACCGCGCCCGCGCGCTTATTGCGCAGGAGGAAATTGTTAAACAGGCACAACAGAAGGCGGTTGAGATTCTTTCGCAGGCGCAGAGCAAAGCGAAAGACCTCCGCACGGCTTCACAAGAGTTTTCGGATGATCTTTTGCGTCAGTCGGAAGAGACGCTGGCAAAACTGCTTACCGAGGTGCGCACCACCCGTCAGGCTATGCGCAACACGACCAAGCGGTAGAAGCTGACCAGCAAAAATCATTATTTAACGCCCATTTTCAGGATATTTACTTCTGAAAATGGGCGCTTTGATTTATTTAGCGTGTGGCTACGCGGTAACGCTAACCTTTATTTATAGCCGAGTAACTCTAAAAGCACTTTGGTATTTGCGGTTTATTTTATGCGCCTGCTACGTTGCCCTGCTTGCGTCGTCCGTCTTGTACCACGAAAAAGCCTTGCAAACACTACCCACAAGTATCCACTCTAACAAGTACTCTGTTTTATTTGAGATTAGTATCAGGCTTTTCTACACAAAGTGTCATACTTGACAATTCATCACGGAAAAGGCTAAAATATTAATAATTATCATTGTTCCAATATTAATTTGTAATTTTTAGAGTAATCAAGGCGATAGATTAGGGATTTTCTCAATGGCTTAAGCGTATTTATATTTAATAATCATTTTAAAATGAGAAATATAAAGGGGCGGATATTGTGAAAAATTATTCAGCGGAAGAGATTTTAGATTCTTTTACAGTTTTGGCGCCATATCTTAATGAAATATTTATCGAGGATGTTGGTGTATCTGTCATTAAAGAGGGCTATTACACTTCATATGTCCCTGGTAAATCTTTCGACTTAAGGATTAAGGCTGGAGAGCCAATGCAAGGTCAAGTTAGCGAACAATGTATAACAACCGGTAAGAAAGTTGTGCGAAAGATTACAAAGGAGCAATCAGCCTTTGGTATACCCTATATAGCATGTGCATACCCGGTTAAAAACGGCAGCAAGGTAATTGGTTGTGTTATTACAACTCAGGCCGTAGAAAGTCAAGAAAAAATACAACAAATTTCAAAAGAATTAGCGGCATTTGCACAAGAGCACACAGCAAATATGGAAGAGATCGCTGCTACAACTGCGGAATTAGCGAATATCTCTAACGAGCTTGGAGCTTTTAGTAAGGATTTAACCAGTTCAATAAAACAGACAGATGAAATAGTTGCTTTTATCAGTAGCATAGCTAAACAAACTAATTTATTAGGCTTGAATGCAGCCATAGAAGCTGCTCGCGTTGGCGAGCTTGGCAGAGGCTTTGGTGTTGTAGCCGGTGAAGTTCGGAAACTAGCAGTAGAAAGTGCTGAATCAGTTAAAAATATAAAAGATTTATTGGATAAGGTACAACAGTCTATTATCCAAATGAATGAAAAAATTCAAGCGGTTGATGGCACTGTAAAATCCCAAGAGGTATCTATACAAGAAACGGCGAATGCCAGCCTAGGCTTTGCTACCATGGCAGGGGAACTTGCAGGCATTTCAGATTATATGACAGATCAATAGCATTGGAGGTGGCGCTCTGGTTGGTAACGCCAGGTGCCGCCGTGGGGTCACTGAAAATACCCTTACGGTTAAGCGAAATGTTTAGAACCTGAGATTACAGATATATGCTGTAATCTCAGGTTCTTTTTTAAAATAGTAATAGTAACAAAAAAGGTTAGTTATTCGGCAAAACGGTGGGAGGGTCAGATTTATCATCTTTTTTGCTCAAACAGTAGATTGTGGCGCAGACCGCTGAGGTCAGCGGAATGGTTAAGAGTAGCCCAAAGCTGCCCACTAGCGCCTGAAGGATTTCCACGACGATCATTTCGCGGTTTAAAAGCCCCAGCCATGAGCTGCTGTAGGCGATGAGAAGCAGCGTCAGAGAAAGCGAACCGCCGATATAGGCAAGTACCAGCGTGTTGGACATGGTGCCCATAATGTCGCGCCCAATGGTCATACCGGAGCGCATAATGGCGGCGGGGGTACATTCTGGAGTAGCTTCATAAATCTCATATAGCGCCGAAGAAAGCGAGATGGCGACATCCATGATAGCGCCGACCGCGCCGATGAGAATGGCGGCAAAGATGATAGCCTTGAGATCAATTGTATGCCCCTCAATTAAAAACTTCAGGTACAGTGATTCCTCATTGAGCATACCGGTCAGGCGCAAAAATTTGTCTGAAAACAGCGTCAGTCCACCGGACAGCAAAATACCAGAAAAACAGCCGATGCCGCTGCAGAGGCTCTTTTTATTGGCGCCGTTGACGATGAGCAGTGTCATGATAATGATGAATGCACAGGTGAGAATCGCCCAAAAATAGATGTTCTTACCCGATAAAATGGCGGGAACAAATACGGTGAAGATAGCTAGGCAAGTAAATGTCAGGGATAAGATTGTATTAAGGCCTTTAAAGCGTCCGAAAAGAATCAACATTACACCAAAGACGACGGCAAATATCAACAATGTATCAGTTCGGACATATTCGCCCATCATCCACTTGACTTCGCCGTGAAAATCGGGGTTTAGGATAACGAGCACATGATCTCCTGTTTTTACCTCCCGAAGTTGATAGGGAGAATCGGGGTCACAGTTTTGCAGTGCTGTAATCAAGGCGCCCTTTTGAGGGCCAGTGAGCAGCTTTGCGCCAAAAATGATATTGACACCTTGGCCATACTGCATGCCGCCAACCTCCTGTGCTGCCGATTGGCGGGCGATAATGCCTTGAACCTGAGCCTTTTCACAGTTATCCTGATAAATATGCTCAAATTCAGGCATATTGGATGAAGCAACCCTGCTGCCGACGATCAAATATAAAATAGACAGAAGAATGGAAGCTATATAGACTACTTTTTGTTTCATGATGCTATTCCTTTGTGATGAAAAGCTGCGCATAGTAATAGTCGCCGTCGGTACCCTGTACAATGCCGACGCAGATACCGGTAAACTTCGGCCTTAGAATATTTTCACGGTGGCCCGGTGATCCCATCCAAGCTTCTACGGCGCTGGTAGCGTTGAGAACATTGGCGTCCAGCAGATTTTCTCCCGCGGCATGATAGGAATACCCCATGTCTGTCAGTACCGTTTCCCAGCCGCGGCCATCCGGGCGGGAGTGGTCCCACACGGTGGAGGCTTCTTTGGCGCGGGTCTGGCAGGCACCCTCAAGGTCTGGCAGATAGGCCAACGTCGAAAGGCCGTAGCGGGCGCGCTCTTCATTGACCAGATCAACAATTTCCTCAACATAATGGTCATATTTGCTGCTGACGTTATAAGCGACGGCGTTGACCGCAATCGGCAGCGTTACCCGGCTTTCGGCGTAGCCTGTGCAGCTTGCAATTATGGTGATGTTGGTGTTGCCGACGGCTTTGCCTTCGATTGAAAGCACGCCGTTACTGTATTGAACGGCAATATTATCATTATCAATGGACACAGACAACGCTGCACCATCGGGCAATCCGGCAATGTTGGCCTCTTTAGTTTGCCCTAATGCCAATGATATAGACGAAGGTAGCGACATGGGCACCAGTGGCATAGTAAAAGCTGCGCTGACCGTTTGCGTGGTGGTGTGGTACCCCTCGGCCTCACAAGAAACGATCACCGTAAAATTACCCGCTTTAGTTGAAGAAATGCGAATAATATTCGCATCGACTTTGGCTGATACCGCAGGATCATTGGCCGATGCGGTTAGACGACCGCCCGGCTGGAATGCAAGGCAGGTCACGTTAAGCGTGTCTCGTGTGGTTCCCGATATGCTTTGATTCGCCAGCTCCAGCATCGCCGTTGGTTTATCCACCTCGACGGACAGCTGAGCTGAAAACGGCTGGTAACCGACGCAGGTCACGCCTATTTGTAAGGTTGTTTTACCGGGCGCAACAGCGGCCAACATGATAGCATCCGACTGCTGATCGACGCTTACTACGGCCGTGTCTGCATTTTGGATACTGTACACGGCATTTTCAGGCGCGCCAGACAACTCAAACGATTTTTCATCCCCCATGTTGAGCGTGAGACCCTCGCCTAAGTCCAGCTCTTTTCCGTCCTCTAAAACGGCAATTATCGACATGAGTTGTGTGGTGACCGAAACAGGATATCGCGTCTCCTTTGTGCGGTAGCCCTTGGCTTCTAGCCGAAGGGTAAGAATATAATCTCCGGCTGTATCGCACGAGAGGGTCAGGGCGTTGCCATCGGATATTTGTGCGTCGAGCGCCGGATCTCTGCAGATAGCGGTCAACTTGAGACCTTCGAGTTGTGGTAGTTCGGCTTTCACTGATTTTGTCTCGCCCACTGAAAAATTAAGGTTTTTAGCCCCGCGCAGGACGATTGCGTTGCTGTCAAACTCTTTTTCAAAACAGCCTGTGAGAGCGAATAACAGAAGGACCACACTAACAACCATAGACAATCGCTTCATGTTTCACAACTCCTTTAAAGCCGACTGAGCCCGATGTTGCTCCAGCGCCTGGCGTACACGGTCTTGTGCAAGGGCGGGTAAAGCCTTCCAATCCTCGCGGGCATAGCCGTCCGTATCAATCATCGGCAAAACGGTGATGGTTACAGTTGCGGGCTTGATTCGGTAGCCGTTTCGCTCCAGCAAGTGCCCGGTGCCCTCAATAAAAAACGGTACAACAGGGGCGTTGTTTTTCTGAGCAATTTTGAATGCTCCGGCTTTAAAATCCGCCATATCACCGGTTTTACTGCGGGTGCCCTCGGGGAATACAACCATCGGATAACCATTCTGCACACGCCGCCCTGCCTCATTGAGCGCATTCATCGAGGCGCGCGGGTTATCTCTGTCGATGAAAACACAGCCAAGTTCCAGCATCCAGCTGCGTATCAGCGGCATCTTTTGAATTTCTTTTTTTGCAACGAGGCCTTTTGCGCCGCCTAAGTAACCAAGAACCAGCGGAATATCAAAATAGCCCTGATGATTGCCGACATAGACAGCAGCAATGTCGTCGGGGGGCAGATTTTCAAGTCCTTGAACCGTAATTTTTGCCCCGGCGGCCTTTAGTAGCCGACGGGCCCATTTATGTATGACGGAAAAGACGATGGCATCATGTCGCCAGATTTCACCTTTTCGTCGCAGATGCTGCGTCCATAGCAACAGCGGATAAACCATAATTAGATAAAGCCAAAAATAAGCGAACCAAACGAAGGTGTGCATCGGTCAGACATCCCTTTCAGCAACAGCATCAGTGGGCTGTGCGGTTAATAACCACCGGGTGGGTTTTTGAATGGACAATTTTTTGAGAACTGTAAAGACTATAATATCCTGAGAGCATATAGCTGACAGCTAGGCCGAGCAGGAACATCTGCGGCGAAACAAAACCGAACACCTCGCAAGCCAGCAGCAGCGATGTGAGCGGGCAGTTTGTAACCCCGCAGAACATTGCAATCATCCCGATGGCGGCTGCCGCATGTGGATCCATCCCCAGAAAGCCAGAAATCGCGCTGCCAAAGGTGGCACCCACAAAAAGGGTTGGGATAATCTCGCCGCCCTTAAAGCCAAAGCTCAGCGTTGCGGCAGTAAAAAGCAGTTTTAAAATAAATGCCTCGGGTACAGTCTCGCCCTGCAGTGCATCTTCAATGATGTTGATACCGGAGCCTAGATAATCACGCGTTTGGAATATGTAGGTCATTGCTATGACCAATAGGCCACCTGTAAAGGCACGCAAATAAGGATTGGGAATAAAACGTCGAGACAAATTGGACGTACGCTCCAACGATGCACAAAACAGGATGCTTAATCCTGCGCAAAGAATACCCAAAACAATGACACCGGTTGTGACGGTGACGGTAAACGGAATTTCTTCGATGTGAAAGCGCTCAGCAGGCAGTCCGCTATGTTGTGCAATCGAATAGGCAATAATTGCCGAAACGGTGCAGGGCACCAAAGCTGAATAGCACATGATACCGATATTCGCCAACTCAAGTGCGAAAACGGTGGCGGCTAGCGGTGTGCCAAACAGTGCCGAAAAGGCGGCGCTCATACCACACATGACAAGAATATGCTTTTTACTCTCACGTGTTTTGAAGATATCACCGATCAGATGGCCAATGCTACCGCCAAGCTGGAGTGCTGCGCCCTCACGTCCGGCAGAACCGCCAAAAAGATGGGTTAAAACAGTGGAAACAAAGATCAGCGGTGCCATTTTTGCTGGAATACGGTCTTCAGAACGCACCGCCTCAATAACCAGGTTGGTGCCGCGAGGGGTTCTAGTATTTGTAATATTATAAAAGAATACAATTAATAATCCGGCAAAGGGCAGTAACCATATAACCCAGGGATTTGCCGTTCTAAAGTCGGTAACGGTCAGCAGCAGGTGCCCAAACACGGTGGTTAAGATTCCGACAACTAGGCCTACAATAATGGATACCACGGTGAAACGGCAAAACTTGTACAGATAGTAGCCCATGCGTGGGATTGTCTTTTCTGGGATTAAAGCTTCCATTTGGCAGGTCTCCTTTTTGACAGTTGCGGGTGATAGCGTTACAAATTCAAATACATGAATGTATATTTTGCATTATTATATCATATTTCGTAATACTTTGAAAAGTAATATATCGTATATACGCGTTAAAAAACATAATGATCGTCAGGGCGTGTTGTTAATGCATGCTGCTTGTGGTATAATATTCAAGAATTCGTCATGTCCGCGGGCGCGGCGATGGCAGTCTAAGGCACTGATTCGCACTCCTTTTTAAATGATGGACCACTTTGAAATGAGGAAAACCTTTGGCGACGCTTGAATTTATTGTACCGACTGAATGGGACGGCAAAAAGCTGGATGCGTTTCTACGCACCGTTCATCAATTTTCTGGGACGACAATCAAACGGGCTAAAAGCATCCAGGGTGGCCTGACGATGGACGGTCGGCATATCCGTACCGTCGACCCACTGCGTGCAGGGGCTGTCATCAGGGTTGTAACCGATGTGGTGCATCGCAGTTATTTGCCAAGTGCGGCTACGGTAGAGACTCTTTACGTTGATGACGATATGATCATATACAACAAACCGGCAGGCATGCCGTGCCACCCCTCTAAGGGGCATCCTTTCGACACACTAGCCAATGTGTTTGCGGCACGGCCTGATACAAGAGGGCTGTACTTTCGCCCGGTAGGCCGTTTGGATAGAGATACCTCGGGGGCGGTGCTGTGTGCCAAACATGCGCACGCGGCATACCGACTGTCCGGCGAGAATAAACCCGTCAAAGTCTACTTGGCTTTGATCGCCAACCCATTACCGCAGCCCAGGGGTACGGTGGATGCGCCAATTGTTCGTGAGGCTGAGGGCAGTCAGCGCCGCTGTGTGCGTACTGATGGGCAACGTGCGGTGACACATTATAAAACGCTGCTGGAAGGCGAGGGGCTTTCTTTTCTGGCGCTTTGGCTTGAGACGGGGCGCACACATCAGATTCGGGTACACATGGCGCACCTTGGCAGTTCGCTGGTGGGTGACGCGCTTTATGGCGGTAACTGCACGATTTTGAACCGACACGCGCTACACTGCTTTGTCATGACGCTGACCCACCCACTTTCCGGTGCTGAGGTAAAGGTTATGGCTGGGCTGCCGGTAGATATGAAAGCGGAATTACTAAAGCATTTTTCAGAGAAACAGCTCAAAGAAGCATTGATAAAAGCGCAGGAATTGGAATGTACAGCGCGCGCCGGATTGTACGGCGAAGCAGCGGATAAATAGCAAAAAGCAATGGCGGCAGTATATGATTGGCATCGGCGTGTCCTGTGTTTACGTTGTGGTGCCGATTTATGCCTACAGTTTAGCATTTTGGTTTTTTATGCAGCTTAGGTGGAAACCGAGCGAATGCAGCCTGTTATTACAGGCGGGAGATTTATTTTTGGAGGATACGGCCTATGAACATCCTGATGCTGGGCGATGTGGTCGGGCAGGGCGGCTGCGAGGCGATCCGCGAACATCTGCCGGGGTTAAAACGGCATTACGAAGCGGATACTGTCATTATAAATGGAGAGAATTCTGCACAGGGCAATGGTATTCTGCCATCTAGCGCTAAGCACTTGTTTGATTCCGGCGCAAACGTAATTACCACCGGCAACCATGTCTTCCGCCGCCGTGAAATTTATGAGCTGCTCGATCGGCGGGAGGGAATTATCCGCCCGGCTAATTTTTCGCCCGAAACGCCGGGGACCGGCGTCTATGTGTTGGATATGTTGCGCTGTCGCATTGCGGTCGTCAATTTAATGGGAACGGCGGGAATGGAACCGCTAGCAAACCCTTTTGACACGATCGATAGCATTTTAAAAACATTGGATACCCCAAACATTATTCTGGATTTTCACGCCGAGACCACCTCGGAAAAGCGCGCCATGGGCTTTTATCTCGATGGGCGCATCTCACTGTTTGCCGGTACGCACACCCATGTGCAGACCGCCGACGAGCAGATATTGCCCAATGGTACCGGCTACATTACCGATCTGGGTATGTGTGGGCCAAAGCAGTCGGTGTTAGGCGTTAAGCCTGAACAAGTCATTGCCCGGTTTCGTACCGCAATGCCGACGCGGTTTGAAAACCCTGATGGCGAGCAGATTATCTGCGGCATCGCCGTTGAGATCGACGAAAAGAGTGGGAAAACAAAAGCGATCGAGCGTATTTATCGGAATTTTTGAATGAAATACGCTGGTAAAATTAACAATCTGTTTCTTGCAACGTAGGGTAATATTTTTTATAATAGGACGAATTGATTTCAAGGTTAAGCGTGGTGCTTAAACTAGAGCTTATAAAGGAGGAATCGTAGATGATCCGAGTAGAAAATAGATTGGGAACGGTTGAAATTTCCACAAATTTTTTCGCCGAACTCGTCAGTCATGCCGCTTCAAGCTGTTTTGGCGTCTCTGGTATGGTGGTCTCCGGCGCGTCTCAGGGACTGCGGCAGATGACCGGTGCCGAGCTTCCGGATAAGGGTGTGCAGGTCAGTGCCAAAGACGGTGCCCTGATTGTCGATTTGCATATCGAAGTTGCTTATGGTGTGAACATTGCCGCGGTTGTACGCAGCATCGTTTCGGAAGTTCGTTATGCCGTCGAGGATATTACGGGATTCAAGGTGACCCGCGTCAACGTTTTTGTCGATGCGATGAAATGCGAATAAAGAGAGCGTAGTTAGGGAGAGTGAATCGTTTGATACAGGGAAAAGTGCTTCGTGATGCGATCATTTCGGGCGCAAATCACATTGCAAACAACCGGCAAAAGGTGGATGCACTCAACGTGTTTCCGGTGCCGGATGGCGATACCGGCACCAATATGTCTATGACCATTTCGGCCGCCAAGCGCGAACTTGAGCGGCTTGATGACGATACCACCGTTGAAGAGGTTTCGAAGACTGCTGCCTCCGCATTGTTGCGCGGTGCACGCGGTAACTCAGGCGTTATTCTGTCACTGCTGTTTCGTGGGTTCTCAAAAGGGCTTACGGGTAAAAAGTCCGCTGCGGCCGACGATATTGCCAATGCGTTGACACTAGGTGTTGAAGCCGCCTACAAAGCGGTGATGAAGCCGACCGAAGGCACGATTCTCACCGTGTCGCGCGCTGCGGCTGAAACTGCCCGGGAGGCCGCCGCCAGCTTTGGCGGGGATGTTGTAGGCTTGTGGGATCAAATTACCGAGGCAGCGTCGCAGATGCTCGATAAGACTCCCGACATGCTGCCGGTACTTAAAAAGGCCGGCGTTGTAGACGCGGGCGGAAAGGGTTTTCTCGTCGTGCTTGAGGGCATGCAGTCGGTGATTAAAAGTGGTGTAATTATACCGCTGGATGGCGACACAGGCCGCGCCGCTGCGTCGTCTGAGGCGGCGGGTGCAGTCATCTTCAGGGATGAGCATGGTTTTGAGGGCGAGATTACATTTACCTATTGTACCGAATTTATTGTGTTGCGCAAAGAGACCGATCAGAACGCGCTCGCGCTGCGCGCTTTTCTTGAAACAATTGGCGACTGCGTCGTTGTTGTGGAGGATGAAGAAATCATCAAAGTGCATGTGCACACCGACCATCCGGGCAAGGCGTTAGAAGAAGCGCTTACCTTTGGCATGCTGACCAACCTTAAAATTGAGAACATGCGTGAACAGTTTGCCGCGGGCGTTTCAAACGCGCAGAAGACCGCGCAGGCAGAGGCGAAGAAAGCGGACGGCACATTTGATTACCAGCCTGTGGACCCTCAGCGTGACTTTGGCTTTGTAGCGGTGGCAGCCGGCGATGGCATGCGCCAACTATTTATGGATCTCGGAACGGACAATGTGGTGTCCGGCGGACAGACTATGAATCCTTCAACCGACGATATTCTTTCTGCTATTCATGCGACACCTGCAAAAACAGTGTTTGTTTTGCCAAATAACAAAAATATTATTATGGCAGCAGAACAAGCCATTAAGCTGGCCGACCGACATGTGATGGTACTGCAGACTAAGACAGTGCCTCAGGGCCTTTCGGCGATGTTGGCGTTTGACCCAGGCAGCGACGGTGAAAGCAATTTTATCGAGATGAGCAAAACTGCCGAGCGGGTCGGTACAGGTCAGATCACCTTTGCTGCGCGTGACAGCGATTTTGACGGGCATAAGATCAAAGAGGGCGAAATTCTCGCGATTGAAAATGGGAAACTTGCCTTTGTCGAAAAAGATTTAATTAAGGCCGCCGGAAAGCTGGCGAAATCTTTAATTAAAAAACAGAGTGATTGTGCTTTTGTCACCATTATTTATGGTGCTGACGCGACCGAAGAGCAGGCCAAACAGATCGAGAATATAATCCACGCTAAATATGGCGATGTTGAGGTCACTCTTGTCAATGGGGGGCAGCCGGTCTATTACTTTATTATTTCTGCTGAATAACAACAGCTTTTATAGAGTCGTTATCATAAAACGATAGCGGCTCTTTTTGTTTTAGCTTTAACCAAACTGTGTTAGCAGGTGTGGGAGATGTGGTGCAATAAAAAATATTTGGCGGTTCTTAAGAGATTGTCTGGCATTATGCCTTAAATGGCTGCTGGTTTTGTTTGTAACAGATAGGATTATGTAAAGTATATATATATCTGTTACATATATAATAACTATTAAGATGTATTGACATATATTAGGATTAAGAATAGAATTAACAAAGCTATATTGTCAATGATGATCATGCAAAAATACAGTGATTTGCTTTATTGACAAAAATTATTGCAAAATACATTGCGCAAGGAGTTTTTTGACATCATGAAGATCAACCTAAGGACAAAAAGAAAGAAAACTCGTATCAATATCCATGATATGAAAATTTCGACTCGGCTTAAATTTGGCTTTGTAGCTGTGATTTTGCTTGAAATCATTATT
Organism: Oscillospiraceae bacterium MB24-C1; assembly: GCA_030913685.1. Lineage (NCBI taxonomy): Bacteria > Bacillati > Bacillota > Clostridia > Eubacteriales > Oscillospiraceae > Oscillospiraceae bacterium MB24-C1. Next base: position 693,008 of record CP133187.1, on the reverse strand, counting down.
GGCAGTCTTGGTATCTTTGGTATGTACAAAATCAGTACAGAGGATAAGTCTTTGTACGAGCAGCAAACAAAGCCACTGGTATATGTTTCAAAAATGGTCGAAACGGTCCAGCGTATGCGGGCCGAGGTCAGTTATGCCATTATTAATAATATGAACCACTCAGAGTTAGTTGGCGTTGAGAATCGGGTAACAGAATATAATCAGGTATACTTGGAAAATCAGCAAAATTTCCTGAATTCTATGAGCCCCGAAGCAAACGCTGACATTATAAATGAGGCAGCCGAAATTTATGCTTCTTCTTTTTACCCCGAGTATGAAGAAGCATTGACGCTCATTTTTAATAGGGATGTTCAGGGCGCAAAGATAAATCTGGTGGTAGGGACGAGAGCTGCAGATAAATTGACTGATCTTCTAAACCAGTGTTTTGAGCAAAGCAACCAAGACGCGCTGGAAAAGAGCAATTCTAATCAGTGGTTATTCGTGCTGCTTTCTTTGGTGTTGTTGGGCGTAATAGGTTTAGCGGTGCTGATCTCGATCGTATTGTGCAGCAGTATTCCCAAGGCTATCGGCAAGCCGCTCAAGGAGCTGGTTGACGTTGCTGATCATTTTGCCCACGGCAAGCTCGATAAGACGATTGAATATGAATCTAAAAATGAGATGGGTCAGCTTGCGGCCTCGCTTCGTTCGGCATTTTCCAACTTGCAGAGCATTGTTGGTGAAATATCCGGTTATCTGGTTAGAATTTCAGAAGGCGATCTATCTGTACCTTTGTTGCAAAACTACGATGGGGATTTTGCGCCAATCTCTGCCTCTGTTAATAGAATATTAGATTCGCAGAATACACTTTTCGAGGTTGTTCAGAATTCGGCCATGCAGGTTAACAGCGGTTCGGGGCAGGTCTCGGATGGTGCGCAAATGCTTGCACAGGGTGCGACTGAGCAAGCAGGTTCAATTGAAGAGTTAACGGCGTCAGCAATGAAGATTTCTGATGAGGTCAACTATAATACCGACCGTGTCAATCAGATGTCCAGCCACATTTCTGAGACAACTGCGCAGGTCACACAGTGCAATGAGCAGATGCAGCAAATGTTACTGGCGATGGATGAGATCAAGATGTCGTCGGACGAAATTTCTAAAATTATCAAGGTTATTGATGGTGTCGCCTTCCAGACAAATATTCTGGCGCTCAATGCCGCGGTTGAAGCAGCGAGAGCGGGGGAGGCTGGAAAGGGCTTTTCGGTTGTAGCTGACGAGGTTCGCATGCTTTCCGCAAAGGCAGCTGAAGCGGCAAAACAAACGGCCGATCTCATTGCCGGTTCTATAGACAAAGTGGCGGCTGGATCAAAAATTGCAGATAACACAGCGGGCACCCTTGGCGAGATATCCACACGGATGGAAGATATCAATGGTGCGGTGGCCCAGATTAAGCAGGCGTCTGAGAAACAATCCACAGCAATCTCTGAAATTTCGCTAGGCGTCGAACAGGTTTCAAAGGTAATTCAGAGTAGCTCTGCAACCGCAGAGGAAAGTGCGGCGGCCAGCGAAGAACTTTCGGCTCAGGCAGAGATGCTTATGAAAGAGGTATCCAAATTTAAATTGCGCGCGGTTGAGCAACAATATGTTTAATTTGATCTATTTAAGTGCACCATGCGAGATGGAGCGCTTGATGTAGGTTGTTCTGAAGCTAAAATGCAACTTATCTGATTTGTTTAGTAAACAAGCCTGCCCATTAGGGGCGGGCTTGTTCTATTTTGGCGTATTATTGGGCGTGCCCGAAAATAATGGTGACGTAAATTTATCTATTTGTATATTGTTGTGCATATTTGATAATAAATAAGTGGGGTTTTTATTTTAAAAAAATTGTAACGATAATATGTTGTAATTTATGCATAACCCATAGCAACAAAGACGATGGGGTAGTGTAAATGAAAACTTACCCGAAATCGACTTTTTTCAATTTGTCAGAATGTTAAAATGTAGTATATCCCATTCTTGTGGATTATTTGTCTGTTTAGTTTACTGTATTTAAGGCTAAATTGTCTTAAATGAAAACAAAATAGGAGGATTATCATGAAAAAATTACTCACTTTAGCACTTGTACTGATGCTCGTTACCGTGTTGGCATCCTGTGGTGGAACCTCTTCTGCACCTGCTTCGTCGTCTGCTGCAACTTCGGAATCTGCCGGTGCTTCTTCAGCGCCCACAGTCGATAGAAACAAGGAGTTTATCACGGTGCTCACCGGCCCGACCAGCGGCATTTATTTCCCGATAGGCGGCGCCTTTTCCAAGGTGCTCGGCGATATTGGCTACAAGACATCTGCAACCGCAACTGGCGCAACAGCCGAGAACATTAACGCTATTCTCACCGGACAGGGAGAATTGGCCATTGCCATGAGCGACTCGGTTATCCAGGCTGTCGAAGCTTTTGGCGCATATGAGGGGAAGGAACCGGCCACCGATCTACGCGCAATGATGGGTCTATGGCCGAATGTTTGCCAGATCGTTACCACTGCTGATTCCGGTATCAAGAAGTTTGAAGATATGAAGGGCAAGAAGGTTGGCGTTGGCGCACCCAACTCCGGCGTTGAACTCAATGCCAGAATGATGTTTGAAGCACACGGTATGACCTATGACGACTGCAAGGTCGACTACCTGTCTTACGGAGAAGCAATTGACCAGATGAAAAATGGTCAGTGTGATGTCGCGTTTGTTACCTCTGGCCTTGGCAACGCCACCATCAAGGAACTTGGCGTCACCAAGGAGATCGTTTTTGTCCCCGTTGAAGGCGAAGCGCTCAAGAACCTGGTTGACAAATACCCCTTCTATGTTGAGTGGACCATTCCGAAGGATGTTTATGGCACAAAGGAAGACACCACCACTGCCGCGGTTATGAACATTATGCTTGTTTCAAAGGATGTGTCCGACGACGTTGTTTATGACATGCTTGAGAATTTCTATTCCGAAAAGGGGCTCGAAACTATTAGCGCATCCCACGCCACCGCCAAGAAAGAAATTAAGATTGAAAATGCGCTGCGTGGCCTGAAGGGTACCTCTGTACAACTTCATCCCGGCGCCATCAAATTCTATACCGATAAAGGCATTGCCATCAGCTAACAGATATGAGCCACATTAAAGAGGGAAAACCCTTTCATAATGTACGGAGAAAACGCTTCGGTGTTTTCTCCGTTGCATTAATTATTTTGTTATTAATTAGCGTGTTTTTGGGGTGTAGTTGGGCCTCTGAGACTGTTTTGAGGATATCTGACTGGAAAACAGGGGAAGTGTATATCGAGGTACCTGCTAAAGCGGGTGATAATCTTTTTTTTGGGTGGGTGCACTCGCTTGAGAAAATACCTTGGAATGAACATTACCACATTGCAACCGACAACATATTGGTTCTAGACACCATCAGTTTTCCGGCTTTTGGCGCAGGTATTCCCGAGAACAAGGGCAAGACCTGCAGGATTGAAAATGGGCTGATTTATATGGACGAAATTGGGCAGGAATTTGACGAATTTGTTTGGATTAATTCGCACTTCGCCGTCCGCGACATCAAGCTTAACGAAACACTGATCACAAGCGGCGAGCAGTTGCCGGAGCATACCCGACTTAGACTCGTAATCGAAAGGAGATTTTTTAGTGGCAAATAAAATCCCTGATAATAAAAACATAGATAACGCCGACGAGATTATAGACATCCCAGCCGATGGGCAGCTTAATGAAAAACAGCAGAAGCTTATCGAATCCCTTGATAAGGAGTCTGCGACCAGAAAGCTTAGCGGCGGTCTTGGCAAGGCGCTTTACTTGCTGGCGGTGCTTGTCTCGCTTTATCATCTTTATACGGCGGCCTTTGGCCCGCCCCTGACCCTCAAGCACCGCTCACTACATGTCGCAATGATGCTGGCTATGACCTTTATCATGTATCCTATTTCCTCAAAGTCGAAATATAAAAGAACCGTTGCCTGGTACGACTGGGTTTTGTTTGCACTCTCCTTTGCTGCGCCAATTTATATCTGGACGCAGTTTATCGGCGTGGTTGAACGCGCAGGTAAGCCTAATCAAATAGACTTGATTATGGCGACCCTGCTCGTTGTGCTGGTGTTGGAAGCAGCTCGGCGCTGCGGCGGTTGGGCGCTGCCGGTATTGAGTCTGGTTTTTATTTCCTATGGGTTATGGGGACGAAACCTGCCGGGAATGTTCGCGCATCGCGGTTATACATGGGCGGCACTTTCCAACCATTTCTTTGCCAACACCGAGGGTATTTACGGTACATCTGTTAACGTTGCTTCAAGCTATATCTTTCTCTTTATCCTGTTTGGTGCCGTTATGAACAAGTCGGGTATGGGTAAATTTTTCAATGACATTTCCCTCGCGCTTGCTGGGCATACCAAGGGTGGCCCTGCCAAGGTATCAGTTATTGCCTCCGGTCTGTTGGGGTCGATTAACGGCTCAGCGGTTGCCAATGTTGTGACTACCGGTGCTTTTACCATCCCGCTGATGAAAAGAACCGGCTATTCGGCTGAGTTTTCCGGTGCTGTTGAATCTTCGGCTTCGGTTGGCGGTCAGCTTCTACCGCCTGTCATGGGTGCCGCAGCATTTATAATGGCTGAAATGCTGGGCGTCAAATATTCAGAAATTATCGTTTGTGCAGCTGTTCCTGCACTGCTTTATTACACTGGCATTCTGGTGCAGGTTCAGCTTCGTGCGTCGAAGAACGGGCTTATGGGTATCCCTAAGGAAAAGCTGCCCAAGACCGGGATTATCATGAAGGAGCAGGGACACCTGATAATTCCGATCATCTTCCTTCTGTTTATGCTATTTTTCTCCGGCACTACCGTTATCTATTCGGCGTTTTACACCATCATTGTTACTGTACTGGTATCGTTCCTAAGAAAATCCACCCGTATGAGTGGTAAGGACATTGTCGATTCCTTGGCCGAGGGCGCTAAGGCCACTGTGGCTGTAGCAATTGCATGCGCCTGCGTCGGCATCATCATAGGCGTTTCTTCCAAGACTGGCTTTGGATTGAACATGGCGAACGCTATTATCGCGCTTGGCGGCAAGAGCCTATTCTTTACACTGGTTTTCTCGATGATTACCTGTATGATTCTTGGCATGGGCCTGCCTTCCATTCCTGCATATATTATCACTGCAACCATTGCGGCACCTGCACTGGCTCAGCTTGGCATTTCAGAAATCGCGGCGCATCTGTTTGCGTTCTACTTTGCTATGTTTGCAAATATTACGCCTCCTGTCGCGCTTGCTGCGTTTGCGGCTGCAGGACTTTCGGGCGGCAATGCCGTCAAAACCGGTGTACAGTCTGTGAAGCTTTCTATTGCGGGTTTTATCGTACCGTATATGTTTGTGTATTCACCCGAACTGCTGCTTAGGGAAACCACATTCCTGGGTGGTCTCTGGGTGACCGCTGCAGCATGCATTGGTGTCTTTATGATCGGTACTGCGGCGGAAGGGTATCTCTTTACAAAAATTAATCTCGTATTGCGCATGGTACTGTTTGTCGGCGCGCTGTTCCTGATTAATAGCAGTTTTATCACCGATATTATCGGCTTTGTCGTACTGATCGGTATTCTAATTGTTCAAAAAATTATTTCGCGGCCTCGGACAGCAACCTAATCCTCTGTTAATCACTGGCGCAAAAGAATCACAGGATGCAAAATATCATACGGTTCTTTTGTATGGCGAGTTGCAATATGAGTAATTAGCGATAGTATAAAGACATGAGACTAAGGTGCGAAAATATGTGAAATTAAGAGCGTTAAATCTTGAAAACGTGATTAGAATAAGATTTTGGCACGAGAAAAGGCACTCCTAACGGAGTGCCTTTTGGTGAGCCACATGTCACGTTATCCGAACATTTCATTACCGCCTGCGATATCTCAGAAAGGGATATTGCAGCGGTTTTTTCTTTTACCAAATTAAAGGCGAGCGTCAAGTGATAGCCGCCATCAGGATCATCAAACACATACGCGGCATTAAGAAGCAGATCAATTAAAAAGCGCCGATACTCTTCATCGTCTACAGAGCCGTCCTTAAACTGCGAAAGCCAATATACAATATGCTCTTTGCTAAAAACAGGGAAGCGTGATTCTTCTTTTGACAGTTCAATGGTATAGGCTTTCTTTTCTGCCTCTAAGGCGTTAAGCCGTTCGGCAAGAGTGGGGGAAACGGCCCCCATTTCAATAGCTTTCATTATATTGGATATGCCGCTTTCAGTTTCCTGTAATTTTTGTTTTACAGAATCCACAAGGGTATCATTTTGCCGGTCTTTTTCTATTTCAGCGATGGCAACATCAGCAATGAAATTAATATTCTCGTCCGTCAACATGGTTTTAATTTCAGAAGCGATGGCCATTTCAATAGCGTCTTTTCTGATAGACTTTTTACCGCAATTTTTAAAACGCTTTTTACTGCTGCAGGTATAGTAATAATGACGGTTGCCTCGGGAATCTGTGCCGGAATCGCCGACCATAGGACTTTGACACAGGCCGCAAAAAAGCTTGCCGGTGAGCTGATAGTCCATGACCTTTCGCTTTTTCATAACCTCTCCCTTGCTGCCTTTTAGCCTACGCTGAACCTTATCAAATAATTCTCTATCAATAATGCTTGGTACAGCGCCCTCGGTCACTATATCTTTATAAGTGAAATTTCCGATATATTTTTGGTTTGAAAACATGCGGTGAAAGCTGTTTTTATTGAACAGACCACCCCTATTATTGCGATATCCTCGGTTATTAAAGGTTTCGCAAATGGATGCAACGGATTCACCAGCGGCATAAAGCTCAAAAGCTTCTTTTACAATCTTTTCACCGAGCGGGTCGATAACATATTTCTTATCTTGAATTTTATAGCCGAGAGGAATGCTGCCGCCGGTCGAATTGCCTTTTAACGCTGATTGTGTCATTCCGCGAGTGACTTTCTGTGAAAGCTCTTTGGAATAAAATTCGGCCATACCTTCCAGCACAGCCTCCAGAATAATGCCCTCTGGATTATCGCTAATATTTTCGGTTGCTGAGATTACGCGCACACCATTTCGTTTTAGTCTAGCCTTGTAGGTGGCGCTATCGTAACGGTCACGGGCAAAGCGGTCAAGCTTATAAACAACGACGCCCGACCATTTGTGCTTATCAGATTCCTTTATCATCCGCTGAAATTCAGCCCGCTTTTCGGTATGCTTTGAGGCCGACAGTGCGCGGTCAATATAGGTTCCGACGACAGTATATCCCATGCGCTCGCAAAAAGCGCGGCAAATGCGATCCTGTCCCTCGATGGATTGCTCGGACTGTTTTTCAGAGGAATAACGCAAATAAAGTACGACATTCATGGTCGTGTCGTTTTCGTTAATGATAGACGTTTCGGTTTTGGCCATAGAAAATACGCCCTTCTTCAAGATGCTTTTTGTAATCGCAGCACATAGCGCGAAGTCGGTCGGGGTGTGTACATTCTTTGGCATCGCTGCACTCTTCATAGCGATGGCAGCAGCCAAAATTACCAACACCCAACTTTGCAAGTTCAATGATAAAAAGGTCAGTTAATGGTTGAGAAAACATAGAAATGTCATGGATATCATTTATTAGAATTCTCGAAAAGCCTTTGGCGATATCTTCAATTTTAGTATCAGATGGAAAAACTGATTTATCCTGAGTCGAAAATTTAATATAGCGTGTTTTTCCATTAAGTTTAATGTTACATACTACGTTGTTCTCGGCCCGAACAGAAAGATCGTTTTTATTCTGTACTATTTTTAGCGATTTCAGGTACATTGAATCAGATAGTTGCCCGGCAATCGTGTCGTGTATGTAAGTTATGGCTTCTGTATCGCTTATTTGCTGGTCAAGCATTAACTGTTCCATACAATCCTCCAACAGCATCAAAAAATTCGTTTTCTCTGATAATCACAATAGGGGAACCCTTGCTTTGCATTTCAAGTGCTTTTTTCACTTTGGTGCCATAATTACCGGCACACCAAGCAGAACTCCCTTGACCGCCTACCACGAGATAGTCAGTTGCTTTATTAACGGACTTTTGGCATTTAGCGCCTAAACTGTTCAAGATATATTCTATCTTCAATCGCTCGCCAAAATCAAATTCACCAGTCAGCACAATATTTTTGTCAGTGACATCTATCTGCCCGCACGGGGTCGACACTGCGGCGACAGGATCGCATAGCTCTTGAAACAGGTCGGTCATAATACCGATTTCGTCGCAATCAATCCGACCATCGGCGAGGACATCGGAAACAATCGTGCATACTCTGTCAAACGGGTAATTGCCGCAAAGTGCATTGTTATCTCTCAGCCAGTTTTCAAGTGCAAAAATATGCTGTGCGCTCAATTGCCCTTCGCTGCAGGCAGATTCTAAAAAATCAATAAGTTCGCGCAACAGTTTAGTGCTTTCCTTTGGATTAGCACAGCAATATTCTTGCCTTGGCATTTTGTTAAAATGATATTCAGAAATAAATCTATCAATAGGCATACCTGAGTCTATAAAGATTTTAAGCAGGTTTGCACACGCCAAGCTGTCACTTTTTGCATTATGATGATCGAGCGGGATTTTTGTAAGCTCACATAATGTGGACAAGCTGTAGCTCGAAAGCCCCTTAAACGCAAAACGCGACATTTCCAATGTACAAAGATAATTGACAGAGGAAAGAGGCAAGCCATATCGCGCTAAAGTTTTGTTAATTACACCAAGATCAAATGATGCATTATGCGCTGCGAGTATACAGGAATTAAAATCTTCTTCAAACTGTTTCCACAGGTCTGGAAACAGCGGTGCAGATCGAACGTCATTTTTGGTTATGCCGTGAATTTCAATGTTTTTTTCGTTGAAATAAGTTTCGGGGTTGATTAGTGAATAGTATGGTTCTTCAATTACGCCATCGCGGATTCGCACAAGCCCGATAGAACAGATGCTGTCATTCTTTAAGTTCGGAGTTTCAACATCTAAAACTAATATATCCGAAGCACTACCAGATATTTTACCTCTCATTTGTCAATTCCTCCAAAAACAGTAAATACGATTGCAAGTAAATGAAAAGTGCAGTATTATACTAGAACAAATGTTCTTAACGAAAGGAGCAAAAGCGTGAAAGTAAACAGCAACACAAATATTGAAGATGAAATTCTAAAAAAGTTCAATCTGCTATCCCGTGAGGGACAGTTGAAAATCATTGCTCTTGCTTCAACGTTACCTCGATCTGAGCCAGAAGAAAGCGCTTCTGATCGTCAGAAAGACCTAACATTGCATTCATAAGTTGCTTGTCCAAGGTCGAAAGCTCATCGCCAGTATTGGAGATGGGCTTTTCTTTTATATCGGTTTGGCCTGTGAGATATTCGACAGTAGTGCTAAGAATGTCAGCCACCACAATTAAATCTTCTTGTGTCGGCTGAGATTTTTGCTTTTTCCAGTCAATCAATAATGAGCGAGATTTGCCCAGCTTAGAAGCAATAAAGGCTTTGCTTATACCCTTATCTTCGACCAGTCGCTCGAGCCTGTCAAAAATCAACAACAAAAGCACCACCTTTTTATAAGATAAAGGGAAATCCAACAAAAGTAGGAAAATATAATTGACTATCCAACTTATGTAGGATATACTGAGACTGTAAACAGAAAAGACAATAAAACACTAGCCACAACGCGGGACACCCTGCGCTGCGGTTCTCCAATGGTTTAATTCAACTCGACAAATGAATTGTACCACTGGGGATGTAATTTGTCAATAAATGTTTACAAAATGCCGCAAATGAAAGGGGGTGATGCTGTGCAGGAAGTCAGAAATCAACAAGTGGGCAATCTGGAAGTCAGACTCTATGTGCGGAGAGCGCTAAGTGATAATTCGCTTTCAAACATATGGCTGATAAACAGATTAGAGGAAAGAGGAATTAAAACCTGCGGAACCGAGCTTAGTTCGTCGCTATCCGGCACCCGTCGCGGCAAAAAAGCCGAGGCGATCGTCACAACCTCGGCGGAAATTTTGCACAGATACGAAAAACAGATGAAAGGAGCGTAGAAAAATGGAATTGCTGCCCTATCAGGAAAGGCTACTGGCGCATAAGACGATTGGTGCCGTTTCGCGGTTTTACCAAGACCCGGACAATATAGCCTCTTTTGAAAAGTGGCACGTTGAAAAGTACGGCAGGCCGTATCAGTGGCGGGAAGGGCAGCGCGAAAAAATGTTAGCAGGTGCAACATATTAATGCTCTAAGAAAGGATGTTCGTATTGAACCCAACAATCACCGGCGATGCGCTGAAACTACTGGAGCAGTTTGTTTATTATGTCACCAACCCCAACACCTGCAAAGAGCTGACCGACGCGATGTATTACGACCGTGAAGCATTCTACCGTCGGGCGAAGCTGCTGAAATCGCAGTTGGAAAAGAGCGGCCTATGCTGACCGCACCGAAAATCACCCATGACATGCGACTTGCTTCGCTTAAAGGTTGCCGGACAAAACGGCGGAAACACCTTTCATGCTATTTCAAACGGCTATTTGCCTTAAAAAGCATCTTCCTCGCCGAGGCGGCGCGTACCAGATTAAAGCGCCTTTTTACGGTTACGGGCCTTGTCATGATACTGCTGCCGGTTGTGATACATATCGTTTATTTTCCGTCGCGGGTGTGCCTCGTGCTGTTGGGCCTGTTCCTGATCGGGTGGGGGAGGTGGCAGTTATAGCACCAACCGCCGCTATGAAGCGCTCAGAACTGCATCGCCTTGTGGATGAAGCCATCGAGCGGGCGATGTGGGACGAGAACCCGCTTATCGCATGGCAGAACTTTATAAACATCCTCGAAACGGATGGCCGCCGCGCCATCGGGGACAAGCTCGAAGCGAGCGGGCGCAATCGCTACACCGGGGAGGTGTGCGAGAATGTCGGAACATGACACGCGCTGCCCTGTCTGCGGAAAGACACCGGAACAACAGCGGTCATGGGTACGATGCCCGAAGCATCAGGCACCCGTCTGCATGACCCATTGTTACAGCGGTTGCCCGCACCTCGACCAGAGCAGCAGCCGCACAGTCTGCAACTTTAACCAAAGCAAAGAGGCCCGGCAATTCGCCGAGCCAACGCACCGGGACGCGCCCCCGGCATCAAAGCGCATAAAGAGATAGGGCATCGCCGCCGCAAACGGTGATGCCCCTAAAATACCCAACGCTTTCGCGCCAACTGTACATAAATATTATAGCATAATCGCGCGAGAAAATCAATTAAAAAGTGCGCCAGAATGCGCCTTTTAGCTTGATTAAGGGGTATTAACTTTTGGTTCACCCGCCCCGAGGGGGACAGAAGGAACAAACCATGCCCTACTGTAAGAGAACGACCGACGCCGGTCGAACCCGAGAGGTAGAACTAAGGCAGAGAGCCGTCCGCAGCCAGTCCACGGGATCGGGGGAAGAGTGGCATAAGCCATCCCCCGAAGAGATCGCAAGAGTAAACCGCAGTAACGCTCTTCGACGGCTGCGCCATATCCTCAATGCGAATTTCGGCCCGGAGGATATATGGGTGACGTTCACCTATCGCAAAGAGCTGCGCCCAACTACTGCCGAAGCATTAGCCCATTATCACACCTTAATGCAGAATATCAGAAAAATATACGCTGCTGAAAACGTCCCGTTGCGGTATGTGGCTGTCACAGAACAAAGACCATCGAAGAAATCGCACCACCATATGGTGCTGCCGGGCATCAAGCTGAGACAGCTGCAGGCGCTATGGCCGTATGGTCATGTCAATGTGCGCCCGCTAGATGAATCGGGGCAATATCGCAGGCTGGCAGAGTATATCTTTGCCCACACCGACACACCCGAGCGGGTGGGCAATCGCTGGAAATGCTCAAAAGGGCTGGACAGGCCCCAACCAAAGCAGGCGACCATTAAGGCAAAACATTGGCGGGAGGGTATCAAGGTGCCAAAGGGCTGGATGCTCGACCCGCAGACCGAACCGGAACGGGGACGCAACCCATACAGCGGGGCCGAATACCTGCGCTATACCCTCATCCGATTACAACCGATCAAAAGGAGATGTTGAAAATGAACAGTCGTGCAAAGAAAAGACTCACCCGCTCGTGGCAAGACCGGGACTGGAACCGCAATCGCCGCTGTTGGCACAGATTGCCTGTGCCGCTGGGTCAATCCTGCTGGGTGCTAGTGGTGGATGAAGAAAGCACATGGCAGCCGGTCGAAAAGAAGCTGGCCGGAATGGTAGATATTCATGCTTTTGGTACAGGCATGACCTATGCCGTCCAAGATGTCGACGATTTATCGCTCACTGATTTGGTATTGCCGCATGATCTGTTTGAGTCATTCGAGCAGGCAGAACAGGAAACCGAAAGGAGGAACCGCCAGCAATGAAATATCCCATTCAGTCCAGCGAGGACAACGAACAGCAGCAGCTTATTGCATGGGCCGCATGGCAGACCGCCCGATACCCCGAATTGCAGCTGTTGTATCATGTGCCGAACGAGGGCAAGCGCAGTGTTGCCGGTGGTGCCCGTCAAAAACGGTTAGGACTGCGAGCGGGCGTTCCCGATCTGTGCCTGCCAGTTGCCCGCGATACATATCACGGCCTTTATATCGAAATGAAGTTCGGCAAGAACCGGCCCGATAAAAATCAAACGTGGTGGATGGAGCAGCTTGTCGGTCAAGGCTATTGCGTTGCAGTTTGCTATTCCTGCGAAGATGCCGCCCGGGTGATTTTGCGCTATGTGGCCGGAACCGATGAAACAGGGCTATATGAACCGCGCCCAACACTGCCAAAAGGGAAGGGGCGAGCGGGTGATTAAACATGCAGAGCTGATTTTGAAATATCCTTCATACGCTGCCCTGATAAACCGCGTTGATGTGCTGATCTCTTCCGGCAGCCATCCGGGTGACCTTCTGCCCGATGCTCACAACTGGATCAATAAGCACATGCAGGCAGAGGACAGGCCCACGGCACGGGCGAAGCTGGAGGCGTTTTGTCGCCTGCGGGCAAAAGATGCCATGTAAGATCATAAAACATAAAAGCCAGCTGCAGAAGCAACTGGCGAGACAGGAGGACAGCATGAAAATTAAAGACGTGGCGACTATATGCAAGAAAAACAAGGTGGCTATTTTGTTCGAGAGCAGGGGAGAAGACACCGTGGAGCAGTATGTCAGTGACGGCGGGGGCATTTATAAGCTGTTCAGGCTGCCTTATTTGGACGCTTCAAACCTGCTGACCATCTTTGATGTGCCAGAGAAAAACCGCCCTAAGTGGACGGTGCTAAATCGGGCGCTGCCGACCGAAATCAACATGACCGACTGCTGCGAAAATGAATTGCCAATAGACGAGCGGGACGCCTACCCCGAAATTGTCTATACCGAGCGGGTCTTGAAGCCGCTGAGAATCAGCGACGGTATTATGTTCATTCAGACAAAGTACCTCAAACCGGTATCAGACGAACAGGACTTTCAGCGCTTCTTTGAGCGCAAGACGGCGAACGGCATTAGTTACATCGTTGTGAAAACTGGCTTGATTGTGCAGGCGGCCATTATGCCCATGTCGATGCCAAAAGGCAACTTTGCCGATTCTCTTGAAGGGCTGGCGGATCAAATACGATTAGCCACCGAGCGGGAGAAGGTCAGAAAACAGGCCGAGCAGCTGGCAGAAATGGGGCTGACCGTGAATTGTGATACCGGCGAAGTGCAAGAAATGTAATCACAAACTATGATTTTGAGGCGCGATGAAACAATTAACGTCCTGTCATTTCTTTTTATTCAAATCGGATGCGGTGGATATTAAATCCAAAATACCGCTGATTTTATCAGCCTTTTTCTTGGCTTGGTGGCGAGGGTATCCTGCAAAGATAAAACCGCTACGCAAAGTGCGGTTGACAATAAAACTGGCGATTGCAGCGCCGATAATTGAGGCCCAAATAGGCCAAGTATCAACAAGTATATCTGAGGCCATTTTAATAAAAATTGCTAGGCTATCCTGCATGATCTGTTCCCAATCTAAGCCCAAGGAAATCACCTCTTTTGGAAACATTATACATCAAAAAGCGACAGAAAAACAAATTTAAATTGGAGGACGCATATAAACAATGAATCAAACAGCAAAACTTTTCTGCGGGGATTGTTTAACCGAAATGTCAAAGTTGCCCGCTGACAGCATTGACGGCTTTATCATTGACCCGCCATATTCTTCGGGTGGAACGTTTTCTACCCAAAGAAAAAACGATACAGCAAGCAAATATGCGAGCAGCGGCAGCGCAAGGGCAGTAAAAATGCCATCCTTTAGTGGCGACAATATGGATATGCGCAGTTATACCAACTTTTTGCGCGAGGTGTTGTTCACTGCCAGAGCGAAAACAAAAGAAGGCGGCGTGTGCTGCGTGTTTATTGATTTTAGAAATCTGCCTGCAGTAGCCGATGCCATACAAATGGCGGGCTGGACATGGCGCGGCATTGTCGTATGGGATAAGAAAAACAGTCGCCCGCAAATGGGCAGATTTAGAAACCGGTGCGAATATGTCGTGTGGGGTAGTAATGGCAAGATGCCTTTTGACCGGGGTGTTCCTATACTAGACGGGCTTTTTTCTCACTCCAATGTCCCAACCAGCAAACTAAACCACCAGACCGAAAAGCCGGTTGAGCTAATGGAGAACATTGTAAGAATCGTTCCCGAGGGTGGCACCGTTTGCGATTGCTTCATGGGCAGCGGCAGCACGGGCGTGGCCTGCATCAATACATCCCGAAATTTTGTTGGGATAGAACTTGACTCACATAATTTCGATGTTGCAAAGAAGCGCATAGCAGATGCGCAAGACCTTCAACTGTGCAAACAGTAGTTTTGAGGTGTAGAAATGCTAACTTTGCCGATAAAAAGCAACTGGTACCAGATGATACTTGCAGGCATAAAAGGCGAGGAATACCGCGACGATACGCCTTATTATGCCGCCCGCTTTAAGCGCTACGAAGGTCAGCGCATAACCATTAAGCTGCGCAACGGGTATAGTAGCACGTCACCCACCGCTATTTGTGAAGTCACGCCGATACGCCGAGCGAGCGGGCATAGCCCTGAGTGGGGCGGCGACCCGGTAAAGCGTTATTGGGTGCTGATAATACATAGTGCGCGAGAGGAGCAATAACCATATAACACCCTCAACAGAAAGGTGATGATAAATTGAGAGATTACCAGCGTCAGCGGCGAAACCCATATCTTTTACCACACAATGTTTATAAGCAGGTTCTTTACATGACGAAGGATTATGATCGGTTGCGTGCAGAGCGCCAAGACATACTATGCGCTGTTCCAATTAATGACGGCATGCCACGCTCTTCCGAACCAGCAGACCAAACGTATAATAAAGCGGAACGACTGAGCCGAGTTGAAGATCAGATTCGAGCCATCGAGCGGGCGGCAGAAAAAATACCAGAAGAATACCGACGGGGTGTATGGAACAATGTTCTTTATGGAATGCCTTACCCGATTATAGCCGGTAGTGCAACGTGGCAGCGGTGGCGTTCTCGTTATATCTGGTACGTTGCAAAAAATGCCGGTTTGGCCTGATGTTGATATCACGGGGCAAAAATCAAGTGGTATTATAGATATAATATAAGGCACCCTCACAAGGAGGGTGCCTTATATATTGTAGAAATCACTTTCAGTATCATAAGATGCATTATTTAATCAGAAGGTCATAGCTTTCAGCAAATGTATTCAAATATGCCATAAAATCTGTTGCGTCCAGAGGCTCTACAGTAAGCGTTTGATAAAGCGATAGACCAGCAGGTGTAAATACTACGTTTCCCCTTGAAATGCGGCCTTGTTGAGTGTAAAACTTATGATGCGGCTTTTTTACATCATAAACAAATGTGTGGCAGAAATCGGATTCAAGGGGCAATTTAAATGTCACTTGTTCGACATCAAAATTAAAACCATTTTCATTACTCCATGAGACTAAGCCTATTCTGGAAAGTTCTAAAATATCTGCGAAAGAAACACCAAATTTACGCAACACAAAATTTTGATTCCAATCAATCACTAAATTTGGAAGTCCGTAGGGGGACAGTTGTATGACGAACTTTGCTAGAATTTCAAAGGCTCTCGCAGTTTCAATTTCGATAGAAGCCAGAGCAGCCAAAATTGATTTCGGAATTGTTCCGGGTTCGTTGCATTCGCTAGCTAGAATATTAGCCCATATAGTTCTCACCTCGTCTGAGGAAACATGCTTTGCGCCATCTAAAAAACGAGAGAGCCATTCTTCGTCAACATCTTGTGAACGCTCTGTTTCGTGCAGTAACGGGATGGCTTTTTCTATAATGCTACTTTGATTTAGAAAATAATTTAAATTTTGTCTTGCTGTGGCTATCATAGCGGCTTTCATTAAAGGGTCCATATCCATGGCTTCTAAAGAATGTCTTAATGATTTTACAGCTTCTTCTTCATCGGATCTTTTAGCTAACCATGGAATAAGTGGATTTAGCCCAAAGCAGGCTATTTTATTAATCAATCCTGAACTAGGGCCAACAAATTCTTTACCAAATCCAAGAAGTGCATCAGAACTGGGTGCAGCGCTACCAGGCATAGTAGGTACCTCCAATATAAAGAATAATACATATATTACCACTGATTTATAATAAATTCAACATTCCTAGACGGGTAACCAGAAGGATGCAAACATGGCAAAATTATTCGCAAAAGCATTCTACAATTCAACAGCATGGCAAGCCTGTAGAGAGAGCTACATCGCGTCGGTGTTTGGCCTGTGCGAGCGGTGCGGCAAACCGGGCGACATCGTCCACCACAAGACCATTCTCACGCCGCATAATATCAACGACCCGGGCGTTACACTCAACCATGCAAGGCTGGAATATCTCTGTCAGGAATGCCACAACAAAGAACATGCCGCGCGGCAGCAGGAGCGCCCGCAACGGTACCGGTGGGGGGCAGATGGAAACGTACTCCCCCCTTGAAAATTTTTCGTTTATCAATACCTCAAGACCGAGAGGGGCCATTCATTTTTTACCGCAGGGTCGCGAAGGGGGGTGTACCCATGGAAAATAAGCCAGAAAAAACTAAAGCAGAGCGGATCAAGAAGGAGAAGAACAGACTTAACAAAATCTACAAGGTTTTGGAGCCGGGTAAGTATGCGCTCGCCTTTCCGCTGATCGAAAACGCGGCGTTTATGCGTGTCACGCTGGACGACCTGCAGGCGTCGCTCAACTCCAACGGCTGCAGCGAGGACTACCGGAACGGGGCCAACCAGTTCGGGAAGAAAGCCTCGTCCGATTTGCAGGCGTACAACAGCCTTTTCAAGAATTACAACACCGTCATGGAACGGCTTGAAAAACTGCTGCCGCCGGAGCAGCGAAAGTCCAAGCTTGACGCGATGCGCGGCGAGTAAGGGGGGAGCGGATGAACTACATACTGGAGTATTACCAGAAAATCAAGGCCGGGGAAATCATCGTCGGCAAGTGGATTTTGCTGGTGTACGAATATATCGTGAGCGGGCTGGAAAACGGCTCGTTTTTCTTTTCCTCTAAAAAGGCGGGCAAGGCCATCCGCTTTGTGGAGGCGTTTTGTCACCACTGCGAAGGGCGCAGCGATTTAATTAAGCTGGAGCTGTGGCAAAAGGCGATACTCTCCTGCGTTTTCGGCATTGTGGACGGTGAGGGCCTGCGCGTATTCCGCGAGGTATTAATCATCATGATGCGCAAGCAGGGCAAGACGCTTTTCGCCTCGGCGATTATCGCCTATATGGCGTACCTCGACGGCGAGTATGGCGCAAAGGTCTATTGCCTCGCGCCAAAGCTGGAGCAGGCCGCCATCGTGTACGAAAACTTTTATCAGATGGTGGAAAAGGAGCCGGAATTGTCGGCGCTGGCCAAGAAACGCCGGTCGGATATTTACATCGCCGACTATAACACCAGCATCAAGCCTATAGCCTTTAATGCCAAGAAGTCGGACGGCTTCAACCCGCATTTGGTGATCTGCGACGAGATCGCGGGCTGGTCAGGTGAGGCGGGGTTGCGGCAGTATGAGGTCATGAAGTCGGCGCTCGGTGCCCGGCGGCAGCCGTTGATTCTTTCAATCTCTACTGCGGGCTATATCAACGATTCGATTTATGACGAGCTGGTCAAGCGCGCCACGGCCTTTTTGCTGGGGAGCAGCCGGGAGCGCCGCCTGCTGCCGTTTTTGTACATGATCGACGACCCGGACAAGTGGAGCGACATCAACGAACTGCAAAAGGCGGGGCCGAACCTCGGCGTGTCGGTGGCGGTGGATTTTCTGCTGGAAGAGATTGCAGTCGCCGAAAACAGCCTTTCAAAGCGGGCAGAATTCCTGACCAAATACTGCAACATCAAGCAGAACGCCTCTGTCGCGTGGCTGGATTATCAGACAGTGGACAAGGCCGCGAAAAAGGTTTATAGCCTCGAGGACTTCCGTTCGTCCTACTGCGTTGGTGGCATCGACCTCTCGCAGACCACCGACCTGACCGCCTGCTGTGTGGTGATCGAGCGGGAGGGGAAACTGTTCACCTTTGCAAAATTCTTCATGCCTGCGTCTCGGCTGGAGGCGGCGCAGGCCGAGGACGGTGTGCCTTATGAGCTGTTCCGGCAGTGCGGCCTCTTGCAGCTTTCTGGCGAGAACTATGTGGACTATCGGGACTGCCTAAACTGGTTCCGAATGCTGGTGGAGGAATACGAGATTCTACCGCTAAAAATCGGCTATGACCGTTATTCGGCGCAGTATTTGGTGGAGGAAATGAAGCAATACGGCTTTCACATGGACGACGTGCATCAGGGCGAGAACCTCACACCGGTTATTCGGGAATTCGAGGGCATTCTGAAAGACGGCGCGTTCGAGATGGGCGACAATGCGCTGTTAAAGGCGCATTTTCTCAATGTGGCGCTAAAACACAACAGCGAGACAAGAAAATTCCGCCCGGTGAAGATTGGGCAGCGTGAGCGCATTGACGGCTTTGTCGCCGTGATCGACGCCATGACGGTGCGCCAAAAATGGTATGCCGACATCGGCGAGCAGCTAAAAAACGAGGGGTGATTCTTTGGGACTTTTCGAGAGTATTTTTAAGCGGCCCAACCGCGCGAACGACGCCGGGCAGTATTTTCAAACCCTGACGGCCTACCGCCCGGTGTTTTCTTCGTTTGAGGGCGGGCTGTATGAGATGGAGCTGACCCGCGCGGCGGTTCACGCGGTAGCAAACCACGTCAGCAAGCTAAAGCCGGAGGTGATCGGGGCGGCAAAGCCACATTTGGCGCGCACACTTGCCTACCGCCCGAACCCGTTTTCATCGACGCCGCAGTTTTTATACCGGCTGGCCACCATTCTGCTGGTGAATAACACGGCTTTCATTGTGCCGATTGAGGACGGATTCGGGGACATCATCGGGTATTATCCGGCGCTGCCGCAGCTTTGCGAGGTCATGGAGGTGAGCGGCAGGCCCTATTTGCGTTATACCTTTTCGAGCGGGAAACGCGCGACCATTGAACTGGAGCGGGCGGGGGTGCTGACGATGCACCAGTATCGCGACGACTTTTTCGGCGAAAATAACGCGGCCATGAACCCGACCATGCAGCTGATCCACACACAAAATCAGGGTATTCAGGAGGGCGTGAAGAATTCGGCGACATTCCGCTTTATGGCGCAGTCCTCAAACTTCGCCAAGGGTACCGATTTGACTGCCGAGCGCAAGCGCTTCACCACCGAGAACTTCGCCGCCGAAGAGTCGGGCGGGCTGCTGCTGTTCCCGAACACCTACACCAACATACAGCAGATTAAAAGCCAGCCGTTTGTAGTGGATGCCGCGCAGATGCAGGCGATTCAGGCGAATGTGTTTAATTACTTCGGGGTCAATGAGGAGATTTTGCAGAATAAGGCCATCGGCGACAGCTGGGCGGCATTCTATGAGGGGCAGATCGAGCCGCTTTCCATTCAGATTTCCACCGTTATGACCAATATGACCTTCACCGACCGCGAGCGTTCAACCGGCAACCAGATTTTTCTCACTGCCAACCGGCTGCAATACATGACAAACAATGACAAGTTGCGGGTGTCAACCTTAATGTTCGACCGTGGCCTCATGAACCGCAACGAGATACGCGAGATTTGGAACCTGCCACCACTGGATGATGGGGACGGCTATTATATTCGCGGCGAATATCACCCGACAAAGGAGGAACCGACATGACAATTAATGTTATCATAGGCCCTCCTTGTTCGGGAAAATCGACCTATGTGCAAGAGCGCATCAAAGAGGGCGATATTGTTTCCGACTATGACCGTATTGCTCGGGCACTGACCTATGACAAGCAGCATAAGACTGAGCGCGAGGCAATTCACCCGTATGTTATTGAGGTTAGAATGGCGATTCTCAGACGGCTAAATCGGGAAAAAGACGTTAAGAATGCATGGATTATTACAACGAATTTGAGCGACAACTTCAAAAGCTATTTGGACACGATGAACCCCAACTACATCGAAATGGATGTTTCCAAGGAAGAATGCTACAAAAGGTTAGCGGGGGATGATGACCGACCGGACAAAGAAGCGTGGCGAACTAAAATAGATGAATGGTTTAAAGCGCATGAGAGTGTACAGAAACAGGAAGGGAGAAGCAATTTGGTTACAAAAGACCGGCAGCACCGCACATTTGAGATTCGGGCAGCGGCGGACGGCATGACCGTTGAGGGCTACGCCGCCACTTTTGAGCAGCCCACCGTGTTGTATGAATATGACGGCATCAAGTATTACGAGGTCATTTCGCGCGGGGCGTTCACCGGCGCGCAGATGTCCGACGTGATGATGAACTTTAACCACCGGGGCAAGCCGGTGGCCCGCACCAAGAACGGCACCCTGACGCTGGAGGTGGACGACTACGGCCTGAAAATCAAGGCCGACCTTTCCGGCACCGAAGAGGGGCGCAGGCTCTACGAAGAGGTCAAGGGCGGGTACATCGACAAAATGTCCTTTACCTTCAAGGCAGACCCCAACCGGGACAGCTATGACCGGCTGACCCATACACGGCGTATTTCCGGCTTCGAGCGCATCTATGACGTGGCTGCGGTCGATATTCCGGCTTACGATAGCACCAGCATTTCGGCGCGTTCCTTTTTTGAGGCGCAGGCAGAAGCCGAGGCGGCAGAAGTTATTCAGCACCGAAATGCGGCAAAAAGACTGATTTTAAATTTAACAACGGAGGGATTTTAGCATGAAAAAGAGAATTCTTGAAATTGAAGCGCGCCTGTCGGCCATCAAGACCGAGGCGGCAAAGGACGACGCGAACATTGACGCGCTGACCAAGGAGGCGGGCGACTTGCAGGAAGAGCGCAAGGGCCTGCTGGAACAGGCCGAAAAGCGCCAGAAGTTGCTGGACAGCATTTCCGAGGGTGGTGCGGGTCAGGTGATCCGCAATTTTGGCGATGGGCCGGAGGCGCGCAAGTATTCCGCTGAATCGCCCGAGTACCGCAGCGCGTTTTTTAAAAACCTGCTGGGCCGCGAGCTGGACACCGAGGAACGCGCCGCTTTCACCCACCTGACCACCAACACCACCGCCGTGCTGCCGACCACGACTCTAAACCAGATTTGGGACTTGGTGAGCGGGCAGCACAGCATCATGAAGGATATCAAGGTGCTGAAAACCGGCACCGTGATTAAGGTTGCAAAGCATATCGCCATTGTGCAGGGCAAGGCCAAGAAGGTGGCGGAGGGTGCCGCCAACGACGACGAGAAGAACACCTTCGTGGATGTCACACTCACCGGCAACGACTTTTCGAAGCATATCAACGTTTCGTATGCCATGGCGCAAATGAGCATTGACGCGCTGGAGGCGTATCTTGTCACCGAGCTTTCGGAGCAGCTGGGCGAGGCGATGGCCGACGACGCGGTCGCCACGATTATCGCAGGTATCAACGCGACGAACAAAGTTGAAACGGCGACGGTGGCGACCGTCACCTACAAGGAGCTGGCTGCCCTCTTCGGGCTGCTAAAGCGGGCGCGCGACATCAAGATTTATGTCACCAACGCCACCCTTTACAACCGGCTGGTGGCTATGATCGACGACACCGGCCGGCCGATTTTCCAGCCCAACATGCAGGACGGTGCCAAGGGTGCGCTGCTGGGCGGCCTGATCCGCATTGAGGATTCGGTTGGCGACGATAAGATTCTGATCGGCGACCCGAACCGGGTGCTGTTCAACATGGTGCAGGATATCATGATCGAGCGGGACAAGGACATCAAAAACCACGTCTATACTTATGCCGGTTATGCCCGAGGCGAGGGCGCGCTGATGGATGATAAGTCCTTCGCGCTGCTGACCGTCAAGGTGGCCTAATGGCGGCGATACTGGACGTGGTCAAACTGGCGCTGCGGATTACAACCGGCTATTTTGACGCTGAACTGACTGATTTGATCGACGCCGCGCAGGCCGATTTGACACTGTGCGGCGTCAATGCTGCCGAAAAACAGGACGACCCGCTGATAAAGCGGGCCGTTGTGCTTTATTGCAAGGCGCATTTTGGCGCGGACGACAACGCCGGGCGCTATCAGCAGTCCTACGACATGCTGAAAGGTTCTTTGATGATTGCGGGGGATTATCGTGTTGAATCGTGACACCGTGATAACGCTGCTGGGTGGTGAACCCTCTGTCAATGCGGCGGGCGATACGATCCCGGGCAGCGCGCGCACCGACGTGGTTGCGCGCATTCGCTCGGTCGGTCAGTCTGAATTTTATCAGGCGCAGGCATTGGGGCAAAAGCCGGAGATTAAAGCCGTGATTTGGGCGGTGGAATACGCTGGCCAGCAACAGGTGGAAATTGACGGGCGGGTGTATCGCATTAACCGAACCTATCAGGATGGCGACCATATGGAGCTAACCTGTCAGTCGGGGGTGGGTTAATGGCGATTCCTTCACCCGTGAAGTTTAGAAAGGGGCAGGTTGAGCTTGTTTCTAGCGTTGACCGCGCCAGCTACACCCTGACCGAATTAACCCGCGCCGCCTTAAAAGACACTGGGCGGTTGATCCTCATGCGCTGCGCGCGCAAACTGCGGACACTTCCGGGCGGCTCGAAGTTCATGAACAAAAACCGCACCGGTAAATTTCAATTTTGGGTGCGCAAGCAGGAAAATGACCTGATTATTGGCATTCACAATTTGCAGCGGGGCGCGCACGGTGAGGCATGGTATGGCGAACTGCAAGAGCTGGGCACCTCGAACCAGCCGCGGCGCGAGATTCTGCAATCCACGGTGCGGGAGAGCATCGAGGACATTCGCAAGATTCAGGGCGCGTATCTATCCGCTATTGAGGACGACATCCGCGCGCAGGAGCTAATCGACGAAAACGAGGAAATCGGGGAGGCGGGCGACGATGACGCAGAAACTTAAAACCATCATCCGGGCGCTGCTGATGGCACGCTGCCCGAATGTTTATTATGAGGACGCGCCGCCCGAGAAGCTGTTCCCGCACATTGTGTTTGATCTCAACTGTTTTTTCAGCGGGGATCGGTGGGACTATTCGCTGGAGATTAATGTGTGGGACAGGTCAAGTGACACGGCGGCGGTCGATGCGTTGGCGGATGCCTGCACCAAGGCGTTGGATCACCGCTGTGAACTGACCGACACACTGCAATACCGCATTTACCGGGCGACGCGCAACAAGGTGGAAGACCCCGACCCCGAACTGCGGCGCCGACGATTGACATTTGAACTTTATGCTTACGAAAGGAGTAACACATGAGCAAAACATATAGCGGTTTTACTGCAAAGACCCCGGAGCGCCTGCTTTTGGATGCGGGCGCTTTTTTTAAGAATTTTGATGCCGCGACCGATACCTTTGACACGGCGGTGACTGCCGGAAAACTGATTGGCGCGACACGCGGAGGCGGTGAATTTAAGGCTGCCCCGACCATCCGCCGCATTGAGGTGGACGGCGTCAAGGGTGCGGCCAAGGGGCTGGAGGCCATCGACGAGTGGGTGGTCACACTGATGGCCAATTTCTTGGAACTCTCGGAGGACGTGCTAAAATTGGCACTGGTTTCGGCGGATGTGGACAGCACGACCAACACTGATTACAACATTCTTTCGGCCCGCAACTACTTCGATTTGGCGGACTATATCGAGAATGTTACATGGGTGGGCAAGCTTTCGGGCAGCGGTATGCCGGTGATTATTCAGGTAATGAACGCCATTAACACCAACGGACTGACCGCCAGCATGCAAGACAAGAACGAGGGCGTGGTGCAGATGATTTTCACCGGGCACTATGACCAAGCGAGTTTGGACAGCCCGCCATTTAAGATTTTCTATCCCAAGGCTGAAACGGAGGCATAGGCATGAGAAAATTAACGACGCAGGATGTTTTTTCTGCGCTGCGAATTGCTTCGGATTTGCAGCTTAAAGACGAGATTCAGACCCTTGCGCAGCTGGCCAACGATGGCAAACTGTCTAAAGACGAGATTGGCGCGCAGGCGTTTATGAAGGTGTTGGATCTGTTTGTTTCTAAAAAGGCGGAGGGGCGCATTTATGAATTTCTCGCCGGGCCGTTTGAAATAACGCCCGAGGAAGTGCGCGACATGCCGCTGATGGATTTAGCGGAAAACGTTAAAACACTGGCGGAGGAAAACAACCTCGCCGGTTTTTTTACGTTGCTGGGCGGCTTGACTACACCGAAGTCCTCGACCTCGTCCTTTGCCGCTATCGCGAAATAGCGTTCATCATGGCGATGCCGTCCGGGGATGGGCTGCGGCTGATCCGCCACGCCATGCGAGAGCGGGAAGAGGATTTTCTGCGCCAGCGCTGGGTGGCAGGATATCAGCACATACCGTTTGAGGAATTCAAGCGCGGCCTGTCGGCGCGGGCGGACACCCGGAACGAATCGGATATTTTAGCGGACGTGAAGTCTATTTTGAGCATGGCGAGGTGATGCTGTGGAACTGTTTAAACTGTTTGGCACAATTCTAGTCGATAACAAAGAGGCGCTCAACAGCATCAGCCAGACCGACGGCAAAGCCAAAGGGCTGATGGATTCGGTCGGCGGTGGGATCAAGGCCGTCGCGGGTGCGGCGGTGGCGGTGGGGGCTGCGGCCTCTGCCGGTGCGGCGGCGATGTATGGCATGGCGACCAAGGCAGCGGCAGCGACCGACACCATCGACAAAATGAGCCAGAAGATTGGCGTCTCGCGCACCGCCTATCAGGAATTGGACTTTGTGCTGTCGCAGAGCGGCACATCAGTCGATAAAATGCAGTCGGGCATGAAGTCGCTGACCACGGCCATTGATGGCGTCAGCACCGGCAACAAGGCTGCCATTGAAAACTTTAATAAGCTGGGTGTGTCGGCGGTGGATGCCAACGGCAACCTGCGCAATCAGGAGGATGTGCTTTTTGATACCATCGACGCCTTTCAGAAGATGGAGGACGGCACCGAAAAGGCCCGCCTCGCACAGGAGCTTTTCGGGCGAACCGGCACCGAGCTGATGCCGTTATTAAACGGGCAGGCGGGCAGCATGGAGGAAATGCGCAAGCAGGCGCATGAATTAGGGCTTGTCATTGCCGACGATGCGGTCGATGCCGGTGTAAAGTTCACCGACACCATTGACCAGATGAAGCGCTCTTTCGGTGCGGCGGCCACGCAGGTGGGCGTCAAGCTGATGCCCATCATCCAGCAGGCGGCGAGCTGGGTCATTGAAAACATGCCCATGATCCAGAAAGTTGTGAGCAAGGTCTTTGACATCATCGGGTCGGGCGTTTCGGTTGTTGTGGACTTTATCGCGCAGCTCATTGCGGCATGGGCCGAATGGGCGACCAGCAACCAAGAAACGATAGACGCCGTCATGGCGGCGCTCGCTTCTCTTTGGGAGTGGGTGCAAGAGTTGGCGGCGACCGTTTTAGAAGTCATTAAGGCTTTTATGGATGCAATGAGCGCCTTTTGGAAAGCCCACGGCGACGAGATCATCGCAATTATCGAACCGCTGTGGGAGGGCGTGAAGGTCATTATCGACACCGCCCTCAATGTCCTCATGGCGCTGTTCCGGGCATTCGCCGCCTTGTTCAAAGGGGACTGGTCGGGCTTTTGGACAGAGATTAAAACCCTGCTCAAATCCTTGTGGGATGGCATTGTTCAGCTGGTGCCGCTGCTGCTGCAAGCCTTTATCAAAGCTTTTGAGCTGGGCTTTTCGCTGCTGTTTGATGTCGGTGAGAGCCTGTTCAATGCGCTGTGGGACGGCCTTAAAAGCGTGTGGGACGGCATTGTCAGCTGGGTGAGTGAAAAAGTCTCTTGGCTGGCCGACAAGCTCGCATTCTGGCGCAGCGGAAAGTCGCAGATGAGCGAGGGCGACGACATCGACGGCAGCCATGCAACCGGCCTTTCTTATGTGCCGTATGACGGTTATGTCGCGGAGCTGCACCAAGGCGAGCGGGTGCTGACCGCTGATGAGGCCAGAGGCTACGGGCAGGAGGGCGGTGTCACTATCGCCAAGCTGGCCGACACCATCATCGTGCGGGAAGAGGCCGATATTGACAAGATTGCAACGGCGCTGCATCGGAAAATCCAGCGTGAAAAGCGCGGGAGGGGGTTGCCTTAATGGTCAATGATTTTACATTCAGGGGTGAACGCGCCTCGTCAAAGGGCATTATTGTGCAGCGGATCACGAACTTGCTAAAACCGGCGAAGCGGGTCAATCTGCTGACCATTGCTGGGCGCAACGGTGTGACGCGCCAGACCGACGGCACCTATGCCGAGCGTCAGATCCTCATGGATTGCATGCTGATTGAGCACAGTCGCGCGGCGCTACAGCTGAAAGTGGAGGCCATCGCCAAATGGCTTTCCACTTCCGGCGAGCTGGTGATCCTCTCGACGCCCGGCCGCATTTATGACATGTCGCCGGACGGGGAGATTGTGCTGTCGCCCAACCAGTCAACACAGTCCTTTCAAATTGCATTTTCAGGCTTTCCCTTTGCGTTGAGCCAGCCCAATATGGTGGACTTCTTCATCAGCAGCCACGAGCAAACTGCGCAGGTCGCGGTCAGCGGCACCGCTGATACACCTTGCGTGATCCGCATCAAAAATACCGGCACCAGCCCGATTTATAACATCCAGATCGGGCACCGGAAGGAGGTCAATTGATATGCCTGCAAGCAACTATTTACAGCGGCAAGCCCTCAACGCGTTTTTGCGCGGGACTGTGCCGACCATTCCAAACACCTGCTATCTGGCGCTTTACACCACTAACCCCGGGTCGAGCGATTCGGGCACGGAGGTCAACGGCATCAACTATGAGCGGGTGCCGGTGGCATTTTCGGCTGCCACGTCGAGCGGGACATCTTCGTCGGTGTCCAATTCGGCGGTCGTGACGTTCCCCGAAGCGGGCGGCTCATGGGGGCGCGTCGCCTATCTTGGCATTCGCGATGCCGCAACCGGCGGCAACCTGCTATATTATGGCGCACTGAGTACGGCGCTCGATGTGCTGACCGGGACAACGCCGAAATTTGAGGCGGGGACGCTGACGGTATTCCTTGAATAAGGGGGCGGGGCAATGATCCGCTTTAACAGGGGCAAGTTCAACGTTTCGGGTGGGGACACGACCAGCTTCATTTGCGATGTACGCGCGTCACACGGGGTTGAAGCGCGCATGTCCACGCTTGTAAAGCTGGAGCGCACGACGCTTTCAGCGGCGCATGGCGTGACCGGCAGGCTGTCGGCGACGTTGGCCGCTCGCTGTTCGATTCAGTCGGCATTCTCAGGTGTGGCAAGGCCGAAGTATCTGGTCAATTTGGGAACGGCGCAGATTATCGCGCAGTTTTCGCTATCCGCCCCGACGCTGCGCACCACCGCCTATGATTACATCGACCTGAAAGGCATTGCGCTGATGCCCGGTGAAACGCTGGAGATCGACACCGAGAACATGACGGTAACCATCAACGGCAAAAACGCGGTGCAGCACTGGCAGCTGGGCAGCAAGTTTTTTGAGCTGGCACCGGGCGAAAATACGTTCATTTATTACGACACCGGATCGGCGCGCAAAGCAGCCCTCACGGTGACATGGCGCGACAGGTGGCTGTGATATGGTGACGACAATCTACGACCACAAAACGGGGCTGCGGCTGTGTTTTCTGCAAAATGCCTTTGACATTGAATATTCGCTGAACCTCAACGGCCTACACACGGCGCGGTTCTCCCTCCCGGCGGAGGACGCCAAAAACGCCTATTGTACACCGTTTAATTATGTGGAGCTGTTCGACGGCGACGAGCGGGTCGAGCTGTTTCGCATCATGCCGTATACCTTCACCCGGACGGCGGACACCCACGCCTACACCTACGAGTGCGAGCATGTTCTCGCGGTGCTGATGGACGATGTGCTATTCGGCTGGCATGAGCTGGGCAACATGGCCACGCCTCAGATCATGCGCTATGTCCTCGACCGGCAGGTTGTGACGCGCTGGCAGTTGGGGCGGTGCGATTTCGGCGACTATTATCAGTATGCGTGGGAGAACGAAAACCTGCTGTCGGCACTCTTTTCCATTCCGTCACCCTTTACGGTGGCGTACCGCTGGACATTTGACACGACCGTGACGCCGTGGGTGCTGAATCTCATTCCTGCCGACGAGACTTTCAGCGGCAAGGAAATCCGCTACCGCAAAAATATGTCGGAGATCACCAAGACGGTGGACGCCACCAACTTGACGACCCGGCTTTATTGCCTCGGGTATGGGGAGGGGGACAACCAGCTGACGATTGGCAGCCCGCCGTATCTGGATGCCGACACCATCGACCGCTATGGCATTATTTCTAAAATCTATGTCGACCGCAGCCAGCAGACCCGTGAAAGCCTGCGCGCGGCGGGGCGGGCGGTGCTGGAGGCAGCCAAGGAACCATATGTCAGTTACACGATGCAGGCGACCGACAAGGCCGCAACCATCGGCGAAACAGTGCGGGTACTAGACGACGAGGACGGCATCGAATTTTATGCCGTCGTGGCTGCTATGACGGTGGCGCAGGATAACGTCACAGTGCAGATCGCCAGCAAGGTGCAGGATGTGGCGGCGACGATTGCCGACCTTTCTGACCGGCAGCGGATCGCCGACCTCTACGCGCAGGGGGCGACCAACATCGACTCCCACGACTTCGCCGACAACTGTGACGCATCTAATCCGGCAACGCTGCGGTTTTATATTCCTGCCGAGGCGGTGCGGATCAACGCGGTGAAGCTGACCTATTCCTTCCTGCCGTTTCGTTCATTCTCTAAGGGTGTTGCGAGCGGGGGCGGCAGCAGCGTGACCTCGAAGTCTGGCGGCGGACAAAGCGCCACATCCGACGCGGGCGGCGGGGACAGTGTAACGAGCGAATCGGGCGGCAGGGTGACGGTGTCCTATTCGCCGACCTACAACTCGGTGGCGTCGAGCTATCCCAAATATGACGACGGCGAGGGCATTGAAGAGCATTACCACACGGTGGGAACGGGGACAATGGCGCATTCGCACACCGTCCCGGGTCATACACATGAGGTAGCGATACCGGATCACCGGCATTCCTTCGATATTCCTTCCCACACCCACAAGGTAGATGTTCCGACACACACGCACGACATGCAGCATGGCATTTTTACCGGCACCAAAGCCAGCGCGGCGACCATCAAGGTAGACGGGCGCGCCATTCCGGCGACCGCCGACACCGAGCTGGATATTGTGCAATATCTGGCCACCGACAACGCGGGGAAAATCACCCGGTCGGCGTGGCATTCTATCGAGATTATACCCAACCTGCTGACCCGCATCGAGGCGTCGGTCATGGTGCAGGTTTTCATCAATTCTCGCGGCAAGGGGGATTATTAAATGCAAACGATGTACCCGGCTTTTGTAAACAGCCCGGAAACGGTGACGCTCGGCGCGATTTCGCCGACCGACACCACCGTGACGGTGCAGGACATTACCAAAATACCGGTGCCGCCGAACCTTTTGGTGATCGGCGGCGACAGGCCCGACGCCGAGACGGTGCTGCTGACGGCGGTGTCTGGCTCGACGCTGACCATTCAGCGCGCGGTGAACGGTACCGCCCGGACGTGGGCGGACAGAACGACCATCGCGCGAAATTTCACGGCCTACGACCACGACGCTTTCAAGGCGAATATTGAGAAACTGAACACCGGTAAGCTGAACACTGACGGCAACGGCTCGAATGTGACGGCGGACTTTACACAGGCATCGTCAAAATTGAACATTTCCAGCGGTGAAAAGCTGTCGGTGATCTTCGGCAAGCTCATGAAGTGGTACGCAAGTTTCGGCGCGGCGGCGTGGATGTGTACCGGCACCACATCCGGCACCGTGGCGCTGGGCAACCACAACCACACAGCGGCGGCGGTGGGCGCTGTTCCGACCACGCGGAAGGTGAACGGCAAGGCGCTTTCTGCTGATGTGACGCTGACTGCGCCAGACGTAGACGCACGGCCTAATGACTGGTTACCAACGACTGGCGAGATAGGGGCCGCACCTGATTTCATGAGAAGCAGCCGCACCATATACGTAGCAACTACGGGGAGCGACATTACTGGCGATGGCACAAGTGCAAATCCGTACGCAACTATAAGCAAGGCCGTAAGCATGCTAACGCCTGTGTCTGCGGGCAACTATAACACCACCATCAATATAGCTACCGGGACATACACAGAGAATATTTTGATTGCAAATATCAGTAATGTTGTAACGTTAAGCCCATCTGGGAGTACCACGATAAACGGAACACTGACCATATCAGGAGCGCAAATTGTTCTCGGTAATAATCTTACGATAAATGCTACGTCTGCGTCTGCTATATTGGTGAATGTTAACAGAGGCGGAACATTTAACCTTGACAATAAAACGCTGATATTAACTAATACCAGTGGCCTGTCAGGGGTTATTGGAGTATTAGCCGAGTTAGGCGGCAACATGAACACCGCTGTTGCAAGCGGAACAATAAGCATCACAGACATGACCAATGCTGCTATTGCAGCAAACGGAACAGGTCGTGTTTATGCCAATACCATTATGGGGAACGGGAACGGAATTGGCATTAGAGCGTGGGGAGGAATTATAACATATGGGACTTTACAAAGCGGATTTTCAACAACAGAAGTCTCAAAGACACGCGGAGGTCAAGCATATACTGGCTAAAAAAGGGGGATAAAACATGAAAATGACAGCATATGGAGCACAATTTGAGTGTGCCAAAGCCGTTAAGGGAGACAGGGATATATATCTGTTTGACAGTGGCGGCAACTGCATCGCTAGCTTTGAAGGCATATCCGATTTTTCTTGTTATGCCATCAGCGGCGGGGAATGGTCAGAAAGATCATTGAATGAAATCAAATCTTCCAAAATTTCCGCCAGCAAAACACAGCTCGCAGAGTATTTAGAAACCCACCCGCTTACATACACCGACGGCAAGCAATACAGCGTCACCGCCGAGAAGCAAAGCCTGCTGACCTCGGCACTGGCGCGATATCAGATTGCAACCGCCGCCGGGGTGCAAACTGCGTTAAAGTGGAACGCCACCGGCGAGGAATGCACCGTGTGGGAATACGCTGATCTGGCGGCGCTGGCCTTGGAGATTGCGGCCTATGTTGAGCCACTTGTCTCACAGCAGCAGGCCGCAGAGGTGGCCATTAACGCCTGCAGCACCGTGGCCGAAGTCGAGGCGATTGTGATCGCCTACGGATCATGAAGCGGATAAGCGCCCTGTTCATGACGGGCGGGGCGTTGTACTTCCTGTTTGAAACACTGTGGCGGGGATATTCTCACTGGACAATGTTTGTTCTCGGTGGGCTATGCTTTGTGCTGGTGGGCGGCCTCAATGAGTTTTTGCCGTGGGAAATGCCACTGGTGCGTCAAATGCTGCTCGGCGGGCTGATTATCACGGTCGGCGAGCTGCTGACTGGCATCGTCGTGAACCTCTGGTTTGGCTGGAACGTGTGGGATTATTCCGCGCTGCTGGGCAACCTGTGGGGGCAAATCTGCCCACAGTATAGTTTCCTGTGGGTGGTGCTATCCGGGCCGATAATCATACTGGATGATATACTGCGCTGGAAGTGGTACGGCGACAAAATGCCGTCGTACAGACTAATATAAAAAAGAATCCCCGCTGCTGAAAAGTGGCGGGGATTTGATATGAAAGGAAAGTGTCTATGAAAACAAATGAGGTCAAAGGAATATTTATCGCGATATTTACGGTCATTAACGCATGGTTGGGAACGCTGGCTCCGCTGGTCTATCTGCTGCTGATTTTGCAGATTACCGATTATATTACCGGCGTGACTGCGGCACCCTATCGCGGTGAGACGCGCAACAGCGACAAGGGCTTTCGTGGGATTGCAAAAAAGCTGTGCATGCTGGTGCTGGTCGGCCTTGGTATGGCGCTTGACTGGCTGCTGATTTTCGCCGCTGCAACGCTCGGTATGGTGTCGCCGGTCAAATGCCTGTTTGCTGCGCTGGTAGCAATCTGGTTGGTTGCCAATGAAATTCTTAGTATTCTGGAGAACATCGGCGACATTGGCGTGAAGTCGCCCGCATTCCTGCTGCCTATGGTCAAGTGGGTGCAGCAGCAGGCCGAAGAAAAAGGCAAGTCGGGGGTGTAGTGAATGAAAGGCATAGATGTTTCACATTATCAGGGCGTGATTGACTGGGCAAAGGTCAAAGCTGCAGGTTATGAATTCGCCATGATAAAGGCCACCTATGGTTGGGACAATGACAAGCAGATTGACCCGAAAATGATGGCGAATATCGCCGGATGTGAGGCCGTGGGCCTGCCGTATGGCTTCTATCATTATTCCTATGCCGAAAGCCCGGAGGATGCCGTCAAAGAGGCAGAGTTCTTCCTGCGGCATATTGCGCCGTACAAGCCCACCATGCCGGTGGCGTTCGACTTTGAAGAACCGTTCCAGATCGGCGGTACTAAAAACGGGATTACTTACAAGGGGTACAGTCTGGAAAAGCAGCTTTGTATCATTGAGGCATTTTTGAGTGTTATTGAAAAGGCCGGTTACTTTGGCATGATCTACATGAGTGCCTATTATCTGCAAAAGTTGTACAACTACGCACCGGGCAGAGTGGCTAAATTTGCGGCGTGGGTGGCGCAGTATGCGAGCGCCTGCACCTTTACCGGCAAGGTCGGCATTTGGCAGCATGGGGTGATCGGTTCATACGGCACCAAGGGCAAGGACTTCACGATTGACGGCGCAGTGCCGGGGGTAGGTGCGAACTGTGACGTCAATGTGTGCTATGTGGATTACCCAAGCATTATCAAGGGTGCGGGGCTGAATGGCTGGAGCAAAACGGACGAGCCGGAAAAAGACTACGACACGAAGCCGGATTATAAGGCGATGTATGAGAGGCTGCTGGCCAAGCTGCGGGCGCTTGTTGACGGGGAATAAAGTTTATAGGTATGTGACGAAAGGGCCTCCTGATTTTGAATCAGGAGGCCCATCTTATTTTTGCGTAGTGACAAAAAGAAAATCACGCCTGAATTTTGGTAAGTTCTTTAGAGCGCGAAACTTGTAACTTGATGCAATCAAATGTATAATGGTGGTAAATATTTCTTTTTACTTGGGTCTAACGACAGGTTATAGCAATAACTAGGCTAACGGAAGGGTTTAGCAATTAGGTGAAGTTGGCTATATGTTGATATTATGAACGACAAGGAGGCGACAACGGTATGAATTTTGAAGATATGGTAAAAAGAGCGGTTAATCATATCAACGTAAACGCTGCCGTTTCGGATAAAAAGTCACCCGAAGAAATGACTATTCTCATAAGCGAAAGCATTGCGAAAGCGAAAGGTCGTTCATATGATTTTACATCAGCGCAATCTATAATATTAAATCAAAATGATAAAAAACGACTTGTAAAAGTTTTTGATGAGTTTTCGTGTGAGAATATTCTGTGCCACTGCGTTAAACAGATACTGGACAGAAGTTTTTCAATTAAGTATCCTAATAGAAACAAGTCTGTTCGAGCCTTATTTGATATAATGAAAGCTATTCGGCAAATGTCGGATTTTACTATCATCAAATTTGACTTCAAGGATTACTTCAACTCAGTGTCCTCTATTTATGTCTTTGAAAAATACATAAAAGACAAAATTAAAACACGTTTTGAAACTGACCTTATTAATGCCTTTGCTGTACAGACACGTTACGCATACGCTGGATTATGCACCTCAAATGTTATCTCTGAGATAATTGCACAACAGTTTGATGAGAAGATAAAAATGTTATTTTCCGGTAGCGGACTACTCTTTTTTGAACGCTACATCGATGATAGCATAATAGTCCTTAACAAACATATTAGCGAAGATAGGTGCAATGAAATTTTTGTACAAGCTCTTACTGAAGTGTATCACGATGCAGCTATTAACGTTGGAGTAAAATGTAAGACAAAATTCAACGACAATAAATTTGTATACATCTCTCATAGGGCTTTGACAAATTCGTCCGTTCGCGTGGATTACTTAGGATATGAGTTTATTTTTCGCCTTAATAACGATAAAGTCGAATTGAGATGCGGAATAACAGAGGCTAAAAGAAAGAAATACAATAAACGGATGGATGAGATCATTGACGCTTATCAAGGTATGGGAACTGTGCCAAGTGAAGAAGGTGACCTTGAGTTACTGCGCCATAGGATAGCCGCGTTCGCACAACGAACTGTTTATATGAGTAAACATTTTAACTCGTCTCAGTGGAAGGTAAAAGGATTCATTGCAAACTATGGTGAACTGCGATATTTAACTGATACGACTATTATAGATTCTGTTTCGAAACGATTTTTAAACAATATGGTTGATGAGGCGTTTTATCGTGCGGGATTGCCACTCCCATACTTCATCAAAGGCGCAAATGGCAATAGGGGCTATAACCTGTTGGAAAACCTCAAATATAATAAAACAATGTTGTTTGTAGAACATATCGGCATTGATAGAAACACATTAGAAAAGATGTGTCAGAAAATCGGCATCCCTTTGACTGTGAGGTCTAACGAACGCAATGATAGCCAGCGCAACAAGGGATATGGCGAATTAGTAAGAGACTATTTGATAAAAACAAAAGTTGGGTATTAAACAAAGGGACAAGGTTTCCCCTGCCCCTTTGTTGAACATTTCCCGTAGGTATGTTCTAAACGAACCGTCGCATATGTAAAATTGCAAAGCAGGCGGTGCGCCGATGATGTGTGTGCCGAAGCACTGCAAGCAAGTAGCGATCTTATCTTGCAATATTATTTTAATAAATAAGGTGGTAGAAGTCAATGAGTTGGAATGGAATTGAACGAAATAAACTGGATTTTATTTTATCTGAACTTCTCCCTGTAGAGATATCGGAGTTGTTTTCGTTCCGTTCATTCTATGACTTTCTCCTTCGTAAGGAAAATAGCACCGTTCTTACGAGCTTGATCGAAGAATTGAAAACAGAACAAGCAAAAAGCAATGTTGTTCTGTTTAAAGACAAGTGGGCAACTGCACCATTGAAGTTTAATATTCTTAAAGGTGTCAATTCGCTACGGGAAATGAGCCTAATTCAGCCATTGTCTGCACTGAATATTTACCTATTTATAGAGTGCTATCAAAAGCGCCTATTAGACTTGTTTGAGAAAAATCATTGTTTTTCCATTCGCTATCATCGTAAGAGCAACGATTTATACTACAGAACACGCTCAAAAAATGCATTTGAGTATTTCAGGGCAGAATCTATAAAAATTGGCAAAGGCGTCTTACAACAAACAGGGGGATACTTTAAGATTGCTCCGTTTGATTCTGTAAGGTCATTTACCGCTTCGCGTATTTGGCGTATATGCAATTTCAAATATCGGTATTTTGCCAAAATAGACTACAAGTCTTGCTTCGATAGTATATATTCCCATTCATACAAGTGGATTATTGAGGGTAAAGTAATCGACTCAAAAGAAGCCCGTAATTCAAGCATCTACCTAACAATTGACAGGCTTATACAGAACATTAATTGTCACTCGTCAAATGGGGTTGTG
Organism: Oscillospiraceae bacterium MB24-C1; assembly: GCA_030913685.1. Lineage (NCBI taxonomy): Bacteria > Bacillati > Bacillota > Clostridia > Eubacteriales > Oscillospiraceae > Oscillospiraceae bacterium MB24-C1. The sequence continues at coordinate 657,010 of CP133187.1, read as the reverse complement.
GTTGGCCCGGAGTTTTCTCGAATGATAGTTGAAATACTATTACAACAAATTGATTCCGAGGTTTTGGTTGAGCTTCTAAAGTGCGGTTTCCAAGTGAAGAAGGATTATCGAGTTTTCAGATATGTAGACGATATATTTATTTTCTCCAACACTCCGGAGATACGGGAAAAGATAATTGCTACATTTCAGTCCATTAGCGGGAAGTACCTTCTCAGACTCAACGAACTCAAATTCAGTGAGTGTGAGACACCGGCAACATTCAGCAATTGGATTGAGAAAACACGCATTCTTGCTGATAAGATAAGTGAGTGCTTTTTTTGTGGCACAAAACAGGAGTATCAGAGTTTAGAAGAGGACAAACGATACATAGTAAAATCTGATTTTGTGTCCGTAGACAGAATGAAAGACGAGTTTGTGATTTTGATGAAGGAATTTCCGCAAGACAGACGAACAATTGTGTCTTTTCTTCTATCAACGCTACTTAATAAATTTAGTTTAAAGAAGGATGGATACCAGTTATTTAAAGAAGGCACAACAAAAAAGGCTACTTTGTTTGTTGATTTGTCAATGTTTATGTATTCATACTCGCCATGTTTTGAGCATACCCGAAAGCTAATATCTATACTTGTCTTTATGAACACAGAGGTAGGTTTCTCTGAGATAGAAAGCAAGGAAAATGAGAAGCTACAGCAAGTAATCAACCGGTATGAATTCCTTTTCGAACGTGGCAATCTTGCCGATTTGTGCGATTGGTTTATATTTTTTAGAGAGTATGGACTAACACTCGGCAAGAGTGTCGAAAATGCCGTTTATCAGAAGGCACAAGACGAGAGGAATCCGTTAGTGTTAGCAAACATTCTGCTTTATTCAGAATATCACGAGCCATTCTTCAATAAAACAGTGGCAAATTTGGAGGGAATCATATCTTCTGAACTAGAAAAAATAGTTGACAAAAAGCACTTGGAGCAACAAGAATTCTGGTTTGTGTTGGTTTTTCATAACTGTCCGTTTTTATCACAAGCGATAAAAGATAGAGCCACAAATATTATCATATCGATAAAAAATGATGCCGCAGAAGATACTCCTAGTGCTCAAGCAACGCGTCTTGTATGTGACTATTTGTTACGCAAGGATGCAACAGGGAATAAGCCCAAAGAGAGTTTCTTTAATTGGAATAACAGAAATAACAATATAAGCGAAATCATGACATTCCGTACATATCAGAGAACGCTGTTTAAGAACTACAGAGGAAATAAGTATGGGTTATATGCTAGTATTGATTAATAAGGTAACATTGCTTATATATTCTGAAAATACATCCCCATCACATTTTTGTATAGTTTCTTAATTGACAATTATGTTTACTTAAGGGGCAAGCCAGAAGGCACTCTTCTGGACCAAAATAGATAATAATCATCACTCCTTGAATATTTAATGAACTAAGAGGTATATGATGAAACATAGCTCTATTACTCATTTTGGAGTATCAATGAATTTTCGGACGCGTGGTTATAAATTAACACGAGAAAATTATGCTGACGTTTCAAACAAAAGTACACTAGGGAAAAATTTAATATACATTAAAGCACTAGAAGATAAAGACGAGAACCTTATAAAGTGTTATTCTGAAGTTTATGCTGATTATGAAGGTCTAGTATACAAAGACGATTGGTGTAAAACGCACTTGGCTAAAGTGATGCAGAACTATGATCTAAATATTGAGTTTTTTGGGAAATTGGATCATGAAGAGTTTGAAAGAGAAATTACTAACTTCCTTCACAGATCTCCATTTTTTGAAATTACTGACTTGACAAACTATAGTTGCCCGGGCTATTACATAATGATACTTGATAAATTCTGTCAGCTATACATTGGAACCACACAAGACATTTTGAAGAGGATTAAACAGCATTGGTATGGAGGTAAAATGAGATTTGATAGGCTTATATTTGGACAAGTCACTAATTCAAAACTGTCAATTGATAGCTTTAGAGCATTAGATACTACTAGAATATTAATCTATCCGACATCCAATATATATTCCCATGAAAATAAATACATAGATTTCTTTTCAAATAAATTTGTATGCAACCGAACGAGTGGCGGCATCATGGAATTTGGTACATTAAGTGTTTTGTCAAATTTGAAAACAAGGGATTTATGAATGAATATAATTAATTTGCATTAAACCATTTCCCATTATGTTTTATTTAGATAATACCTTTAGGAATACTCTGAGAGCATGAATGGCTATTTCAAACAAGAGCTATCTATAATTTAAAATACCGCTCTGGAACGATCCAGAGCGGTATAGTTATAATATAAGCTTAAAAACAGTATATCCGAACACTGTACCCCACACCCAAAAAGATGTAAAATAAGGGGAAGTGTTCGGATAAGGTTGCACTGGTGAGCCACCGGAGATTCGAACTCCGGACCCTTTGATTAAAAGTCATGCTCTGCAATTTCGCAAGACTGGTAGATTGTTTGCTTCTATAAGTCGATACTATAACCCTTTGAAAGTCCATTTTGGTATTGCATTTTGCGGTGGATTTGTTATTATAGGACTATAGTATCTCGTATTTGTGTATTGTGCATACTGCTAGCTTCGGCTAGCATAACCCCCCCTGGCTAACAGGGGGGTACTAACTCCAATACAATTTTAGTATAGATTTAAAAAAACGTTATTATAAAGCCGTTTTTTTAAGCTCTTTGTGCATTTTCACAATAATTCAAAAAAAGCAGACCTTTCATGGCTCTTTCGTTGAGCTGTGGGAGGTCTTTTTTTGTTTCTAGGAATAGCGTCCGGTGAGGTAATCCAATGAAGTTTTTAAGATTTCTGCAATTTTAGTTGCTGTTTCTAGGGTGGGCTGTGTTTTGTCTGTTTCATAAAGAGTATAGGCGGCTCTGGTAATTCCGAGCTGATTTGCCATTTGTTCTTGTGTAAGTTTCGCTTTCTTTCTTTCGGCTCTTAATCTTTCAGAAAATGCGGACATTTGGCTTCACTCCTTTGTTTTAATTATAAGCGAAAAAGAAAGCATATGAAAGCTATTCTTACATTTCTAAAGCCTATATGTAATTTTCACTTACATTTGGCGTTTGCTAAAAATGTAAGTAATTCTTACAATTGTTTATGGTAGCATGTTTGCTGTGGCTCACTTAAAAACAAAACAGGAGGTAATGTTCATGTCAACAGTTAAAGCAATTCAATTGGAGGTACCGCAGGAAAGGCCGCAAATCTCCTCTGAGATCTATGAGGACATTTCTAACGAGGTTGCCCGTCTGGGGGTTGCGTACGCTTCTCTAAAGGCTTTTTCGGACATTATGGATAAAAAGTTTGGCGGTCTAACGGATTCTCGTGCTGCTAGTGATCTTTTTTGTATGGCATTGGATGAAGTTGCAGATACAGCCCGTGGGTTGTCCTACTTGATCGGCGTCGAGCCTGATGTAGTCTTTTAATGAATTTTGGTTTGAGTGGATATACATAAGGGCGTAGGGAGGGGCTTCGGCTTTGTTTTTGCGCGCGCAAAGCTTTGCGCCGCAAAACAAACCGTGCCCCCACGCTTTATCTTCAGGAGTAAATTCGTGGTCTAGGAGGAGTAACACAATTCGTCCCGGCAGCCAGCGCTCCAGGGCAAGAAAATTGTGTTACAGCAGACTTTGCCCAGGCGCACAGGGTTTGGCTTCTAGCTGCAATTTTCCCTGTCCAGCCGTTCTATTGCACATGCTAGGGATGACACTAACGTAAGGCGAACGAGCCCGATTTCCTTTGGGGTTAAGGCATGAGAATAACGATTAGGGAAACTCGGGCGAAGATGAGCTCGGAGTGGTGACATATAGCATGTATCAAAATTCAGGTTAAAGGAGAATTCTAACTATGACCGTTGATGCTGTCCTTTCAACATTTTTGCTTGACCAGCAAGTAAAGGGCAATTCTATAAATACTGTTTCGTTTTATCGTTCCTGTATTGGTTACTTCGTGTCGTTTGTTGGGAACGATTTCGACGTATCTGGTCTGACGCTGCCAATGTTGAAAAGCTACTATGTTTCTTTATCTGGTCGTAACTTAAGCAGCGTGACGATTCAGACCTATGTTCGGGCATTAAGGTGTTTTCTGTCTTGGTGCTATGATGAGGAATATTGCTCTGTGGATTTTTCGCAGAAGTTCCGATTGCCCAAAGCGAAACGAAAAGTTATTGATACGCTGACGGATTCCGAAGTTCGCCAGCTTATGAGCTGCTTTAATCTGCGCTATAACATTCATCTGCGGAATTATTGCATTTGCTGCCTGATGCTAGACTGTGGTTTGAGAATGAATGAAGCTGTAACTCTTACAGTTTCGGCCTTGCATCTGTCTGACGGATATATCGTTGTTGAGGGAAAAGGAAACAAGCAGCGTATTGTTCCATTAGGGCTACAATCCCGAAAGGTCTTGCTGAAGTATCTTTCGCACCGCCCAGCTTTAGCGGCAACAGATCGGCTGTTTCTCATGGGTGATATGCGGCCGATCTCCCTTGGTACAGTTAAGCAGCTTTTCCGCAAGCTTAAAAAGCGTTCTGGAATCCCAAGACTAAAAGCACATCTGTTGCGCCATACCTTCGCTACACGGTTCTTAGAGAACGGTGGGGATATTTATGCGCTGCAACAGATATTAGGCCATACTTCGCTCGAAATGGTAAAGCGATATGTCCACACTACACCTCGAAAAACCGTGTCAAAATTCTTGGACTTTAGTCCGCTGGACAATCTCATTTGATACTTAAAAAACGCATGACAAAAGGAAAAAAGGACACTCTTTTCAGAATGTCCTTTTCTGGTGAGCCACCGGAGATTCGAACTCCGGACCCTTTGATTAAAAGTCATGCTCTGCAATTTCGCAAGACTGGTAGATTGTTTGCTTCTATAAGTCGATACTATAACCCTTTGAAAGTCCATTTTGGTATTGCATTTTGCGGTGGATTTGTTATTATAGGACTATAGTATCTCGTATTTGTGTATTGTGCATACTGCTAGCTTCGGCTAGCATAACCCCCCCTGGCTAACAGGGGGGTACTAACTCCAATACAATTTTAGTATAGATTTAAAAAAACGTTATTATAAAGCCGTTTTTTTAAGCTCTTTGTGCATTTTCACAATAATTCAAAAAAAGCAGACCTTTCATGGCTCTTTCGTTGAGCTGTGGGAGGTCTTTTTTTGTTTCTAGGAATAGCGTCCGGTGAGGTAATCCAATGAAGTTTTTAAGATTTCTGCAATTTTAGTTGCTGTTTCTAGGGTGGGCTGTGTTTTGTCTGTTTCATAAAGAGTATAGGCGGCTCTGGTAATTCCGAGCTGATTTGCCATTTGTTCTTGTGTAAGTTTCGCTTTCTTTCTTTCGGCTCTTAATCTTTCAGAAAATGCGGACATTTGGCTTCACTCCTTTGTTTTAATTATAAGCGAAAAAGAAAGCATATGAAAGCTATTCTTACATTTCTAAAGCCTATATGTAATTTTCACTTACATTTGGCGTTTGCTAAAAATGTAAGTAATTCTTACAATTGTTTATGGTAGCATGTTTGCTGTGGCTCACTTAAAAACAAAACAGGAGGTAATGTTCATGTCAACAGTTAAAGCAATTCAATTGGAGGTACCGCAGGAAAGGCCGCAAATCTCCTCTGAGATCTATGAGGACATTTCTAACGAGGTTGCCCGTCTGGGGGTTGCGTACGCTTCTCTAAAGGCTTTTTCGGACATTATGGATAAAAAGTTTGGCGGTCTAACGGATTCTCGTGCTGCTAGTGATCTTTTTTGTATGGCATTGGATGAAGTTGCAGATACAGCCCGTGGGTTGTCCTACTTGATCGGCGTCGAGCCTGATGTAGTCTTTTAATGAATTTTGGTTTGAGTGGATATACATAAGGGCGTAGGGAGGGGCTTCGGCTTTGTTTTTGCGCGCGCAAAGCTTTGCGCCGCAAAACAAACCGTGCCCCCCACGCTTTATCTTCAGGAGTAAATTCGTGGTCTAGGAGGGGAGTAACACAATTCGTCCCGGCAGCCAGCGCTCCAGGGCAAGAAAATTGTGTTACAGCAGACTTTGCCCAGGCGCACAGGGTTTGGCTTCTAGCTGCAATTTTCCCTGTCCAGCCGTTCTATTGCACATGCTAGGGATGACACTAACGTAAGGCGAACGAGCCCGATTTCCTTTGGGGTTAAGGCATGAGAATAACGATTAGGGAAACTCGGGCGAAGATGAGCTCGGAGTGGTGACATATAGCATGTATCAAAATTCAGGTTAAAGGAGAATTCTAACTATGACCGTTGATGCTGTCCTTTCAACATTTTTGCTTGACCAGCAAGTAAAGGGCAATTCTATAAATACTGTTTCGTTTTATCGTTCCTGTATTGGTTACTTCGTGTCGTTTGTTGGGAACGATTTCGACGTATCTGGTCTGACGCTGCCAATGTTGAAAAGCTACTATGTTTCTTTATCTGGTCGTAACTTAAGCAGCGTGACGATTCAGACCTATGTTCGGGCATTAAGGTGTTTTCTGTCTTGGTGCTATGATGAGGAATATTGCTCTGTGGATTTTTCGCAGAAGTTCCGATTGCCCAAAGCGAAACGAAAAGTTATTGATACGCTGACGGATTCCGAAGTTCGCCAGCTTATGAGCTGCTTTAATCTGCGCTATAACATTCATCTGCGGAATTATTGCATTTGCTGCCTGATGCTAGACTGTGGTTTGAGAATGAATGAAGCTGTAACTCTTACAGTTTCGGCCTTGCATCTGTCTGACGGATATATCGTTGTTGAGGGAAAAGGAAACAAGCAGCGTATTGTTCCATTAGGGCTACAATCCCGAAAGGTCTTGCTGAAGTATCTTTCGCACCGCCCAGCTTTAGCGGCAACAGATCGGCTGTTTCTCATGGGTGATATGCGGCCGATCTCCCTTGGTACAGTTAAGCAGCTTTTCCGCAAGCTTAAAAAGCGTTCTGGAATCCCAAGACTAAAAGCACATCTGTTGCGCCATACCTTCGCTACACGGTTCTTAGAGAACGGTGGGGATATTTATGCGCTGCAACAGATATTAGGCCATACTTCGCTCGAAATGGTAAAGCGATATGTCCACACTACACCTCGAAAAACCGTGTCAAAATTCTTGGACTTTAGTCCGCTGGACAATCTCATTTGATACTTAAAAAACGCATGACAAAAGGAAAAAAGGACACTCTTTTCAGAATGTCCTTTTCTGGTGAGCCACCGGAGATTCGAACTCCGGACCCTTTGATTAAAAGTCAAATGCTCTGCCAACTGAGCTAGTGGCTCAAATGATGCTTGTCTAGTATAGCAACTGTAAGTGGATTTGTCAATAAGTTAAATAAAAATATTATTTTGTGTAATTAAAAGATTGTGTTTGCCGGAAAAAGGCTATAAAAGCCTGTAAAAATATAAAAATTTCTTAGGAAGCCATGAAGTATGTTGCTCTTATTAGGCAAACCATGTAAAATATAAAAGAAATGTTTAGTAGTTATGCTGCTAAATTGGTAACAATATTTTAAAACCGAGGTACCAAAAGGTGAAAAAGGTAATAGTAGTTTTTGCATTAGTATTTGTAGCGGGTATTCTGGCGGGTGGTGCATATGAATGGTACGCTAACCGAAGTGTAGAAAATGTAGACCGTCCCAGCACGAGTGCCAAAAAATCGAAGTCGACAGCATCTTCATCCGAAAGTATCGAAAAAGTGGAAACTGCTGAAAAAACGGCAGCTACCAGTGACAAGCCAAGGGTAACCAACCCCAACAAAACATGTTCGACACCCGACTGTGATAGAGCGGTGTTTGTTACATACAAAGGCAAAGAACTTTGCGTAAAATGCTACGGTGAGGCCAAAAACTGGGAGGCCGCGCATGAATAGAATAATTTAAAGCGATAAAAGGAATAAGCGGCTGGAAAGAGGGGGATGCACAATGGGGCTAACGTTGAACGACAGCGTGACTAAAATCAATGGCGTCGGCCCTAAAAAGGCCCTGCTCTACCACAGACTGGGCATTGACAGTGTGCGCCGTTTGCTGCTACATCTGCCGCGAAGCTATGTTGATTTAACGCGCATTTCCACAATTGCGCAATGCGGATTTGGAAACCCCTACGTTATACGTGCCGAAGTTTTGAAGAAATCACGTGAACAGCGGATTAGAAAAGGGTTGTCTATTTTTAAGGTAGAGGTTGGAGATGGTGAAGAAACGCTTCTACTCACTTTTTTTAACACCCGTTTTGTGGTAGATTCCCTCAAAGTAGGACAAAGCTATTTGTTTTACGGCATCATGGGTGGCACACTTATTAAACGCGAGATCAGTGCGCCTCAGATTCTGTCGGACCGTTGGCTGGGGCGGTTAATGCCGGTGTACCCCGTTTGTGCGGGACTTTCCTCTCGCGCGGTGGCGCAGGATGTGCAACGGGCGCTGGCCGCACTCTCTGAGCCGGTGACGGATACACTGCCGCAGGATGTGCGTGAGAATGCCGGGTTGCCCACGCTGGATGAAGCCGTCCGTATCGTACATGCACCGGAGTCGCTGCCTCAATGTGAGGCGGCGCGTGGGCGCATTTTATTTGAAGAGCTACTGGTTTTCTCTGCCGCTATGTTGCGGCTGCGTTCATCTCGGTGTGACCAAAAAACAGCACCGATGGTATCGGGCGAGATGCGAAGGTTCTTCGATAGTCTGCCGTTTACGCCCACCGGAGGACAGTTTGCGGCTATTGAGGACATTGATCGCGATCTTTCATCTGGAAATGTAATGAACCGACTTATTCAGGGAGACGTAGGCTCAGGTAAGACGCTAGTAGCGGCAGCAGCGGCTTACATTGTGTGGCAGAACGGCAAACAGACGGCGCTGATGGCGCCGACCGAGCTTCTTGCCGAACAGCACTACAAAACATTGACGCAACTGCTTACACCTTTTGGAATCCGTGTTGCACTGATGACTGGATCGCTTAAAGCCAAGGAACGACGTGTGCAGGATGCGTGGGTAGCGTCAGGCGAACGCGATGTCATCGTCGGCACGCATGCGCTGTTGTCCGGCAGCACCGAATTTGCGTCGCTGGGACTGGTAATCACCGATGAGCAGCACCGGTTTGGGGTGGCGCAGCGCGCTGCACTCACCGCAAAGGGGAATGCGGTACACACGCTGGTTATGAGCGCTACGCCAATTCCGCGTACGCTATCGCTGATTTTGTACGGCGATCTTGACGTGTCGCTAATCAAAGAGCTGCCACCCGGCAGAACACCGGTGGCAACCTATCGCATTGACTCCGCCAAGCGGTTGCGCGCTTTCAGTTTTATTTGCGAGAGGTTAAACGAGGGGCGTCAGGCGTATATCGTCTGTCCACTGGTCAGTGCGCAGGACGAAGAAACACAGCAAACGCAGCCGGGCCCTCCACTACACGCCGCTGAGGACTACGCCAAGACACTCGCTGTAGGCGTATTCAAAGCTTACACTGTTGGTCTATTACATGGTAAAATGAAGCCCGCGGATAAAGAGCGCGTGATGGCGCGCTTTGCCGCAGGTGAAATACAGTTGTTGGTTTCGACAACGGTCATTGAGGTTGGAGTAGATGTTCCCAACGCGGCTGTTATGCTCATTGAGAATGCCGAACGCTTTGGCCTTTCACAGCTGCACCAGCTGCGTGGGCGGGTGGGGCGCGGCAAACACAGCGCCTATTGCATTCTCGTTACCGATTCTAAAAGTCAGGCAACTGCAGAGCGTTTGGCGGCTATTGCCGCTACAAACGATGGCTTTCGCATCGCGGAAGAGGATTTACGCCTACGTGGCCCGGGTGATATCCTAGGCGCCCGACAGCATGGTCTGCCCGGGCTGGAGAATGCCGATCTGGCGCAGGATGCCGCGCTGTTTTTAAAGGCGCAGCAGGTAGCAGCCACGCTACTGAGGGAAGATCCTGATTTGAGCCGACCTGATCACGGCGGCATTGCGCAGGGTGTTAACCGTTTGATTGCGCAGGTGGGAGAACGCCCAAATTGAAATAGCAAGAATGTTAACTACATTGATTACTGAGGTTTATATGAATACACCATTTTTGGAAACAACGAGACTTTTACTTAGACCATTTTGTGAAGATGATGCGCAAAATGTATTTGACTGTTGGGAAAGTGACCCCGATGTTTCAAAATATATGTTTTGGCGTAGCCATAATGATATAGAAAAGACTAAGGAATGGGTTAAGTCCGAAATCGAGCAAATATCTTCAGACGCCTGGTATAGGTGGGCGGTAACAGAAAAGCATACAGGCGTTTTAATCGGTACAGGGCTGATTTATTTTGAACCGGAATACAACTTATTTGAAGTGGGATATAATTTTGGGAAACAATATTGGGGACAAGGCTTTGCAACGGAATCAATGCGTGAAATAATTAATTTTGCCAAAAATGATTTGCAAATTAAAGAGCTGGTCGGAAGATATGCAAAAGATAATCCGGCTTCCGGCAATATTCTAAAAAAGCTAGGGTTTAATTATTGCAGGGATATTCCTTATGAAGCGAATGCGGGTAAAGTACGTTATGAAGGAATAGAATGTCGTCTATATTTGCGTTAACGGGACGGATCAAATTTTTGATGTATACAATGCGAATACGCGATCAGGCGATGAGTTGTGCTGTGCGTACAATGGTACTCGCTTGACAAATGCAGCGTTTTCCAGATAAAATATATAGAATACGGCAAGATGAAGGGGACGATGAGCCCCTACTTTTGCGTTGATCTAAAGCGGATAAATCCACCACCGGAAAACAAAACGTGCAGCTTTGCATTTTGCGTGTTTATTTTGACTGATTTTGACCGTTAAAAGGGGATATGATATCTCATGACGGCATTTCATTACAACTATGCAGGAAGGAGAATTTTATGGCGAAACCTGCTTCGGGATATACCAATGAAAGCATTACCTCGCTAAAAGGAGCCGACCGTGTGCGCAAGCGCCCGGCGGTTATTTTCGGTTCGGATGGTCTGGATGGCTGTCAGCATGCGGTATTTGAGATTTTTTCAAACTCGATCGACGAGGCGCGCGAAGGCCATGGCAACAAGATCATCCTCACCCGCTATGCGGATGGCTCCATCGAGTGCGAGGACTTTGGTCGTGGCATACCGGTCGATTATAACACCCGCGAGGAACGCTTTAACTGGGAGCTTGTGTTTTGCGAGCTGTACGCAGGCGGAAAATATAAAGATGGTGGTGAAGACAGCTATGAGTTCTCGCTTGGTCTAAATGGCCTTGGTCTTTGCTCGGCGCAGTACGCGTCGGAATATATGCAGGTCGAGATCATACGAGACGGCTATCAATATAATCTTTCGTTTGAAAAGGGCGAGAATGTGGGGGACCTGATGAAGGTTCCCACCAAGAAAAAACAGACCGGCACCAAGATCAAGTGGCGGCCCGATCTCGACGTATTTACAGACATTGCGATTCCGATAGACTATTTCCGCGAGACGGTGCGCCGTCAGGCGGTGGTCAACCCCAATATATTGTTCGTTCTGCGTAATCAGATCGGTAATTCCTTTGAAGAGGAGCAATTCATCTACCAGAACGGCATTTCGGATTATCTAGCTGAACGGGTTGGAAGCGACTTTATTACGCCGATACAGACATGGTCGGCCGAACGTAAGGGGCGTGATCGCGAGGATCGCCCGGAATATCGCGTCAAGCTTCTGGTGACACTGTGCTTTTCCAACACGACAGCGTTCACCGAATATTACCATAACTCCAGCTGGCTCGAGTATGGTGGAAGTCCTGAAAAGGCGGTTAAGGTGGCATTTGTCAACCAGATAGATGGATGGCTGAAGTCGAACAATAAATACCTCAAGGATGAAAGCAAGATTACCTATAATGATATTGAGCCCTGCCTTGCGCTGATTTCCTCCAACTTTTCCACCCAGACTTCTTATGAAAACCAGACGAAAAAGGCGATAAACAACCGCTTTATATACGAGGCCATGGCGGAATTTTTAAAGCATAATCTGGAAGTGTATTTTACCGAAAACCCCGACGATGCGCTTAAAATTGCCGAACAAGTGTTAATCAATAAGCGCAGCCGTGAATCGGCTGAAAAGACCCGAATCAACATCAAAAAGAAGTTGGCGGGGTCTTTGGATATCTCTAACCGTGTACAAAAGTTTGTTGACTGCCGCACCAAGGACGTCTCTCGTCGTGAAGTTTTCATCGTTGAGGGTGATTCTGCGCTGGGTTCCTGCAAGATGGGGCGCGACTCGGAGTTTCAGGCTGTCATGCCGGTACGCGGTAAAATTTTAAATTGTTTGAAGGCAGAATATGATAAGATCTTTAAAAATGAGATTATAACAGACGTTATCAAGGTGCTAGGCTGCGGTGTCGAGGTTAAAAGTAAAGCCAACAAGGCGCTATCTTCCTTCGATTTGGAAAACCTGCGCTGGAATAAAATCATCATTTGTACCGACGCCGACGTCGATGGCTTCCAGATCCGCACGCTGATCCTCACCATGATTTACAGGCTGACGCCAAAGCTGATTGAAGAAGGATATGTCTACATCGCCGAGTCACCGCTTTATGAGATTACCGGCAAGGACAAGACCTGGTTTGTCTATTCTGACGCCGAGAAAAATCGCATCACTGAGACATTGGCGGGGCAGAAGCTGACGATTCAACGCTCGAAAGGTTTGGGCGAGAATGAGGCGGACATGATGTGGCTGACCACCATGAACCCTGAAACCCGTCGGCTGATTCGTGTTACGCCGGAAGCGGCGGCTAAAACTGCCGAGACCTTTGACCTGCTGCTAGGGGACAACCTCTCAGGGCGAAAAGACTACATTGCGCAAAATGGTCATCTATATTTGGATGAGCTGGATTTGGCGTAGAAAGGGGGTAGAGCAACCGAATGGCGAAAAAGAAAAAATCTGATTCCTTAAAGCCTACTACGGGCAGTAATGCGGTGATTGAAAATGCAGGGATTGTGCAGGAACAGCCGATTACCCAGACGCTGACCAAAAACTACATGCCCTACGCGATGAGCGTCATTGTCTCACGCGCTATCCCCGAAATTGATGGCTTTAAACCCTCACACCGTAAGATTCTTTATACTATGTACAAGATGGGGCTCATCAACGGCGGCAGGGTCAAATCGGCCAACGCGGTGGGTGAGGTAATGAAGCTACACCCGCATGGAGACCAAGCCATCTACGAGACGCTGGTGCGTCTCTCGCGTGGTAACGAGGCGTTGCTGCATCCATATATTGATTCCAAGGGCAACTTTGGCAAGTCCTATTCGCGTGACATGGCTTACGCCGCGGCACGTTATACCGAGGTCAAGCTGATGCCGCTGTGTCAGGAGCTTTTTGCCGATCTGGATAAAGATGCGGTGGATATGGTGGACAGTTACGACGGTCGAATGAAGGAGCCAACACTGCTGCCGGTATCGTATCCAAGCATTTTGGTCAATTCAAACGTCGGCATTGCGGTTGGTATGGCGAGTTCTATCTGTCCGTTTAACCTCGCTGAGGTCTGTGAAACGGCGATTGCATTGATTAAAAACCCGGAGCATGTCATATCGGACACACTGAAGGCACCCGATTTTCCGGGCGGCGGGCAGATTATCTACAACGCCGATGACCTGGAGAAAATCTACGCTACCGGGCGTGGTTCAGTCCGGGTGCGCAGTCGCTATCGCATTGATAAGAGCAGCGGCTGCCTTGAGATTGTTGCAATTCCGCCCACCACAACGGTGGAGGCCATCATCGACAAGGTGGTTGAACTGGTTAAATCCGGTAAGGTACGTGAGATTGCAGATATTCGGGACGAAACCGACCTCGGCGGCCTGAAAATTACGCTCGACCTGAAGCGTGGTGCCGATGGGGAGAAGCTGATACGCCGACTTTATAAGCTGACGCCACTGGAGGACACATTTTCATGCAACTTTAACGTGTTGATTGGCTCCAGTCCGCGGGTGATGGGCGTTGGTGAGCTTTTAAACGAGTGGACGGCATTCCGGTTGGAATGTATCCGCCGTAGGCTATTCTTTGAGCTTAAAAAGAAGCGTGAAAAACTGCATCTGTTGCAGGGCCTAGCGAAGATTCTATTGGATATTGACAAGGCAATCAAGATTGTTCGCGAGACCGAAGAGGAACGCGAGGTTGTCCCGAATTTGATGATCGGGTTTGGCATCGACGAGGTGCAAGCCGAATACGTGGCGGAAATTAAGCTGCGACAATTAAACCGCGAATATATCTTAAAGCGCATCGAGGAAATTGACGACCTTAAAAACAGCATCGCCGATATGGAGGAGACGCTGAAAAGCCGCCCCCGCATGCTTGCGATTGTTACGTCCGAACTTAAAGCCGTCGCCAAAAAATTTGGACAGCCGAGAAGAAGCGAGGTCATCATTGACGACGACATTGAAGAGGCCCAAGTGGAGGAGGCCGTGCCCGATTATCCGGTGCACTTGTTCTTTACCCGCGAGGGCTATTTTAAAAAGATTACGCCGCAGTCGTGGCGCATGTCGGGCGAGCACAAGCTTAAAGAAGGCGACGAGGTGGTGCAGGCGATCGAGGCCGGCAACCGTTCACATCTGTTGTTCTTCTCGGACAAGGGGCAGGTTTATAAGGCTGTCGCGTCTGATTTCGACGATACCAAGGCCAGTGTTCTAGGCGATTTTATCGCAGCCAAGCTCGGCTTTGACGAAGGCGAAAACTCGGTTTATATGGCGGTGACCAATGACTATAAGGGCTTTATGTTCTTTGGCTTTGAAAATGGTAAGGTTGCAAAAATTGCGCTGACTTCTTACGAAACAAAAACACGCCGTAAAAAGCTGACTAGTGCATATAGCACCAAAGAGCCGCTAGCGGGGATGCTCTCGGCTGAAGGTGACGCTACACTGTTGCTCAAGGCCAAGAACGGCAAGGTGATGCTTTTGGATACCGCACGTATTTCGGCCAAAACCGCACGTGACTCAGTCGGCGTGCAGGTAATGACCGTTAAAGGCAAAAATGTTGTCACCACCATGAAGATGTTTGAGGACGGCATGTTGGATAATGCGCATCACTACGCCCCACGATCTATTCCTTCGGCTGGCTATACGCCGCGGGAAGAGGATATTATGACCCAGATTACGCTAGAATCACAGGAATAAATAAAAGCTGTCATGTGAAAATTCACATGACAGCTTAGCCCAAAAGGGCAAACCGACAGAGTGCAGGGCAAACGCTTTCCCGAACTCAGTGCGGCGTTTGTTATTATGCCTTTATGCACGAGCATTATTCATGAAGTATTTTTACGTAAAGGTTGCATTGCTGCTTTTTTTATGATATCATTTATCAGTCAAAGCATATGCTTTAAATGAATCGGAGGTCATATTAATGGGAATGTTAGAAATCGTCGGCGGTTTTGTTCTTATTGCTTTATGCGTCATCATTATTGCCGTCGTTACCGCTCAGGAATCTAAGAGTGGACTTGGCACCATTGCAGGCGAATCGTCTGGAACGTTTTTTGATAAAAACCGCGGAAAAACCAAAGAGGCCATGTTGGTTCGGGCAACAACTATCACTGGCGTCGCTATGGTGATTGTCACTTTGGTTGTGCTTTTCGCGTCGCTTAGATAAATCTGCAAATATGGTGACGGAGTTCTGCTTTTATAGCGGGACTCCGTTTTTTATCATCAATTTATCTCCTACTAAATACAGACGTTTTGTGCTAATGCGCAAAGACGTTCTTTGTCAATCGAAAATAAAAGATTATATATAATTCGTCCACCTTATGGTGAGAGCAATAATATGAAAGGAATATTTATGTCGGATTTAGAAAAAAGAATTCGGGTACAGCTACGCAAAAGCGGTAAAAAGCCTATTGCACACAAAGAGTTGCGCCGCCGCGCCAGAGTGGGTAATAAGGATATGGGCGAATACCAAAAGCTAATAGACCGGATGCAAGCGCGCGGCGAAATTGTGGGCGAAAACCGTCGCGTGGTATTATCTCAAAACGTCGGTGCAAAGCCTGCTACCATTATCAAGGTGAAAGGTACCTTTGGTTTTGCACGCCCGGATGGCGCGGATCGGGATGTTTTTGTACCGGGACATCAACTGATGGGTGCTATGCCCGGAGACCGCGTCATGTTGAAGATTAGCAAATCTAACGGTGAATTAGATGCGGGTGAGGTGCTTTCTGTCTTAGAACGTGCCCATGTGCGTCTTTCGGGTACTGCGAAAGCCAATGCCTATGGAGAGCTGGAGCTCATTCCCGACAATCCCGCCTTTGCCCCGTTGCTAATCGAAGGGCAAAAGCGCGCGGTGGAAAACGGTGAAAAGGTGGTTGCAACCATTCGGCAGGATGGTGACAGACACCGTGATTATCGTGCGGTGGTCGAGGGTCGTTTTGGCAGTGCTATGCTAGCAAAAAATTGTTGCGATGCCATTTTAGACGCTGCTGGAATAGACCGGCGCTTCCGACCCGAGGTTTTGCAAGCAGCAGAGAAGGCCGCCGGACGCGATATTACCGAGGAAATTATCAATCGACTAGATTTACGTCATGAGCTAATTTTTACAATAGATGGTGCCGACACAAAGGACATTGACGATGCGGTTTCGCTTAAAAAAACCGAAACCGGATGGGAGTTGGGCGTGCATATTGCGGACGTCAGTCACTATGTCACCCCAAACAGCCCTCTTGACGCCGAAGCGTACCATCGTGGTACGTCGGTCTATTTTGCGGACTCGGTTATTCCAATGTTGCCGCCTGCACTCTCGAACGGAGCCTGTTCGCTGAACCCGCAGGAGGATAGACTTGCCTTTTCAGCGCTGATTAAGCTGGATCACGATGGCGCGCTGACTGATTATCGCTTTGTCAAAACAGTGATACGTTCCCGTGTCAAGGGCGTGTATGACGAGGTCAACCGCATCCTCTCGGGTGAGCAGGACGCAGCGCTAGACCAAAAATATAGTGAGGTTAAGTCGCAGCTTATTGAGATGGCGAAGCTGGCAAAGCTTTTGCAAAAGCAGCGTTCTCAGAGAGGTTCTTTGGCGCTGGCGTCGACCGAATCGAAAATTAAGGTGGATGAAAACGGTGTGGCCTCAGATGTTTTGCCCCGTGTACAGGGCGAAGCCGAGCGTTTGATTGAAGAGTTGATGCTTACCGCGAATGAGGCGGCGGCAACGCTAGCTTTAGATCAGCAACTGCCGTTTGTCTTTCGTGTGCATGAGACGCCCGCCCCCGAAAAGCTGGCAGCACTAAAAGAGTTGCTGGATACTGTTGGACTGCCCTCCGGTAAGGTACTGCCCGGCGTGCGACCTACGGTGCTTTCAGATATCTTGCAGCGTGCGCAGCCGACACCTTATGCGGTGCTGATTAATTCGGCCATACTGCGCGCCATGCAAAAGGCACGCTACAATGAAAAAAACCTGGGACATTATGGTCTTGCTCTGGCTAATTATACGCATTTTACCTCGCCGATCCGTCGCTATCCCGATTTGGCGATTCATCGCATTCTTTCGGCCTTTGTCAAGGGTGAATCGGTTCCAAAACTGCAAAAGCGATTTGGCAGTTTTGCGGCGTCAGCCTCCAAGCAATCGAGCGAGGCGGAGGTTAACGCAATGGGCGCCGAACGTTCCTGCGAGGATTGTTATAAAGCCGAATATTTGAGTCGTCACATTGGCGAACGCTATACCGGTACCATTACTTCCGCTGCGGCGCATGGTGTTTATGTCCAGCTCGAAAACACCATCGAAGGACTGGTGCGTACCGAATCACTGGGTGAAGGAATGCTCTACGATGGCAGGATGCAATATGCTACCGCCGACGGAAAGCGCCACGTCCGAGTGGGGGATCAAATAGCGGTTATTGTGGCCGCCGCAGAGGTTTCTACAGGTAGAATTGATTTTGCATTGGCTGATTAACATTAAAAATGGTGGACGCGCGACAAAACCCGAAACGGTTCTGTTGCGCGTTTGCTTTATGCGATGGGGTCTGTCAATGTAACAAAAGACAGCAGAGGGTTTCAAACCCTCTGCTGTCTTTAAATATGAAGCTTATTCTTCTGTGGGATAACGGGAGCTGAGCCAGTCCCAATAAGACATGTCAGAGTTTGGGTCAAAGCGCTCAATGTCATCATCATCCACTTCTTCTTCGTCGTGGATATCGCAGACCTCCGGCATGGCATCGATTTTATACCATCCCATAGCCGTATTTGTACACTTTTCGGAGGCGAGTAAACCTGATTCGGTACAATAGGTGCGCTCGATAACGTTGGGGGAAACAGGGAAGTCGATAACCGGCAGATTGGCATGTATCGGCGCCATGACATTGCGATAGATCAGGGGTGGTGGATAGTAGTAGCCGGAGTAATTGATAGTTTCCATCTCGTCATAACCGAGATAACACACACCGACGTAATAAGGAGTCACGCCAATAAACCATTCATTATAGTCGTTATCCGAGGTGCCGGTTTTACCCGCGATGGGCATGCTAGAGTTCGGGAAACGCGCGTTAGTGGCGGTGCCGGGGGCCGCAGAGGTTACGCGCTGCAACAGCTTATTCATAATGGTTGCGGTTTCTTGCGAAATGACACGTTTGGGAACAGCTTTGTTTTCAAGGATAATATTACCCTCGGAATCGATGACCTTAGTGTAGGAATGTGGCGGAGTATAAAGTCCGCCATTGCCAAAAATCTGATAGGAACCGGCCATTTCAAGCGGCGTAACACCCTTGGTTAAGCCGCCCAGCGCCATAGGTGCCAGCGCAACATCGGTATAAACCTTGCCGTTCTTTGCTTCACTTTCCACCAGGTTTTTAAACCCAAGCGAATCGCACAGGAAATTAAAGCTGGTACGCGGCGACAACATTTGTACCAACTTAACCGGTATGGTGTTGGTTGAACGCTGTATGGCTTCGGTAATGGTGATCGGGCCTTTATAGGCATTGTAGAAGTTCTTTGGGTAAATCGAGTTCGGATCTTCGGGGTCAAGCAGAATGGGGCTGTCCTCCCAGACCATCGACCAGTTGATCATATTGTATTCCAGTGCCAACGCATAAGAGGCAATCGGCTTAATGGTGGAGCCTGGATGACGCACCGCACTGGTGGCACGATTGAACACAAGCGCACCCGATTTTTCACGGTTTGAGCCGACAATAGCTTTAATTTGGCCGTTAAAATCTAAAATGACAAAAGCTGATTCAGGATATTCCTTGTTGCGGATGGTCGGGAAGGTATCAGGATTGAGATATTTTTCTTCCAGATAATCCTGCATTTCGGCATCGACGGTGGTGTAAATTCTAAAGCCGCCGGTACGAACCGCCTCTCGCGCACCCGATTCGGTATAACCTGCTTTTTCAACAAGGTCTTTGCGCACCTCTTCATAGACGGTGTCGATAAACCAGTTTTGCACTGTGTCGAGCTTTTGGACATACTCATCCTTTTTGAACATCATCTCCTGAGAGATCGCCGCTTCATATTCCTCGTCGGTCAGCAGTGGGGTGCCGTCCGGGTGACTCTGTTCATGCATCATACCCAGAATCATCAGCTGACGGGCGCGATTATCCTCGGGGTTGGAAAAGGGATTCCACTTGGTCGGGTTCTGGGTAATCGCGATCAGCGACGCAGATTCTGCCGGGGTTAGCTCGGAGACATTCTTTCCAAAATAAAGGTTTGAGGCAGACTGAACGCCATTTTGACCGTTGCCCAGCGCAATGGTGTTAAGATAAACTTCGAGAATCTGCTCTTTTGAATAGTTCTTTTCTAGGTTGATAGCGCGAAAAATCTCGCGCACCTTACGGCCTACATCGAACTCATTGTCGTTAGTCACATTTTTAATGACCTGCTGGGTGATGGTAGAACCGCCGAACATGTCCTGCGCAAAGGGGTTTGCGTAATTTATTACCGCTGCCAATGTGCGTTTAAAGTCGATACCGGAATGAGACCAGAAGCGCTTATCCTCAACGGCGACTGCCGCATCCTTGAGGCTCTGTGGAATATCGGAATAATCCACCCAGATACGGTTTTCGTTGTTCTGCACACGCTGCAATTCAAAATACTCGTCGCTGTTTTCTTTTTTAGCGTAAAGAATGGTCGTAAAACTCATCTTAACATTATCAAGCTCCACGCGGTCGCTAGAATCCAGCGTATTAAGGACATAAACGGTAAGTACAGACGCAACAATACAACCCGTTATAATACCGACCATTACAATTACGGCAAAAAACTTGCCGAAAATGGCCAGTGGATTATAGCGGGGGCTGCGCCGGCGACGCTTTGACGGCCGGTTCTCCGGTTGTCTGGTGTTTTCAACTGACACCAAATCACTCCTTTTTTATATTGCATGGCAAAGCCAAACTGATATATTCTGCATATCATAATGATATCCTTATCAAGATATCACCGCTAAGTATAGCATAAATAAAAGTGTTTGTGTACATGTATTTTGCCCAAAAGTTTTGTGCTTGAAGCGCATACCACACTGAAATAGAGTCAACAATATTTCTGATAGCGGCATTGTAAATAAGGGGAATGAACTGTTCTAGGTTTGTTCAATTTCTATTAATTGTGCAGGAGATGATAGCTGTGAAGAGAAAGATGAGTTGGTTTGGTGTTGCAGCTTTGGCGGTGGCTATATTGGGCGGCAGCGCTTTCGGTATATGGGCAAAATTTCAGGCGTCCGATATTCCTCAGGCAGCTATGGATGTCAAGCCGGGGATAAGCGCCGAAGAGACACCGCAAAAACCGCGTTATCTACTGTCGGGGTATGAGGGCAAGCTGGCGGTATATATGATCGGGAAAAAAGAGCCTGAGCTAGTGTTTGACCGCTACCTGCATTATCTCCCCGACGTGGATCGCATGCGGCTTGAACAGGGTATCGAGGTTTCAGATTATGCTGAGCTATTGCAGCTTATCGAAGACTATACAAGCTGACATTATATAGAGTGGTCGAAATTAAAAAAAATACTGCAAAAAATCTTCTTTGTCATAACCTTTTGATGCTTGAAAACAAATTGTAACCACTCTTTAATTAACAAAGGATGAAATCGCGCACTCAATAAGGTATCATTAACCCATAAAATTAATTAATGAGGTATGGCTGATGACCTTTAAGTTTGCACATAATAATATAAATGTCTGTGATTTAGACGCCAGTATCGCGTTTTATAAAAAGGCGCTAGGATTAAACGAAGTGCGACGCAAGAACGCGGCGGACGGCAGCTTTACACTGGCATTCTTGTCGGACGGCAGCAGCGAACACCAGCTTGAGCTGACCTGGCTGCGCGACCATACCGACCCTTATAATCTTGGCGAAAACGAAATTCATATCGCGTTTCGCACTGATGATTTCGAGGCGGCGCATGCGCTGCACAGCGAAATGGGCTGCATCTGCTACGAAAATAAGGGTATGGGAATTTATTTCATCAGCGACCCGGATGGCTACTGGCTTGAGATTCTGCCACCGGATCGCCACTAACATCAGATTTCTCGGTGAAAAGGTACTCTCCTAAAACCTTTTTTACCTTCATAGACGAGGGTGCTCTCCACTAAAAAGCCCTCGCGTTCGTTCAAAACTCTCCTTAAATACAGAGACCCGCTTAAAATGGCGGGTCTCTGTTATTTTGCTATCTTATAACATTATTACCCGGCATGATTCGCTGTCATTGGGAATAGCCTGTTTAAAGGAGGGGATACCATTGACCGACATGCTGCTTGAACGCGCCGCCGGCACCCTGTGGGGGCCGTTTACCATGGTTATAATTTTGGGGCTGGGCGGATATCTAACAGTAAAAACTCAATTTTTCTCACTCAGAAGCATGCCACAGGCATTTAAAAACATCTTTGGCAATCTTGGTGTCAAACGTCAAGAAAAGCGTGATGTTTCCGCTTTTATGGCGATGAGTACTGCGCTTGGGGCCACAATGGGCACCGGAAATATCGTCGGTGTTGCCACCGCCATCGTGGCGGGCGGGCCCGGCGCAGTAGTATGGATGCAGCTTGCTGCTCTCGCCGGTATGATGATCAAGTTTGCCGAAGTGGCGCTGGCTGTTAAATATAAACGGCAGGGTGCGGGTCCGATGGGCTATCTGCACGCGTTGGGCAAATGGGGCGGTGTGTTGGCCGCTTTGTTTGCCGTTAGTTGTGTTGCGGCTTCACTTGGCACAGGGAATATGACACAGTCCAACTCTGCGGCGCAGGCGCTAGCGTATTTTTCGGTTTCGCCCATTCTATGCGCTGTCGCGCTGGGATTGTTCACCTGGGTGGCCACCGGTAAGGGAGTCAGAGGCATTATGATATTATCAGCCTGGATTGTACCGGTTATTACGGTCGGTTACCTACTGTTGTCAATGGTGGCGGTATGGCAGGGTAGATCACAACTGCCCGATGCAGTCGGTGCTATGTTTTCGCAGGCCTTTGGTCTGCGGGCTGCCGCGGGCGGAACTATCGGCCATACAGCGCGCAGCGCAATGCGGTTCGGGTTGGCTCGGGGCGTGTTTTCTAACGAGGCCGGGATGGGTTCCAGCCCCATCGCGCATTCGCAGTCAAATTGCAGTGACCCGGTGACTCAGGGCATGTGGGGCATTTTAGAGGTGTTTATAGATACCACACTTTCCTGCACACTGACGGCGCTCGTGTTGCTGACAGCCCAGAGTGGACAGCTACTTTATGGTGCGCATGACGGTGCGGCGTTGGCCATCCGTTGCTTTTCGGCACTGTTGGGTGGGCACTGGGGAGCAATGGTGGCAGTATTCATTGCGCTTTTTGGTGTGACATCGGTGTGCGGATGGTATACATATGGCAAAACAGCACTGCAATACCTGTTGCCAAAATCTTACGTCGCACCAAAGCTTTACCGTCTTCTATATGCGCTTGGGGTATCGCTTGGCGCATTGTGGAGCGTGCGCAGAATCTGGTTGTTAAGCGACCTGTTAACTGGATTGATGATGATATTCAACATGCTGGGACTGCTATTTTTCGCGCGCGAGGTACATCAACTGGTGCGCGTTTATGATCAAAGGCGGAAAAACTGATAAAAAAATTTTAACATTTGCTTGCGCCGTAACCTGTGCTGTGTTATGATAACAACCATTGGGAATGAAGTTCTCCCTTGGTTCAACCAAAACCGCTTTAAGCTGATGACTTCTGCGATTTTTTGCGCAGAAACAATCAGCTTTTTATTTTGCTTTTATTTAAGGAGAAAACTGATGCTAACCAGTCTTGCACTCATTTTCTTGTTGGGCTTATTGTTCGGCGTTCTATTCGAGCGCCTGAAGCTACCGCCTCTTTTGGGCATGATAGTGACCGGTATGATATTGGGGCCGCATGCGTTTAATTTGCTGGATCAGTCTATTTTGAACATCTCTGCGGAGCTACGCCAGCTTGCGCTGGTCATCATCCTGACAAGGGCGGGGTTATCGCTCGACGTGGCGGATTTAAAGCGGGTAGGCCGACCGGCGGTTTTAATGTGTTTTGTACCTGCTAGCTTGGAAATAATTGGTGTGATAATTATTGCGCCCATCATTTTAGGGGTTACGCAGTTGCAGGCAGCCATTATGGGCAGTGTACTCGCAGCCGTTTCACCCGCGGTTATTGTCCCGCGCATGATAACCATTATGGCGGAGGGTTATGGCAAAAAGCACAGTATTCCACAGCTTATCTTGGCTGGAGCTTCGGTGGATGACGTCTTTGTCATCGTGTTGTTTACAGCATTCATTTCGCTGGCAGCAGGGGGGGATTTTTCCGCAGCCGGTTTTGCTGAGATACCCGTTTCCATTGTCTTGGGCATTATTGTTGGCGCAGTGTGTGGTCTATTGCTCATGACATTTTTCAAACGGTTTAAAATACGCAACTCCATTAAGGTGCTGATAATGCTTAGCATCTCCTTTTTGCTTATAGAATGTCAAAACCGGTTGGAGGGGATTCTGCCGATGTCCGGTCTACTGGCTATTATGAGCTTGGGCATCGCGCTATATCAAAAATGCCCGGATTTATCCGAGCAGTTGGCGTCAAAATATAACAAGCTGTGGCTTGCTGCCCAGATTTTGCTATTTGTACTGGTTGGCGCAACAGTGGATTTAAGATATGTAAAAATGCAGGGTTATGCGGCGGTAATCATCGTGCTAGGCGCGTTGCTTTTCCGCATACTGGGTGTATGGCTTTGTCTGATTAAAACCGGGCTCCCTTTGCGGGAAAAATATTTTTGTATGCTGGCATATACGCCGAAAGCGACGGTGCAAGCCGCCATTGGTGCTATTCCGCTTTCAATGGGGCTAGCTGGCGGGCAGCAAGTTTTGACCGTGGCGGTGCTGTCTATTTTAATCACAGCGCCGCTTGGAGCAATGGCAATCGACCGGCTATACAAAAAATTACTAAAGCAAGATGGCGACACCTGAAAAGAGGCAGAATAAGCATCTAGGATACTGCCAATCGTTCGTTCTGGTAGTTCACTTGAAAACTTAATAAAAAATCATCTTTAGACCGTATAAGCACTTTGCTTTCATAAAAAGAGTGCAGTTGACAATACTATGGGCGAGGTGATTTTGATGTCAAAAGCAAGTGCGTATTTTAACGTAACCAACGTCAACGGCAAACATGATGTTAAGCAGCTCAAACGTGAGCTTGATACATTCAGAGGGGTAATTTCGGTCAGTGTCAATGACCGTACTGAGTGTATTGCTGTCGATTTTGATACAACCGGCGTCAGATCGGACCAGCTCGCAAAAAAGATTGAAACGCTGGGCTATGAAATTACCGGCAGCATTGTCGAAGACCATATCATGTAGGGAGGGGATACCATGTCAAAGCCAAATGCCAAAGGCCCGGCAGAGATCGTTTCTAAAGAAGAAGAAAAGGCTGCCTTGAACCAAAACAACACCCAGCCCATGAGCGACCACAATGTAAAAAAAGAAGCGCTTGGCCCCAACACCAGGCGGTGAGTATACCGAAGTTATAATGACAGGTACAGCAATATGGGCGCAGGCAGTGATGTCTGCGCCCTCGCTCTTGTTTTGTTTGCAGCCGAGCGATAAGATTACTGAAAGTAGGCCTCTAGTCGATATTTTTGCCCTTTTTTAGCGTGATCGTACAGTAAACGGCCTTTTTGGGGTGGAGCTGGTCTCATTTAAATCAACAAGGTTAAATTTGCATATTTTGCCTTGTTTTGAGCCAACACTAATACAGGTCAGGAGGCACAAACATGAAACAGGGACGTTCTGCAATCATGCAGTTTTTTATCGCGTTTTTAATAGGAATACTGGTGTTGGCCATCCCATTTTCGTTTGCCCTGTTTCGCTTTGCAGGCAACAGGATGGCGATTCATTCTCAACCGGAAAGCTACTACCCACAGAGCAGCGACGCCATCACCATCAGCGTGGCGCTGCGCGAAAATGCCAAGGAAAAGCCCAATTGCATTCTGCTTTGTAGGATTGACCCGCTATCTAACGCGGTCAGAATAGCTGTTATTCCCCCCGAGACAATGGTGGAGGACGCCGGAAAATTTGATGCGGTGGCCAGTGTTTGGAAAAGGGAGGGGGCCGCACGCGCCGAGGCCGCACTTGAAAATGCGCTTTCGGTGGAGAGCGACCGCTGGATGGATTTGACCTCCGACAGTCTTTTAAAGCTGGGCGATGTGGTTGGTGCCATTGATTTTACGCTCGACGCGTCACTGTCGACAGAGAACGGATTGTCGGCTTTGCCACAGGGGCGGCAAATTATCGACGGACGTAGGGCGGCCCTTTTGATCAACTATCAAGGTTACGCTGCGGGTGAGCGGGATCGACTAAAGATGGTGGGAGATCTCACTGAACAGATGCTGTTACAGCGCATGCCGCTGATGACCGAATCGCTGTTGGTCAAAGCGTTTGAAACAGCGGTGAACAACGGATCTTCGAACATGGCGGTTGGCGATTTTGAGTCGCGCCGTCGAGCACTGACACATATGATGTCGCGTTCGCTGACAGTGGAAATATTGCCGGTAAAGGGCGAATATAACCAAGGGAAAAATACTTTTTTACCTTCGGCAGAAACGCAAGATATATTGTCTAAGACATTTCACAAAAAAATAACGTGAATGAAGTTAAGTAATTTAAGGCAATGATGTTGGATTAAATAAGCGGGACGTTAAAAAGCGGCGCACAGATTTCTGTGTGCCGCTTAAGCTCTTAGCCGATGGACTAACTGTTATGGTCGCTTATGTGAAATTCTTTAAGATTGCCGATTTTCAGGCGGCGCTGCTCTAGTATATCCGTTACCTGCTCTAAAGGAATATCCTGCTCCGCCATCAGCACCAGCAGGTGATAGAGCAAATCGCATATCTCATTGGAGGTTTCGCTATTATCGCCGTTTTTTGCTGCGATAATAACCTCAGACGCTTCTTCACCGACTTTTTTCAAAATTTTATCAGTACCTTTTTCGAATAAATAACAGGTATATGAGCCCTCCTGCGGCTGTGCCTTACGCATGTTGATAACTTCAAACAGCCCAGCGATAGTATCGTTCATGTGCTTTAAGCTCCTTTAACGAGATATTTTTATCAGTATAGCAAAAAAAATTGGCAATTAAAAGAGCGCAGTATTCAAAACAACACTTAATAAATCATCTGGAAAAATTTCTGTAGGTACGGTATACTGTTAATAAGACCACAAAACATACACCTGTCTGGGGGATTTATTATGAGGATGTACGATGTCATTCACAAAAAGCGCGACGGCGGGGCGTTGACTCGCGAGGAGTTAAAATTCTTTGTCGAGGGTGTTACCGATGGCAGCATACCGGACTATCAGACCTCAGCACTGATGATGGCAGTCTATTTTCAGAAGATGGACCGACGCGAAACCGCTGATCTCACCGACTTGATGGCGCATTCGGGCGATATGGTCGACCTGTCACCGATAGAAGGTTTTAAGGTGGATAAGCATTCCACCGGTGGCGTGGGGGATAAAACCACGTTGATTGCGGCGCCCATTGTCGCGGCATGTGGGGTGCGGGTGGCGAAGATGTCGGGACGCGGGCTGGGCCACACCGGCGGTACGGTTGACAAACTCGAGTCGATTCCGGGTTTTTGCACGGCACTTTCAACTGAGCAATTTTTTGACGTGGTACGCAAAACCGGCGTTGCGGTAGTGGGACAGACCGGAAATTTGGCTCCCGCTGATAAAAAGCTTTATGCGCTACGGGATGTGACCGCCACGGTGGAGAATATCTCGTTGATTGCCGCTTCGATTATGAGCAAGAAACTGGCTTCTGGCGCAAACGGCATTGTGCTCGACGTTAAAACCGGTAGCGGTGCGTTCATGAAAACTGTTTCAGATTCGATTGCGCTGGCTGAGGAGATGGTGTCTATCGGCGAGCACACCGGACGAAAAACCGCCGCGTTAATCACTGATATGGATTGTCCGTTGGGCTTTGCCATCGGAAATACATTGGAGGTTATCGAGGCGGTGGAAACGCTTCGCGGTCACGGGCCTGAGGATTTGACGACGGTATCGCTGGAACTTGCGGCCAATATGCTCTATTTGGGCGGCAGGGGGGATATCGCTTATTGCCGCGCACTAGTTCAGGAGGCTCTTTCCAGTGGAAAAGCGTTTGAGACATTGTGCGCTATGGTGGAGGCGCAGGGCGGCGACAGTGCTGCTCTGAGGGATACATCGCTATTTAAAAAAGCCAATGTGGCTCATACCATTAAAACGCAGCGCGCAGGCTATGTTACCGCGATGAACACCGAAGAAATTGGCAACACCTCGGTGCTATTGGGGGCAGGACGCGAAACGAAAGAGAGCACCATCGATTTTGCTGCGGGCATCATGCTGCACGCCAAATCCGGCCAATGGGTTGAAGCGGGCGCACCACTCGCCACTGTTTATACCGACCGTTCCGACGCACTGGGGCTTGCTGAAGAACGGCTGTTGGAGGCGTTTAAAGTTGACAGTGCACCACCTGCCAAAAGGCCGCTCATATTTGCACGCGTCACCCTTGACGGTGTGGAATATTATGAATGACCATAACACTTACATTCTATAAAAATAGCTCAAGCGCCGCCGTTATAAACAGTGGCGCTTGCTCAGTTAAGAGGCAGAAAACAAAGTTAAAGTGTTTTTGCTGGTTCGCGTTTTGCATTATCCACACACCAAAAAGCCAACGTAGCGATGACAACAATACCGCCTACAATAGCGGGCAACCCAGGTATTTCATGCAGGAACAAGGCGACCCAAACTGGGTTGAATATGGGCTCAAGCATGCAGATGAGCGAAACAGCGATAGGCGGGCAATAACGAGTGCCAACTGCAAATAACGTGTAGGGAATCCCAAGCTGGAACAAACCCAGAAACAAAATAGCACCAACCGAGGTCAAAGACAGCTGCGGCGGAAAAACAAACACAAATGGCAGACCGATCAGCGCACTGAACAGATGCCCCAACAAGACGCCGCTCATACTCTCGTGTAGCGAGTCAGAGCCGCAAGCAGATACAAAGGCTGAAGCCAACATCACGGCCGAAAGAAGCGCCAAAATGTTGCCAAGAATTCCGCCGGGCGATAACTCATCGAAGAAGAACAGTGCCACGCCGGCCATTACAATAGCGACCACCGTTGCATCACGCTTTGTAATGCGCTCATGATTAAACAGAGCGCAAAACAGCAATACAAAAATGGGATTTGCCGATTGTAACACAATAGCGTTGGCGGCTGTGGTCAGCTTGTTCGCTGCCACAAACAAAGAGCAGGTGCTACCCAGAAAAAAGCCGGTGAGCAGTGTCCGTCGGTTGATGATTGGACAGGCGTAACCCGATTTACATAGTGCCACCCACAAAACACTGGCGGCTATGGCGCTGCGAAAGCCGCCAAGCACCATAGCATTCCAACTGATAAGCTTTATAAATAACCCACCCGTGCTCCACAGACAAGCACATACGACCAGACTTAATATGCCTTTTTTTTGCGAAGAAATCAACAAGATACACCGACTCCTTTTCACAATTACAACAGCACTATTTTAACCCGGCTTTGGCAGGTTTGCAAACAAAATCTAGAAAGAATGCAACAATGTTCAAAATATGTATAAAAACTGTTCCTTTTTGCGGGAATTTGCGGTATAATAACCGCAAAGCAGCTATTACATCGAGGATGCCCAGTGGCTTTCCGCCAAACACGGCAACTGCCTTTTGATGGACAATTGTACCACTGCGCAGCTTGCGTTTGTGGTATAATCCAAAAAGTAGTCATTACACCGATGGTGACCAATAGTTTGGGCTGCAAAGAATTAATGCTGTTCATGTCATTTTCATGAATAAGGTACCCCAAACAGCTTTTGTCGGCTTGCCTTTTTTGGCGGCTGATTGTTTTTACGGATGACCCTTGCTGCGGTGGCTACGTCGTGGCGGTTAATCGTTTTGCTTTGGCGTCATAACGGTGCTATCTGAAGAAAAGCGTAAGAGGAGAAACATCTTACATGGTTTTTGCTGATCTAGTTTTTTTGTATCTTTTTCTACCTGCAAATTTGATTTTGTATTACATATCAAAAAACCGCACCTACCGGAATCTGGTGTTGGTGTTGTTTTCACTGTTTTTTTATGCGTGGGGCGAGCCGATCTGGATCGTCCTTTTACTGTTTTCCGCAACAGTGGATTATATACATGGGCTGATTATAGAACAGCAACGCCAAAAGATTGGCGCAAAGCTGGCGGTAGTTTCTTCGTTGGTGATCAACTTGGCGCTTTTGGCCAGCTTTAAATATAGCGGTCTGATTGTAGTGACGGTGAACAATTTGTTCGGTACTGCGTTCACACCGCCATCCTTCGCGCTGCCGATCGGTATTTCATTTTATACTTTTCAGACGATTTCTTATACAATAGATGTTTATCGGGGCGATGCCGAGCCCCAACACAATTTCGGTAAGTTTTTGCTGTTTGTTTCGCTTTATCATCAGTTGGTGGCGGGGCCGATTGTGCGCTACAACGAAATTAGTGAGCGTATTGAAGAGCGTCACGAAAGCTGGGCGGAGTTTTCATCCGGCATCAATCGCTTTTTGATTGGTCTTACCAAGAAAACGCTGGTGGCCAATACGGCTGGCAAATTAGCTATCCCTTATCTCGAGGGGAATATTGCATCGCTTTCGGTGCTGGGTGCATGGTTTGGCATCATACTTTACGCACTGCAGATCTATTATGATTTTTCAGGATATTCGGATATGGCGATTGGGCTGGGCCATATGTTTGGCTTCCGCCATCCTGAGAATTTCCGTTACCCTTACATATCACGCTCGGCCACAGAGTTTTGGCGCAGGTGGCATGTGTCTCTGGGACGTTTTTTCAGGGATTATCTCTATATACCGCTTGGTGGAAACCGTCGGCATATGATATTCAATCTGTTAATTACATGGCTTGCAACCGGCTTGTGGCATGGCGCATCGTGGAATTTTGTGCTGTGGGGCGGTTATTATGGCGTACTAATATTAATAGAGCGCCTATTTTTGCTCAATCTGCTGGAACGCTTGCCGCGCTTTATTTCGCACCTATATTTTGTAATCCTGATGTTGTTTGGCTGGGTACTATTTAATTATATTAACCTGTCGGATGCCTTCTTATATATGGGCAGAATGATTGGGCTGAATGGTGCGCCGCTTTATGATCTTTCGGTCTGGCTTGACATCAGCAGCAATGGAATATGGTTTTTCCTCTCCATTCTGTTCAGCTTGCCGGTGACGGTTTTGCTTGAATGCATTTGGGAACGTGTTCCAAAGTTGCACCAAAACCGGCTGGGATGGGTGCGCCCTGTATTCAATATTATTTTACTGATAGTGGGAACCGCACTGCTTGTGGGGCAGAGTTATAACCCCTTTATGTATTTCAGATTCTAAATTCTGCGCGTAGGAGTATCACTTGATGAATAAGAAGAATGAAAAACGAGGATTCCCTATATTGCCGGCATTTAATGTGCTGCTAATCACCGTTATCCTTGCAGCGGTGGGCACAGTTTCGGTTTTGTATGGTAATCGCCCGACCGTGTCAGAAATAGAAAAGCGCGAATTGGCACCGCTGCCTGCGTTTTCGCTTTCTTCTTTGTTACACGGACAATACACCAAGCAGCTTTCAACTTATTTTGCCGATACCTTTCCCGCGCGGGAGAACCTTATGCATTTGGCCGGCGCGATTCGAGAACACAGAGGTTTTCGCTTTAACGAGGTTTGGTTCTACGATACTTCGGAGCAGAAATCTTCTATAGATTCAAATCTTCCCTTGCTGCCGGAACATTCGGCGGCTCCTGTAGTTTTACCGGCAGCTTCTTCGGGGCCTGAAGAGACACAGGGTGCTGAAGTTCAAGAAGTTCTGCCATCTGAAGAAAGTTCAGAAGGTACAAATGTTGTAAATCGAGCGGACATTGCCCCGCCAGCAGCTGCGGCAAGTGACCCTACTATGCCGTTTTTGCCTGTTGACGAAGTTGGAGGTGTGGATTCTGTTGACGAGGGTGTCCGAATGGGTGCAATATTCATCTACAAGGACATCGGATACACCATCTTTGGCGGCAGTAACCGGATGGGACAGTGGTATGCACAGGTGCTTAATACTTATCAGAATGTGCTCGGCGATCATATTAAACTTTATAATCTCGTGGTTCCTTCTTCGATTGAATTTAATTTGCCCGAGCAATTTCAAAGTGTTACGACACCACAGAAGTCCCGACTGGAGAACATTGCGGCCTCGCTTGATCCGGCTATCACTTGGGTAGATGTATATGAGATGCTTTCACAGCACAAGGACGAATATTTGTACTATCGTACCGATCATCATTGGAGCACTTTGGGCGCATACTATGCTTATGCTGAGTTTGCCAAGGCAGCTGGTTTTGAGCCGGTACCGCTTGAGAAAATGGAAAAGCGGACGCTGGATAATTTTTTGGGGACGCTTTATTCACAGACGCAAAACTCCAGAATGGCCAGTAGGCCCGATCATGTGGATTATTACATCATGCCAACGGCTTATAAATGTTATCAGTACCGAAAGGGTTCGCCCGAAACCGCTATCAGAATTTCGCTCTATGGCGAATATGCCCAAAGCTATAATTCTTATTCGGTGTTTATGCACGGTGATTTCCCTGTGACGGTTATTGATACTGAAATAAAGAATGGTCGACGCATCGCTGTGGTTAAAGAATCCTTTGGTAACGCGTTTATTCCGTTTTTGGTGAATCATTATGAAACGGTTGTGGTGATTGACCAGCGTTATCTAGAAAAAAGCTTTTACGACGTGCTTAATGAGTTTAACGTCAATGAGCTGTTGTTTATCAATAACATCGCTGCGGCACATACCGCAGTCAGAATTCAGGAGCTTGCCTCGTTGCCAAGCCGTACCTATGTTCCGCCAGAGTCGGAGGCTGAACCGGAGGATATGACCCGGGTAGAAGATCAGCAGCAGGCACAATCGGCAACCGGGCAGCAGCAGGAGAAATCATGAAAAAACGGTTGGCTTTTCTGTGTATGATACTGATGCTGTGCCTGCTGGGCGGGTGCGGCAAGGATGAGTACGCAGAAATAGGGAAAGAGGTTCGTATATTGACCTTGGCGGTTAAGACGGATATCTCTTCTCATGGGCAGGCCGGTGTGGATTGTTTCGCCAAAAAGGTACGTCAAATTTCCGGCGGACAGCTGATTGTCAAAGTGGTGGAGAGCGACGATTTGCTTGGCTCACTCGACAATGGCTGTGAACTAATTTTTGCCCCTACGACGGAGCTTGTGCGGGCAAACGGTAACTTTAACTCTTATATTTCACCATTCTATTTTTATGACTATAAGCATCTGACCTTAACGCTGAATTCCAAGAACTTTTATGATATCATAAGAGAGAAGAACCTTAGCTTGATGAACGCAATGCCGATAGGCGCTTTTTACGATGGAAATAGCGTGATTCTCTCATCGCGTGATAAGCTATTTGATACCGTTGACCAGTTCCAGGACAGTACAGTCAACATTTTGGAGGATCCGGTGCTTGCCGAAGTGCTCAAGGCGGTCGGCGCCACGGTTAAGGAGCGCAGCAGCGAATATCTGTTGTTGAACTTTGGACGCAATCGTGATAATGCGGTTATGGAATGTGATACATTGGCCCTCGAAGAACTGAGTGCTCCTAAGGAAAACTCCCAATTCTCGGTATGCAAAAGCTTTCATCGTGCGCGGGTAAACTGGTTGGTACTGTCTCAACCAGCAAAGGAATTATTGACCTCTTTTGAACAAGCGGTTCTTACCGAGGCGGTGGCCTATTCTATTGCGGCGAATGATGAGTTGGTTTTGCAGCAGGAACAAAGGGGCTTCGATTATGTTAAAGGCTTGGGTGCGGAGATCAGTGTTCCAAACTATGGTGAATTCAGCGAAGCCGCTGATAAGGCGTTACGTGCTTCAATTCGCTATCAAAGCCTTTGGGATTGGGATCAGCATATCGAAATTCGCAATCTAGCGGGCGGTTAAATGGCCGTACCATACCTTGTACCATACGCAAAATATAGTTTTAAAAGGCCCTGATGTAGACTTTTGTCCGCATCAGGGCCTTTTAAAACTATAAACAATACATACTATTCTTGTTTAATGGCGGTTAGAGCCGAAATTTTAACAGCGCGGTTGGCCGGGTAGTAGCCAGAGAGAATGCCGATAAGGGTTGAAAATACCAGAGCCAGCATAACAAGCCACGGTGTGATGATGAACATCTGCGCTGGGCCGTCGCCTCTGCCGAAAATGTCTGTGCCGAAACTAATGCTCAGGCCCATGTAATTGACCAGGTAAGCAATAGAGCCACTTAAAACAATACCTACGATACCGCCGAGCAGGCCGATGCAACCGGCTTCCATAAGAAACAGGGTGCGGATATCCTTGACGTGACAGCCGACTACCTTCATAACGCCAATTTCGCGGGTGCGCTCATACACACTCATTAGCATGGTGTTGATGATGCCCAGCGATGCGACAAAAAGCGAAACGCCTGCGATCATCCCAAGGAAAATCTGAGTTTTTTTGGTCTGCTCAACCATTGGTTTGCGGATGCTTTCCATCGACCAGGTGTCAAAGCCCATATCGTCAATGGCGGTCTGCACCGTATCGACGTAATTAATATCGGTGACCTTAACCTTGGTCTCTTCATAGCCGTTATTGTTGTTTCTGTCCACTTTAATCTTGTTGGCCTTCATGTAGTCGGCCTCCATCTTTTTTAAATCGGTAATGGACATAAACATGCCGCGTGAGGTCTCATAGCCGCGTTGCCAATCCTCTTTCATTACGGCAGTGACCTTGGGCTTATATTCGATCTTTTTTGCGCTTTCGCTTTCCTGTTGCAGACGGATGAGCAGCTTGCTTTCCAACATATTGACAAACGGATCGGAGATGTTACCAAAGCGGTCGGGGTAGGGGTCCACGCGGTTATTGCCGCGCTTTTTTCGAGTATCCTGAAGGTTGTAGGCGCCGTATTGCCCCATGACAATGGAATATGGCGCTGCAAACGCATCCTCCCATGTGCCCTCCATTAGCTCATAACCCAGAAGGGGAAGGGCGTCAGGATATACACCGATGACGTTGTAAAAATAGGTCATATATCGCTCGTTTTTACCAGCGAAGAGCTGCGCACTTAGATTTTGGGGACGATAAAGCGGTGTTGCGGTCAAAACGCCGGGCATTGATCTGATTTTCTCGACCATGGCGTCGTCCATGATCACTTTGTTGCCCAATTTATCGGTCTGACCATAACTATATACCTCAATGATGGTCAAGTCGCCCATCTGTGCCAGCTGCTCTTCCTGATTGGCTTTCATACCGAGGCCTACCGCAATCATCAGCACAACGGCGCAGGTGCCCGCGACCACGCCGATCAAGGTCAGCAAGGTACGGTATTTGCGCCTGATCAGATTACGTAGGCACATCTGGATGATATCAAAGGTCTTCATCTAAATAGATACTCCTCTTGGCTTTGGCCTTCTGGATGGTCACATAGGCACTCATAGCACAGACGATGAGACCGACGACAATTTTGACGGGTCGAACGGGGTCGTTCTCCGGCTCGGTATTCGTCGGCTCGGCTGGCTCGTTGGGGTCAAAGCCATCGGGAAATTCCGGCTCCATCGGCTCGCCACCCCACATGTCCTCAACAGTGACATTAAAGACCGAGATCATTTCCTTGGGATTCATGTTGGCATCCTCATAAGTGACGACGATTTCGCCGCTGTAATCGCCGGGCTCGAGATATTGCAACGAAAAGTCTGCGCTTGACTCAGTACCGGCGTTTAGATTGCCGATGTATTGAGTTTGACCCGGGTTTTTGAGGCCGTCGCCACGGACAAAAGCGGTGAGGTTATAAACCCCGCTACGCCCTTTGTTGACCATCGGCACCGAGATATAAAAATCCTCGCCAATATAGGCGGCGTCGTCTGACTCGGGAACGCCTAACTCGAACCGATCAGGAAAATCTACTGGCAGGGTAATGCTTTCGTTGGAGGTGCCCGATTCTAGTTTTTTAACGTCGGTTCCGGCGTACTGGTATGTAAATTTCATGTCAATGGAGTTGGCGTCGTCGTCGTCGGTTACTTTGGTCAGTCCAGCCTTTAGCGTAATTTCACGTTCTATTACACTACCAGCTTGAAGCTGATTGATAAAGAAGGTGTTTGACGAGCTGGCCATTGAGAACACACCCATCGGTGAGATGTTCATGACGATGTTGACAAGGGAGTTTGTAGTGCTGGTATTGCGAAGCCTCAGCTTTAAGGTAAATTCATCGCCCGCCGTCACGCTGTTGCCGCCGTAGGAGTAGCTATCTACGATGATGTAGGGGACGGGGGAGTCGGAGTCATTATCGTCATCATCGTCATCGTCATCGTCTTTATACTCTTCGGTATATGGAATCGTGGTGGTGCAATCCAGTGTGCGCAAGGAATCGCTGTCGGTGCGGTATGCTAATGTGAAGGACAGACTATTGCCGGTGCCGGTGTATTTAAGCGGTAAAGTAATTTTAAAGGTAAATTTGCCGCTTGCGGGATTGGGGACACGCTCTATGATAAGTCGATCTTTAGCAGTGCTTAATAACGAAAAAGAGGCGTTGGAGTTGTAGCCAGTGAGGTAGGGGAGAGTGTCGGATGCCACCTCGGAATCCTCTACATTGTAGTCGACTATTTGAAAAGTGGGGTTAATGGCTTGGTTTTTTGTTATTTTTCGCTTGGTAAAATCGAGCAGAGTGATGTTGTTTGAGCTGACGGTTGTGTCGCTGTCGTCATCAACAACGTTGAACGTGCAGTATTGATCAGGAGTCCAGCCATCGTACGCACTACTACGTGTAATGGTAATACCGTTCCAAATAACGTAGCTTTGGCTACCGAGATTATAATAGATGGTCTGGTCATCGTATTTTGGATCGACCGCGCTACTCGGGCCGCTGAGTTTTAGCACCATACTTCCAGGGTTAGGTTCTTCTACCCACAGCCTGTAACCACTGCCAATCGGCAACGCCGAGTTAGGATATCCGCTAATTGAAAGGCCGTGGTTTTCCACATTGACGGCCTCTTTACTGACGGCTAACGCCGTTGCGGGCAGCATAGCCGCCACCATCATTACCACAACCAGTAAACAAAACAGTCTTTTTATCATATTCAAGCGTGTTCTCTCCTTGCTGTTATTCATCAGTTTTGCCCTCTGTCGTCGGTTCGCTCTGCGGCTCGTTGGGCTTGGGTTGGGTCTTGCCCGGGGGTGACTGCGCAGCGATTTCGGGCTGATTATCTGCTAGGGGCTTTGGTTCGGCGACTTCGGCCTGTGTCTCGTTTGGCGGCTGCACGTTGTTGTCTGGTGCCGGGGCTATGTTTGACTGTGCGGCGGCCTCAGTGCCTTCGACGGCGTCTTCTACAGATAGGGACGGCGCTTCTGGTTGTACGTCCTCCAGCGACGGTAACGTTTTTGTGGACGCTTCGCCGACTGGAACCGGATCAAGGTAGGCCGGGTGAGGATTCGTTTCGTCGCTGATGACCATGCCGTCGCGTATCGTAATAATACGGTCGGCGTAACGTGCTAATTCATTGTCGTGCGTAACCAGCACAAAGGTGATACCGTTGTCGTGCGCCATTTCGATAAGCAAACGCATAACCTCCAGCGTGGTGCGGCTATCGAGGTTACCGGTTGGTTCGTCCGCAAAGACGATCTTCGGCTTTGCCACAAAGGCTCTGGCAATGCCTACGCGCTGCTGTTGTCCACCGGACATCTCTGAAGGCTTATGCCGCGCCCGGTTGCCCAGCCCCACTTTTTTTAGCATTTGCAGCGATTCACGGTCGCGCACCTCGCGCGGCACCCCGCGAAACAACAATGGCATTGCTACGTTTTCTGTAGCGGTCATCGAGGGTATCAGGTTATAGGACTGAAACACAAAGCCGACATACTTTTGCCGAAAACCGGCAAGCTGATCTTCGGTTAGGCGCGAGATATTGGTTTTGCCTATGTAGACGCTGCCCGCAGTGGGTTTTTCTAGCCCGGCTAGCTGGTTTAATAGCGTTGATTTTCCCGACCCAGAGGTGCCGAGGATGCAGCAGATTTCCCCTTTGCCGATGGCGAGATTGATATTGCTGAGCGCCTTGACCTTTTCAGCTCCGACGCGATATGTTTTGGAGAGGCCCTTTATGGTGATGATATTATCCAAGCGTCGCCCGTCTCCTTTCAATTTACTAAATCATTATCCGGTAAAATAGTGTATAAATAAGGACATATTGTTGCCCGCATCAACCAAAAATTTCACCAAATATACACTTCATTCTATCACACTTAGCGTAGGAAAAAAAGAATTAAGCTAGAGCGGCGGCAAAGGATGTTGCCTGCAAACAAAGAGAACCACACACTTTTGATAAAATTTGGGCATAATTGGACTGGTCAGGGTAAAAAAAAGCGGGTATAATAGCCACATTATAGCTATTATACCCGGCGGACGTCTGATGGCTTGCCGCTTTTTGATGAGCAACATGCCACCGTCACCTGCTTAGATACCGAAATCCGTCGGTCGATTCGGTTAAGGCTCCGAATCTTTGGCCGGGTAAGGGTTGACATGCACCATACAGTGTTTGACAGCGGGGAAATGCAGCTCAATCTGCTCGTGCACCGCTTGAGCGATGTCGTGCCCTTCTTTTACGCTCAAGGCGCCGTCCGCTGCGATGCTAACATCGACATAAATTTTAGAGCCGAATTTTCGGGTGGTCAGGCTGTCAAGCCGCAGAACGCCTTGCTGTGCCATCACAATATCACGCATCTGTGTTTGCAGGGCAGGCTCGCAGGCGCGATCTAACATCTGGTCAAACGCCTGCCGGGCAATGTCGAAGGAAACCTTGACGATGACAACCGAGATGATGACGCAGGCGATGGGATCCATGATTGGAAAACCTAGCAGCGCTCCACCGATGCCGATGAGTGAGCCGACTGAAGACAGTGCGTCTGAACGGTGATGCCAGGCATCCGCCATGAGCGAGGCCGAATCGGCTTTTTTGGCTGCGGCGCGGGTGTAGTGGTACATCATCTCCTTGACAGCGATTGAAATAACCGCCGCTGCCAACGCCAGAAAGCCTGGCACGACAAATCCGCCTGAAAGGCCAGTTAAAATGGTCTTGACCCCGCCCAGCCCGATGTAGACGCCAGTAGCCATCAGCAGGCCGGCCAGCGCGACTGCCGC
Organism: Oscillospiraceae bacterium MB24-C1; assembly: GCA_030913685.1. Lineage (NCBI taxonomy): Bacteria > Bacillati > Bacillota > Clostridia > Eubacteriales > Oscillospiraceae > Oscillospiraceae bacterium MB24-C1. The sequence continues at coordinate 618,387 of CP133187.1, read as the reverse complement.
CGCCGATTCCATGCGCTCATGCCCATAGGGATGCTCGGCGTCCTCGCGCTGCGCTGAGAGGCGTACACCCCAAATCACTACAACAGTGCTTATGATATCCGAGGCGGAATGCACTGCGTCTGAGACCATCGCTGAAGAATGTGCAATAATACCAGCCGCCAACTTGGCGACCGTCAACAGCACGTTGCCCATTATGCTTACCGTTGAGACACGCAAAGCTAATTTTTGCTTTTGTAAATCATCCATCATAAAAACACCCCTTGGCTCCGGTGTAGGTGTGTATAAAAAAGACAGCAACCTTAGTGTATGTAAGGTCACTGTCCCGCGATATCACACGCTGCCAAAATTGGCCCGAAGCAAAATACTTCTGATTTTCTTATCATACCATTTATTACCTGTGGTGTCAACTGGAATATTAATTTTTATGCTTCGGAATTGTAATTTATGAAAATTATATATGCTTAATTGATAGGGGTAATCTCTGGTTGCTCTTCATGTATCAGCGATGCACGGGTGGAAATGGCCTGAGCGGCTGCGAACAAAAGGTTGGCTACAATGTTTTGGTCGTCGGCGGACATGTTTTCGGTGATGGAAAGACCAATAACGATGGCGGCCATTGTCATATTTGTGGCGCCGTAGTTATTATTCTGAGCCGTCCGTTAATCCCCCATACATGATTTAATACTGATACTATACTATTCTATGCGCACCGCCGATTTAGGATAAAAAGGAGAGAGAAACGATGCTTTTATGCTGCCATATTAAATACGACCCCGACTTGCTTGTACGCGTCATGGCTCTGAGCCTACCCGAGCGGCGAAAAAAAGCGCAAGGCATTCGAGATGAGAAAACTCGGGCGGCGTCGCTGTCGGCGGGTCTTCTGCTCAAATATGGGCTGCAACAATGCGGCGTATTGGATGTGGATATTTGCTATACCGAAAAAGGAAAGCCCTATCTGGCTGGTAACGATCTGTACTTTAGTCTGTCGCACAGTGGGGAGTATGCTGCATGCGTTATTGATAAAAAGGTTATTGGTGTAGATATTCAAAAAATTGTGGCGGTTTCTCAGCGTGCAGTTTCGCGCTTTTGCACAGAGGAAGAATTGCAGTATTTAAATAATAGCCACGATTATTACCGTGACGTCATCCGCTTGTGGGCTTTGAAAGAAAGCTGGCTAAAGGCCACAGGCAAAAGTGCTGCCGATATGTTCAACGCGTCCTTTACGCTGCGTGCCGATGGAACCGTAGACGGGCCGGAGGGATTTGAATATCGCCTGTATGAGCGTATCCCAGACTACATTCTAGCTGTGTGCCAAAGTAAATAATGATCAGAAGACTGTTTTGTGGCTGTAATTGTACTATAGTTTTTGCATGAATGGCCTACCCGTTTTAAAAGTGAGTTAAAAGGAATTAATTTAGCTGCATTATCGGCGTGTTGCGAGGCTTGTTTAGAGAGAAAAGCCAATCAAACCCGCTTTAATACAGCTTTTTTTAATTTTTTCTAAAAATAGAATGGCGCGCGCAAATCGAAGAGAAACAGAGAGAAAACGAGAGATAATGTGCAAGAGTGGGCTGATAAATTAAAATAATGCCTTGACAGCTTTTGCGGACATGGTTATACTAGTAAAGCATTGCAAAGATAAGCAAAATTTTGAGGAGGTAAACACCTTATGTCAACCTTTCTTCCGAAGGCAGATGGCATCAAGCGCGAGTGGTATGTTATCGACGCTGCAGGCAAGCCCCTGGGCCGCACTGCCACTACCGTTGCCAGCATTCTGCGCGGCAAGCATAAGCCGATTTTTACGCCCAACGTTGATTGTGGCGACCATGTTGTTGTCATTAACGCTGCTAAGGCAGTTCTGACCGGCAACAAGCTGCAGGACAAATATTATCGTCACCACAGTGGTTGGGTCGGCGGCCTTAAAGAGGTCAACTATGCCACTCTGATGAAGAACAATCCCGAAAAGGCCATGATGTTGGCCGTCAAGGGCATGCTGCCGGACAATACGCTCGGCAGAAAAGCGCTCACCCGCGCGCGCATCTATCGTGATGCTAACCACAACCAGGAAGCCCAACAGCCGAAGGCCTGGAACGAATAAGAGAGGAGACTGAAAGTTATGTATGATAGCAAGCCTTATCTCTACGGCACAGGCCGCAGAAAGAGTTCCGTTGCCCGCGTAAGAGTTTATCCCGGCAGCGGCAGCATCACCATCAACGGCAGAGACATTGACGATTATTTTGGCCTTGATACCCTCAAGCTGATTGTTCGTCAGCCGATGGCTTTGACCGATACTCTTGGCAAATATGATATCATCTGCACCGTCGCAGGCGGCGGCGTATCTGGCCAGGCTGGTGCCATCCGCCATGGTCTTTCCCGCGCACTGTTGCAGGTTTCTGATGAGATGCGCCCCATCCTCAAGAAGGCTGGCCTTCTCACCCGTGACCCGAGAATGAAAGAGCGTAAGAAGTACGGCCTCAAGGCTGCACGTCGTGCCCCGCAGTTTTCAAAAAGATAATATATTATCTATACAAACCGCATGGATGCTTTATCCATGCGGTTTTTGTTTGTCTTAGAACACCTCGGATTACACGCGTAGGTCAAAAAGGGTACGTATAGACCACACCATATTTTATTAATTAATTCTTGTATCTCAAGGTGCATGTAAACCTTCTCCGTCACACCTTGCCCTTGTGACCGACAATCTCTTTAATTAAACGCTCGTCTACTTTAGCAGCGGTTAATAATGATATACATGTGTGCCGCGTATCGTGTGGACAATACCTCATATAACAGTTTCCATCAACGGCTTCCAATACGAATCATAATAATTACTATACGTGAATACTTCGCCCTCTGGCGTTGAAATTAGATATTCACAATCATTCTTATTCATCCAAAATTTAAAGTATGGAAAAACTTTTTTGGCTGTTGCTACAGTTCGTATTCCCGCTTCTGAATTGGATTCAATAACATTGTTACACCACGCCCCTGAGAAGTGGCAGCTGTTTGTTGAATACAACCGGCAAGACGCCGTCACCGAAATGAAAGCCCACGCTGCAAAAGCAGTGGGAAACCGACTAGATCATCAACACGTGTGGTGTTGCGGTCGATCTTGAGCTGATGGATGGCGCGATCCTAATTGGGGAAAGTACCGCGACGACACTTCGCGAGGAGGCTGTAGCTATATCGGGCTTAGATAACCCGAATAGCATTGCGCAGCTTTCCAAGTGGCTATCTAAGGAAATTGAGCGCCGTGCTGGCTCTCGACCTCGACTACATCCCGGCGGGCGGTGCGAACGACGTGCTGCGCCAATCGACGGTTTGGGCTGTGGGTACTGCGTCTATTCAACTAGAAAGTATTCCTCGGCGGTGCCGCATTTGCGCGTGTTGCTGCCGCTGGACGAACCCCCTCGCAGGAAGCGCTGTTGCAGGCGCTTAAAGCGAGGATTGAGAAGGCGAAATCCGTTAAATTATAATTTACCTGCATTGCGTTATGTTCATTTTATGCGATTAGATTGGGATTTAAATCTGCAGTACGCTTTTATTGGTAACGAAATAATAAAATAAATAATCATTGTATTAAGCAACAGAGATAGAGGATTTAGTTGCATGGACATCAAGGGGGTTACTCTAATTGCCGTATCATAAATAGTAATAAACGGTATGGGAAAACCAACCTTATATTGAAAATTGTCAATTATCTTAAATGGTAAAAGATAAGATAAAACAATCTCTATCCAAAATGCTAAATTTAATATTTTCCAATTAATATTCTTCACTAAAATTCTCCTTCGTCTAAAATAAACATTTTATTTTATTATCTCAAATGTCGCTGGAGAATTCTACCCCTGTTTAAAAGTTCGGCAATTGCTAATGTGACGACAAATAACAGAATGGAGGCGCAGAAATGATATCACACAGTTGCGGCGGCATGAGCTACGCCGACCAAATCTGAAATATGAGCGATGAAGCACTAAAAGAAATTTTAGTCGCGGAATCTATAGCAGAAAAAATACCGTTTTGCCAAAATAAGCCGGAATGCGATACGCTGCTTGAAACGGAAAACGGTATACCTCAAGAAATGTGCTTTGAGTGCGCGTTAGAGTGGCTTTGCAGGCCCGCTATAAAATTATAACTGGGAACTCCGGATTATTTATTGGAAGCCTAATTGCAGATGACAAATTGAGTAAATTGATTTTGCCTTGTGGCGAATATGCGATTGCTTCGGTTAAACCCAAATTTGGTGCGCTATGGGGTTTAGCTATTGGAGAAGCGAAACGCTTCTTTTACATGAAATGGCTTCCACAAAGTGATTACTATGCACAAAACCTTGAGTACGAATATCATACCGAAAAGGCGGTAGGGAAAAAGCCTACGGTTGATATTGTATTTGCAATTTGCACACGAACCAAATGAGCATAACGCGAAGCATACAAGTTGGCATCGTAATTTTTAGAAAGCACAAAAAAGGTAATACAGTACCGTCCTTGGTTCCAGTCATTTTGTGGAATTCTGACGACAAATGCGAAATGTCTTTTGCGGTGGTCTTGTCGTTTGTTTGTCCCCATATTTCCATATAAAGTTATCTCATCACGCTGTTCCAATCGTACTTCTATCGCTGTCATAAAACCACCTCGTCAAATATAAATAATAGGCATCTGGAATTTAAGTATATCATAAACACTAGACGAAAATGAGGGAACAAGGAATATTGATAGACAAATGCAGCTTAACGCGAGTTTAACTTGAAATTCGTGATGATTTCATACAAAGACAATATAATCCAATTAGTAAAAATAAATGGATGGAGATCTTCATGAACAAAATTGAGTTGAGGAATATCACAAAAGCCTATGGGGCTAACTCTCCCGTCATCGAAAAATTGGATCTCAATATCAAAGATGGTAGTTTTACTGTTCTTTTGGGACCTTCGGGTTGCGGGAAATCCACTGTTTTGCGGATGATCGCTGGGCTCGAAAAGGAAACAGAGGGCGATACCTACATAGATGGCGTAAACGTAAAAAATATGCAACCGGGAGAACGACGTATCGCCATGGTGTTTCAAAATTATGCGCTATATCCTACTATGAACGTAAAGGAAAATATTGAATTTGGTCTCAAGAATATCAAAATTCCTAAAGCAGAACGCGAGACCCGTGTCAATGAGATTGCCAAGATGGTGGGGCTTGAAGAATACCTTGTACGCAAACCTCAGCATCTTTCAGGTGGCCAACGTCAAAGGGTGGCACTAGCAAGGGCAATTGTTAAAAAACCGTCGGTGTTTCTAATGGATGAACCCCTGTCGAATTTGGACGCCAAGCTGCGCAATCAGATTCGCACCGACCTCATTGAGCTTTACCGAAAGCTAAATACCACCTTTGTTTACGTGACTCACGATCAGGTGGAAGCCATGTCCATGGGGACAGAAATTATTCTTTTAGATAAGGGGGAAATTAAGCAAAAGGGAAGTCCGTCGGCGATATATGAAAAGCCCAACAATGTTTTTACGGCGCGTTTTATCGGATCTCCGCCTATGAATATACTGGAAGCAAAGGTTTATGCCTCAATGGGACATGCTCTCCCAGCAGGTGCACAGCATGTTGGTTTTCGTCCTGAAAAAGCATCACTCGGCGTTAAAAACTCACCGGCCGAAAACGAGATAGCATTTAAAGGTGATATCCTCACTAGAGAAATGCTCGGTGACCAGATTCTCTATAAGGTAGAAACCCCCTGTGGTGTTGTTAATGTCAAAAGCTTTGATACCCGCCCGATAGATTACGGTGCATGTACGGTTTATGTCCAAAAAGATAGTCTGTTCTTTTTCGATGCCGATGAACAACGAATTGATGTTTAAGCGAAAGGTGGTATATAAGAATGCAAAATATGGATACAGCGATAACCGCTAATGCACGTTTTTCTTCAGTGAACCTTGGACAGCATCGAAGCCTTAACAGGGAACTAAAGCAGTTTGCTTCCGCTACGCTTCCTTACATTATGGTTGCACCGTCCATGATTGTTTTTTCAGTTTTTATACTTTACCCCATTGGTTACATGGTTTATCTCAGCTTTTTTGAGTGGAACATGATCGGCCCAAAGACGTTTGTAGGGCTCGACAATTTTATTGGACTTATAGGTGATATGGAATTCTGGCAGGTTGTTAGCAATTCATTTCAGTACACGTTTTTTATGGTGGTATTTTCGGTTGGCTTTGCTCTGCCGCTGGCCGTTTATCTAAAGAATAAAACCAAAATTAGCAGCATTATGCAAAGCGTCATTTTTACGCCTCATATTGTTTCCCTAGTCTCGGTGGCATTCATATGGATGTGGCTGATGGACTCCGACTATGGGCTTCTCAACTATATTCTTAAAATGGCGGGCATCTCTCCAGTTGGCTGGCTGGACAGTCCCAAGGTAGCACTATTTTCCTTAATTTTGGTATCGGTTTGGAAAGGAATCGGGTACAACACAATTATTCTTATCTCCGCTATGCAGACGATACCGGCCTATCTTTATGAAGCCGCAAGCCTTGACAGAGCAAAAAAACACACCGTATTTTTCAAAATTACGCTACCGATGATATCGCCCACTCTCTTTTTCTTGACACTAATGAATATGATTTCTGCCTTCAAAGTGTTTGAAACGGTGAACATTATGACGCAGGGTGGACCGATGAATTCAACAAATACGCTCGTATACAATATTTATCAATATGGATTTAATTTTTACAAGATTGGTAACGCTTCTGCAATCGGCGTAGTTTTAATGGCAATTATCGGCGTATGCACTTACTTATATTTCAAAGTGCTAAACAGCCGCGTTTATTACAGGTGAGGGTAATAGTCTATGAAAGAATCGATTTTAAGTAAAGCAACAAAAAGTGTGGTAAATATTCTTATCATCTTAATCTTTTTTACACCGTTTTATTGGATGATGCTCACCTCAATCAAAAATTTAGGGCAAACACTCAAAATGCCGCCTGTCTTCTGGGTAGAAAACCCGCAATGGCAAAATTTTTTAACCGTATTTGCTAAAATCCCGTTTTTCCATATGCTGAAAAACAGCATTATCGTGGCGGTGGGTATTCTGATTTGCCAATGCATCACAGTCATACCGGCGGCTTATGCCTTTGCACGATTCCGATTTAAGGGCGATCGCTTTTTGTTCGGGGTTACGCTTGCCACTATGATGATTCCTGCCCAGTTGATATTTCTACCGGTTTTTTTGATGTTCAGTAAAGCCGGAATGATCAACAGCTACGCCAGCCTAATTCTTCCCTCGGCAAGCAGTGCGTTTGCAATATTTATGCTGCGCCAGTCCTTTAAGCAAGTACCGGAGGAAATTTTAGAGGCCGCACGGTTAGACAACGCTAGTGAATGGGATATCATGGCAAAAATTATGCTGCCTATTGTGCGTCCAACGGTGGTTACGCTAGCCTTGATTACCTTTATTAGCACCTGGAACGACTATTTTTGGCCGCTGGTGTTAACGACTAACAATGTGGTGCGCACTTTGCCAGTGGGAATTGCCGCGCTGCGACAGTCGGAAAGTGGAATTAGCTATCATATCCTCATGGCCGGAAACGTCTTGTTAGTCATACCGGTAATGCTTGCGTTTTTCTTGGCACAAAAGCAAATCATAAAAGCGTTTACTTACACGGGAGAAAAGTAATGGGATATAAGAATATCTCAATCTGAAGAAGTATGCCGTTGGCATTTGTAAAGATATAAAATCTAAGTGGTTCCCCAAAATTTAATCGGAGGTTAAACATGAAAAAACTAATATCTATTGTAATGGCGATTTCAATGCTGCTGTCTTTGGTGGCCTGTGGTAGTTCCAGTGCCAGTCAGGGCAGTGCTTCAGGTTCCTCGAACACCGATGCGGAAAGTGAGCCTACCAAAATCATCTTTTGGTATTCCTGGAGTGATAAAATTCAGGAAAACAATGAGAACTTGGTCAAGCAGTTTAATGAAACCGTGGGCAAAGAAAAAGGGATAGAGGTTACTGCGGAGTATCAAGGTACATATGATGACCTGCACCAGAAGCTTCAAGCTGCATATGTCTCGGGCACAACTCCCGCTGTTACTGTAATGGAAATTGCTTCAATCAAGACCTTTGCTGAAAACGGCGTACTTGAACCGCTTAGCCCTTATATTAAACGCGACGGAATCGATATGAACGACTTCTATGAAGGGCTATTGGAAAACTGCAAGGTAAGTGATACTTGGTATGGCCTGCCATATCTTAGAAGCACCCCTATTCTTTACATGAACACAACGCTGCTTAAACAAGCCGGTCTCGATTTAAACGGACCCAAAACCTGGGATGAGCTGGCTGAGTACTGCAAAACCATCAAAGAAAAAACAGGCGCTTATGGACTTTCCATGTATTCTTACATCTGGACCTTTGAAGCATTTATGCTTGAAAACGGTTCTTCAATTCTGAGCGACGATGAGATGACCACCAATATCAATACAAATGAAGCGAAATTTGCTCTGCAGTTTTTCAAGGATCTTAAAGACAAGGGCTATATTCGCTGTGTTGCAGGCACTGATTCCAGTAAGGTGGATGCGGACTATATGAATCAGAATTGCGCTATGTGGATGACATCCACGGCAAACCTGAGTAAAGCGATCGCTGTAGCTAAGGAAAATAACTTTGAGGTTAATACTTGCTATATTCCAAAGAACACCGATTACGGCGTGCCAACCGGCGGTTGCAATCTGATTATGACCACTAAAATTTCGGATAAGGAAAAAGAGGCAGCATGGGAGTTTATTAAATGGATGACCGCCACAGAGCAATCGTCTTATGCGAGCGAATATACCGGATATGTCACCAGTCGTAAGAGTGCGACCGCCACTGAGCGTATACAGAATCTTTACAAGACTACCCCACAATTTAAGGTTGCACTGGATCAGCTTGAAAGTTCTGGTCATGGCCGTCCGATGAATCCCGGCTACGCACAATCCAGCAACGAGCTTGTCGCTGTTATGGATGCCATTTGGGTCAACGGCGCCGATATTGCTACTACGGTAGCTGATGCGGAAACCAAAATAAACAAGTACTTAAAAAAATAATTATTTAAAAAAGCTGGAGAAGAAGCGATAAATATTTCGCTTACTTTTCCAACTCCCTACGAAAACCATTGTAGCAATCGAGCGAAGCTTATCGTCCGAAATGGTTTTATCTCATTATTATGCCGTTACTGTGCGGCGGAATGGAGCAAATATGGCCAATAAACTGGTTGTACTGTCTTTTGACGCTTTGCAAACGAATGATTTGGAGCAACTTTCAAGGTTGCCTTATTTTTCGCAAATTCTTAAAAAAGCATCAGTTGTAAATCATATCAGAGAAATCTACCCAACGCTAACCTACCCTATCCATACCACCATTATCACGGGCGTACACCCTGATAAGCACGGTATTTCTCACAATCAAAAGGCTTCCATAGACCCCAAAGATCCTGATTGGAGCATTATGGGCTCAGATTGGTACTGGGAAAAAGAGAATATCAAAGTTAAAACGCTGGTGGATACCGTATGGGAACAGGGGGGTAATGTAGCGACGGTTTTATGGCCCGTTACAGCGGGGGACAATCGAGGATATAATATTCCGGAAATATGGCCTGTACGGGGAAGCGAACAAAAAGCGAAAGAAGTTTATGCAAAGGCTTCTTCCCCTTTGGCAATGCGAGACTATTATGACAGATATATTGCGCATTACGACTGGTCTAATAATGAAGATATGGTCTATTATGGGGTTGAAATTGCGCTGGATATTCTGAAAAAGCAAAAACCTAATCTGCTGTTGTGTCATCTTGTGCATTTGGATCATATTCGGCATTTGTACGGTGATCAGGGTAGAGAGGTAAACAATTGCCTCAAACAACTAGACATTATCGCCGAACGCTTTATTCAGGCGACACGGGAAGCTGGTACCTTTGAAGAAACTAATTTTATCATTCTTGGTGATCATGGACAGATTGATATTGATACCGTGTTTAATTTGAATGTCCTGCTAAAAGATATGGGATTCATCCGTATAGATGCCTGCGGAAAAGCCGAGAGCTTCGACGCTTACAGTTTTTCAGCGGGCTTCTCCACGCAAATCATGCTGGCCAACTCCGATGATCAACAATTAGAGCAAAAAGTATACGCTGCGCTTCTTGATATTCAGATGCGATATCCACAATATATCGAGCGCGTTTATAAAGCTGATGAAGTTGAAAGGGAAGAACATCTGAAAGGTGATTTTTCTTTTGTTCTAGAGGGTACCTTGGGAACGCTTTTTCAAAACAGTCTTACCGATTCGCTTATTATTCCGTTTGGATCTTCCGAATATAAGTTTTACCGGGCAATGCACGGACATCATCCCGCAAAGGGGAATAAGCCACCTTTAATCGCCTTTGGTCCTGATATTTTGCCCAGTGAGCGCCTGATAAGCGGGGACATGATGTCAATTTATCCTACATTGGCGCTGCTTTTGGGGGTAAGCATACCTGAAGTAGTAGATGGAAAGCCATTCCCGATTTTAAAAACATAAGAAAATGATAAACCATTAAATTAAAAATTCAAATGCCACTAGCTTCACTTACAGCTAGCGGCATTTGAATTGTCTAGTTTGCTCATTTTGTATCGTTGCTATTTTCAGATTTTTATCTTTTATAGCCTTTAATATAAATCCACCCATAACTGCAATAGGTAGTGAAACTGCAAAAGAAATTGGCTCTAAAAATGCACCGATACCACCAGCAATAATAGTAGAAATGATAGCTAATACAATCATGATTTGAACCCCCTTGTTATATAAATAATGGACGCTGAAGCATCCCTGTCTATAACATAGTGAACGATCATTGAGCCGGAGCCGACGAGGAATCCTGGTAATTTGCATGGGCCTCCGGAATCACAAATAAGTCCTCTGGATAAGTGTTGCTAATGGTCGGGTCTTTAAACAGCCCCCCGGACTCATACAATACAATTCCTTGCAAGTGATCATTAGAATACATAAAATCGATTGTAGCCGTTTTATCCTTAACGCGGTATTCAAAGGTTTCAAAATAGTATTCAACCCCATCAATTGTTTTTTCGCCGAAAACTCCGCTGAAAGTAAGGTCGCTGAAATCAAGTGCGCAGGATTTTAAACCTGTTTTATCCGTATATTCCTGCATGGGCAACTCTGCTAAAACTTCTCCGTTGCAAATAATAGTAATTATTTTATTATCGGCTATTGACGAGAGAACATCCCCTTGCATTTCATATCTTACAGCACTTAATGTACCTTTTTGAGCCCTTTCCATAAACACTGGTGTATGATCATAGGCAATACTAGAATCCATGTAGCTCATATAATAATTTCCGCTTTTTAGAATATCGACATACTGATTAGACAGACACTCTTTATTTTTATTACTCTGAGAACATGCACACAAGAGTAATAATAGAAATGACACAAATAATTTCTTATTCACAACAATCTCCCAAATACAGTTTTTAAATGTGACATAATTACTTTTTGTACCATAGTGAGCAGTTCAATTTAACATAACGCGCAGTTGGTTTGTTTTTTAAATATAATAAATTCGGCGTTGTTAGTGCTAGAAGATGATTCAATTATAGCTTTATAATCCAATTTTAATAATTTCTCCAATAACAAATATTCGTAAGAAGTATGTTCAGACTTTACAATATAAATTTCACCTGATACAAAAATTGCCATTGATACATCATCTTCCAATGGACCATTGTCTGTCCAAGGGCCAGGGGGCCTTGGAAGTTTTAAACAACACCGATACCACCAGCAATAATAGTAGTCGCTCAAATGCTATAGGATAATTCTACCGCAATTTAAAAAGCATGGCAATATCTTTAATAGGCCGTCAAATTGTAATTTAGTAGCGAAACGGGAATGTGTGTTAATACTGGCTCCATGCAAACGGAGCACCATAAAATAGGTGCTCCGTCAATATAGATAAAAGCAGAATGTCTTATATAATTTAATCTAAATTACAAATAGGCCCGCACTGGCAGCGCCAGCAGCGACCATTCCAAACCCAGTCACACCGGAAACAACGGAAATTGTTTTGACACCACATAAGATACGCCTCCTTTCTTGAGTATGTACCCCTGTGCTTTGCCGTTGTACTACATCCTATTCAGATAGCAGGAAAGGGTGACGCAGGGAGACTGGTTGATTTCTACTAATGAACTTATTTTTGTTTACACTCATAAAATGTTAACGGAAAGCGCTCGCTTCTCTATTAACAAAGGAGTGATTATAATGGAAAGATATAATGCTGAATGTTATAATGCTTACAGTTTCCCAAAAAACAAGAATAAAGATAAGGATTGCTGTGACAAAGCCAGAAAAGTACTATTAGAGTGTGGGTTTAACCCTGAACCTGCAATCTTTGCAATAGATGATGACTATGTTGAGCCACAGCAATGTTTTGATTTAGATAGATTAGTAATAGATACTACTGACTTATGCAGACCAATAGTAAAGATTGAGTTTTCAAGTCTTATTTGCTTTGAAGCGGAAAGCAATGATAATGGTGATGATGAAATTGAAGTTAAGCTATTATTTGAGTTGGAAAGAATTTGTAATGGCAAAAAAGAGTGTGTTCAGAACTGGTACTATGTCAAAGAATTTGAAACAGAAAATGAGCTTGAGGTAGAGATTTCTGAACCGTTTACTGTTACTTTCTGCGACCGAACATGTCCAGGATGTTGTGAATATAAAATGGTGGTAAAAGGTATAGATTTTGACGGAAAATTTGAATTTCTAAATGTAGTTAAACCGAATTTAAGTGCGATCGCGCAAGGGTTATGTAGCGATAGATAAAACGAAAAAAATGCTACAATAGCCGATATGTGGCGTACGCAAGTTCAAGAATTGACGCTTACGCATTTCTCTGAACCTTTTCAGGGAAGCAGATAGTAGTTCATTAGCAAAGCTACCAGCCGGAGAGTTAATCTCCGGCTGGTAGCTTATCTCTTGTTGAAAACGGCAATTGAATACCCATGTAGAGCCGCTAAATAACAGGTTATTAGTCAAAACAAAAGCCGGAGGACGATTCCTCCGGCTGGCGAATGAAGATACTTTTCTATTTCTTTTTGAAGACGGCATTTATGCTCCTGGGGCCGTAGATGGCATAAAGGTAAAGGAGGCTGTATCTCCGCAGTTGATGCTGTTGGGAACAGTCTTTCTGTTTTGCACTTTTGGGTTAAGTCGGCCCGACATCATTTATGTAAAGAAGTCAGTTTCAGTTATTTTTTGCCACGACACATATAGTTTTATTTCCGTGTTTATATTCTGCGCCGGCTACATTTCCGTAAAATTGTAAATTATGGAAACCTGCCTCCTGCAATTCTGTTCTTAATTCCTCAATCTCAAAAGTATGCTCCCAGTTGTTATAACAAGTTGTTTCGCTGTCTGTTACAACAATATACTGACGAAGAAATGTATTGTCATGGTCATAACGGTAAAGCTGTTGTAACAAGATATATGGAGCTGCTTTCCAAAAACCGCCTTCTTCGTAACTCCAAGTCTTATATTCCGGTTGATTTTCATATTCGGAAGGAGTAAAAACATCAAATAGAAAACATCCGGTTGGAGATAGTGCATTGTAAACCTTTCGCAACAAGGATTTGCGTTCTGTATGCGATAAAACGCCCAAATCACAATAGATCATCGTTATCAAATCATAGCTTCCCTCAATTGGAGATTGAATATAATCACCTTTTTGGTATGCGATGTTCAACGCCTTTTCTCTGGCGATTTTCTCTGCATACTGTATTGAGTTTTCTGAAATATCGAAGCCGGTAACTTGATAACCTTTTGCATGAAACAGCTCTGCATAGATACCGGGGCCACAGCCTAAATCCAAAAGCCTTTTATAGGATGAGGGGGGTAGGGTGTCTGAAATCCAATTAGCAGATTGTTCTACAAAACTCAATCTGCGGGTTGCGGATTCAAAATCAGGATTTAAGTGTGCTTTTAGCATACTTTGCGAAATATGTGGGTCGTTCCAAAATTTTGCTTTGCTTTTTTCAAAGAGGACTGGTTTTTTTAGGTACGGTTTTACTGCTTTAATCATTATCATTTCTACCTTTCTTTATAAAATTTCCACAACAAAAAAAGCTGTGGAATTTTTCCACAGCCTAAAGGTTAGCTACTCTGTGGAAAACAAAAATAATCATTTCAAGACATAAAAACATAGCCTGTACTAACCAACAGGTTTCCTTGTTCTTATGAAACTAATGATTATTTGGTTTCCACGTTTCACTTATATTACTGATTCTGTAATATCAAGTGCGCCGGACTGAACCAACCCCTTTACATAATTATAATTATATTATACATGATTATGATGTGCTGTTCAAGTTAAATATGCACGATTTCCATTATTCCGCTAACCTGCAAGCAGGGCAAGTGTATTGGCACTTGCACACTTTTGAGATTTTCCCTTGCGGGAAAATCTCAAAACTTGCTTGTTGGGGAGTGTATTCTCCGAACCCAGAGACTTCGGGCTAAGTTGGTCCGAAGTCGGCGCTTCGCACCTCATTGCGTTTTGCGTTTGTGATAGATGCTGTTAAGTATTATAAGTAGTTCGCTAGAAGGTCACAAAAATAGAAGAAATCTTATATTATTGCATCATCTAAGAGATAAGATTTCTCAACTACAAAGCCACAGAAACGGCTTGTTTCTGCGGCTTTGCTCTGTGTTTTTAGTGTTTTTTATTTTTGTCCAATGGCTTGATCAAAATAAGTTTTCTACTGCATGCTGTGCGGCTATACGTCCAGAGTTTACCGTCCATCCCTCTTGAGAACCTGCCGCGATGCCAACATCATAAGAGTCGCCGTACAAGCCACCAGCATCGCAACCAGCAGCATATAATCCGCGGATGACATTTCCATCTGTTCCCAAAACTTCTGCACTGGGTGTAACTTTTAGTCCACCAACTGTGCAGTAATATACTTTTGTAAGCTTAAATGCATAGTAAGGCCCCTTCGTTACGGGGAGCAGGAATTTATCAGGTTTTCCAAAGTCCTCATCTACTCCGCTCGTGGCATACTCGTTATACTGGGTGACGGTCTCTGTAAATGCCTTAGGATCTACCCCCATTTTTTGTGCCAACTCTTCGTAAGAATCGGCTACAAAAATATCGGGATTACCAATACTAATTTCATGTTCGAGCTCTTCAAATACCTTTGTAAGCTTTGAACCTGTAGGTACAAACTTGCCTCTCCCAAAGAAGCAGCCTTTATCCCTGATATATTCAAGTGCTGCGGTATCCATCACATTGAATACCTCCTGTTGCTGGCTCATTGCATTTCCTGAGAAAGAAAAATCAAAAACAATTGATTCGTCCGCAAAACGTTTTGCTTTTTCATTTACCCAGAGGAAAGGCTGACGACCTGCTGCAGCGTTAAGCTGAGAGTATACCGACAAGCTCCTAAGAACACCACCGCACATCATTACTGTAGACATGCCAACTGTATCGGCGCCTACATTAATACCCATTGAGATGCCATCACCTGTTCTTTGTGGTGAACCAATCGCCATGATATCTTCGTAGTTAAAGTCTGTGTACTTGTTTATCATTTCTTCGCTGTCAGCGAAACCACCTGTTGCCAAGATTACAGCTTTTGCTTTTATATTGACGATTGCACCATCCGCTTTTTGAGCTTTCACGCCTGTTATCATGTTATCTTCAGTAATTAATTCCGTAGCAGGTGTTTCAAGATAGAATTTTACGCCATTGTCTTGTGCGATATCATATAAGGTTTTTATGTACTGTTCACCAAGGCCTTCAAATACATGCCAGGTTTGAAGGGAAGGACCAAGGGTCTCAACAGCCGTAAATTTGACACCAAGATCCATAAGCCACGAAATTGTTTCACCAGATTTATCAAAAAAAGTCTTGGTTAATACAGGGTCTGCTTTCCAGTGATGATAAGCCATTACTTTTTTTAGAGCTTCTGCACTTGTGATAGAGACATTAGCCTCTTGTTGAAGTGGGGAATCTACGGCAAACATGCCTTCAGTATGTGCACTGGTTCCACCAACGGTAGCCAACTTCTCAAGAACGATTACATCCTTACCAAGTGTGCTGGCTTGAATAGCAGCAACTATACCGCCGCCGCCAGCACCAACCACAACAATATCTGTGGATAGTTCTTCTACAATATCACTAGTTTTAGTATTTTGTGTTTTTTCCTTTAGTTTTGTCACATCAGCGCCAGCTTCTATTGCGCATTTTTCAACAGCGCTAAGTATTGCATTTGAAGTAACAGTAGCGCCAGATACACTATCAACAGCCAATGTCTGACCTTCTACAATTGCACTTGGTATTCTGCTTATTGCAGGGTCTGAAATACCAGGTGTTTCTGCATGAGAAACCACGTTTACAGATGATATGTTGTTGTCTGTAAAGATAACTTCTACATTAACATCGCCATTATTTCCCTCTGCTGAAGCTGTGTAAGTTCCAGTTTTATAGCCAAGTGTAGCCGATTCTTTTGTCGTAGCACAGCCTGAAAATACTGCCATTGAGCTTAAAGCCATTGAAACAGCCAGCGCAGATGCTATTATCTTGTTGCTTATCATGGTTTCCCTCCTGATCAATAAAAGATTGTCTAGATCATAACACTTGACTTTAAAGAAGTAAAATTACATTATCAGATAGCGGTATAGCTTTTTTCTATGGTAGTTTTGGCTATTGATTATAGTGCAAAAATCATTGTAAAATAGCAGGTGCTAAATGCTATATTTACCCCATTGGTAGTTTTGTGATATATCAATAAATTGCTTAAGCGCAAAGGAATTATTGTCTTTTTGCCAAGCTATAACAAACTTCATATTTTCAACATTGATATGTAAATCAAGACATTTGTTATTATTTTTATATGGTAAATATTGATTATACCAACGGGAGGTGGGGAACAGACCAAGGCCTCCGGCCACCATCGATAAAACAACCTCTTCGTCATAAATAATATCTTCGTCTTTATACTGCAAACCGCCTGATTGTAAAATTTGTGCAGACCGAGACAGTTCAGATGAAGCATGGTCTTTAGTGGCAAATAAGCGTTCGCCACGCAAATCCTGTAGTGTAAGATATTTTTTATTAGCTAATGGGTGGTTTGAATTTATTATTACACAGGGCCCAGATTCAAATAAAACTTCATAATCTAATTCGGGGTGCCCTTGTATTTCGAATTGATTGGAGAAAATGACATCTACAATACCTTTTTTTAAGTCTTGAGTGATTCCGCTTAGTGTACCTTTCTTCATATTTAAAGATATCTTGGCAAATTTGCTTTTAAATGTTGCGATTAATGTAGGAATATACTCTGAAGCGATAGGGCCGCTAAAGCCAACAGAAAGACTGGATTCTTGCCTCTTATCAAAATCACGTAATTTCTGAACGCTGGACTGATAATAATTTAAAATATGGACTGCATTTTTTAAAAACAACTCACCGGAAGCGGTTAGACTTACAGATTTATTACTTCTTTCAAACAATTTCACCTGCAATTCTTCTTCGAGTGAATTAATTTGTGCTGTCATGGTTGGTTGGGAAATATAATTTTCCTCAGCGGCTCGGGTGTAATTTAAATGATTTGCGAGACTTACAAAATAAGAAAGCTTGCGAAGGTTCAATTTAATCACTCCAATTCGCTGTATTTAATAACATTTTGAACAACATAAATGGGTCAACGCATATTCAGTCGTGTTATCGCTGTAAAAGATGCTTAGTATTTACTATGTCAGGTCTAATTTTTAGTATTTTAGCATCTTTTATCGCACGATTCTATTTTATCGTATGTATGCAAAAAAGCCCAGCCTAAGCTGGACTTTTTTTGATTTAATAGGGACGAGAGATATCACCAGCTGATGTGGTGGTATCAACTGTGTATCCATGACATATAGCGACTGGGCTTTACTCAATCATCGTCATGGTTTGATATACGCATATCCCTCGGATTGCCGTTCAATTAGCTCCAAAACACCGGCGGGAACAACCTTTATAAATGGTAGTAGTTCAATTGGATCGATTGCCAGCGCTTTCAGGGCATTATTACATGCAACAAATACGACGCCCTGTGCATGTAACTGCCGTATATCTGTCTCGAAAATATTATCTAACAGCATATAGCCTTTTACCGCTTCAGAGTTGGCCAGAATTTCGATGCGCGTTTTTTCTTTATCCACCTGTTGTAACAGATTGGATACGTTTTTTAACGTCAACGCCCATTTGCTCATTTCGTCCACATGGAAAACAACGTCATAGTTCATGCAAAACGCTCCCGTATCATTTTTCGCCAACAGTTGATCGGCTTTTGCCCCGATTGTAGCATCCTTTTGCTCAGGCGTCAAATC